>JBBKXQ010000144.1:0-33267 GCA_037969565.1 Acidimicrobiales bacterium | reverse complement strand
CCCACCGCCCCCGTTGCGCCTGCGCCCCAGACCGGGATCAACTGGTCGGGTTCGACGCCCGCTCCGACTCCGCTCCAAGATCCGATGAGCTCGACAAGGGCCCGAGCGACAGCTGCGCCGACGCCGCCATGGTCGCCACCGGTCCCGCCACCTCGCGGCACGTCGTTGGATGATGATGGTCCATCCCCCGTGAGGGAGATCCCGTCACCCCCAGCGAGGAGTCAGACTCCGCGGCCCACTGCGCCATCAGTCCCACCACCGGCACCTGAGTCAATACCCAGCTTGTCGTCCAACCAGGCTGGGAGCCAACGGCAGGCCCCAGCGGTGGCTCCATCGGGGCCGGCGTCTGCTGTGGCCACGGCTGAGGCACCGACCCAGTCGGCCGATGTCGATGCCAACGGAAATTGGATCCCGCCGAATCTCCGAGGAATGGCGGCTCCCGGACCTGGCAACTCCGACGATCTGCCCAGACGCCGTCGGGGCGAATGAGCCGCAACCGGGACGACGGAACAGCCGGCTAGGAAATCTGCGACCAGTGAAGGAACTGATCGCGACCCGGACCCGTTGACGCCAGGGTGACCGGCACGCCGGCACGCTCTTCGATCGCATCGAGGAACGCCGCCGCGTTGGGGTGTAGTTCGCCTCGTTCCTTGACCGACGTCAGGTCGGTGTTCCAACCCGGAAACTCCTCGTAAATCGGCTTGGCCCGATGCAGCTCGCTCTGATGGTAGGGAAGCTGTTCGACCCGCTGCCCATCAACGTCGTACGCAACACAGATCTTGACGGTGTCGAAGGTGTCGAACACGTCGAGCTTCGTGATGGCGAGTTCGGTGAGACCGTTGATCCGTGCCGCATGCCGGAGCATGACCGCATCGATCCACCCCGGTCGGCGACGACGTCCGGTGTTCGTTCCGAATTCCTTGCCGATTTCGACGATCCGGTCGCCATCTTCGTCGAACAACTCAGAGGGGAAGGGTCCGGCGCCGACGCGGGTGACGTAGGCCTTCGCGATTCCGACCACCCGATCGATGTGTTTCGGTCCGATACCAGCGCCGGCGCAAGCACCGCCGGCGATGGGGTTGCTCGATGTGACGAAGGGGTAGGTGCCGTGGTCGAGATCCAAGAATGTGGCTTGGGCCCCCTCGAACAACACGTGCTGGCCTGCTTCGAGCGCGTCGTGAATGAGGTTGACGGAGTCGGCGATGTGGGGGCGGAGTCCTTCCAGGCACTCGCCGAGCACCTTGTCGGCAAGCTGATCGGGGTCGATCGGAAGCCGGTTGAAGACTTTGGTCAACACCTGGTTGGTGTGGGAAAGGGTGGCGTGGAGCTTTTGGCGGAAGATCTTCTCGTCCAACAGATCCTGGACCCGGATGCCGACCCGCATCGCCTTGTCGGCGTAGGCCGGACCGATCCCGCGTTTCGTCGTTCCGAGTTTGTCCTTTCCGAGGTGCCGCTCGTGTAGGGCATCGAGTTCCTGGTGATAGGGCAGGATCAGATGGGCGTTGCCCGAGACACGAACTCGCGAGCAGTCGATGCCGCGTCGGGTGAGCGTGTCCATTTCCTTCAATAGGACGAAGGGATCGACGACGACACCGTTACCGATCACGGGCGTGATGTGGTCGTAGAAGACGCCGCTGGGGACGAGTTGGATCGCGTAACGTTCGCCGTCGATGACGATCGTGTGGCCCGCGTTGTGGCCGCCTTGATAGCGCACGACCATCGAGGCTTCTTTGGAGAGGAGATCGGTGAACTTCCCCTTGCCCTCGTCACCCCATTGTGTTCCGACCACGATTGTTGCAGGCACGCCCGGGAGACTAGCGGTCGGTGGTGCCGGCCGGCCCCGATGGCCGGGTCCCGGGCATCGAATCGGCGTCCGTTCTACGATCCGACGGTGACCGGTGCCGAAGAAATTCTCGCAACCTCAGAGTTCAAACCCAAACAGGAAGACCTCGTCTTCAACTTCCCGCCATCGTTCGAGTCGGTCGATGCCGAACGACAACACCGAGAGGAGCGGTTGGCCGGCGCTCTCCGTGTGATCGGCGGCATGGGCTTCGCCGAAGGGGTAGCCGGCCTGGGACCAATGTTCTCGACTCGTTGTCCATCGGCGCCCATCGCGATCGTCGTGGCTGCAAGCGGGTCGAATCCCGAAACTCAAACACAGCACAGAAGAAGGGCATCCAACTCATGAAGTACGCACTCCTCCTCTATTCCGACCAAGCTGCCGGCCCGGCGTGGGACACCCCCGAGATGGCCGCCGAGATGCAGCATTGGTTCTCCTACACCGCCGAGCTCGCCGAAGCGGGCGCCATGCTCGGCGGCGAAGCGCTCGATCCGACGGAGACGGCCACGAACGTGCAGGTTCGCAACGGCAAGACCATCACCGCTGACGGGCCGTTCGCCGAGACGAAAGAGGCCCTCGGCGGCTTCTACCTGATCGACGTTCCGGATCTCGACGCCGCAATTGATTGGGCGGCGAAGATTCCGAGCGTCGGTTACGGCACCGTGGAAATTCGGCCAATCATGGAATTCCCGGACCAGACCTGATTCTCGTAACAAACACGACGGGGCCGCTCGACTCATGCAAAACGCCGCAATCAACGCGATCACGCTGGCGTTCCGAGACGAGTGGCCCCGACTCGTCGCCACCCTGGTCCGGGAGCTGCGAGACCTCGAAATGGCCGAGGATGTGGTCCAAGAAGCGTTCGTCGAGGCTTCTACCCGGTGGCGTAAAGACGGTGTTCCGGACCGGCCGGGCGGGTGGCTTCTCACGACTGCCCGCCGAAAGGCAATCGACCGAATACGGAGAAACAAGAGATTCGATGACCGCCTGCCGGCACTTGCGGAAGCAGCAAAGGTCGAGCCCCAGCCCGAGATGTTGATCGATGACCAGATGGCTCTGCTTTTCGGGTGCTGTCACCCTGCGCTCGGCATCGACGCGCAGGTCGCCCTGACGCTCCGTTCGGTGGGTGGGCTGTCGACGGCGCAGATCGCTCATGCCTTCTTCGTTCCCGAACCGACCATGGCCAAACGACTGGTTCGGGCCAAATCGAAGATCAGAGCGGCGGGAATTCCGTTCACGATTCCTCCCCGGGATCGCCTGGCCGATCGGCTCGAGGCCGTATGCGGCGTCATCTACGCCGTCTTCACCGAGGGCCATGTCAGCTCCCACGGCCGCACGCTTCTGCGCGGCGACCTGTGCGACGAGGCGGTTTGGCTGGCGGAGACCCTGGCCGAGCTGACTCCCGACGATCCCGAAGTTCGAGGTCTGGCCGCACTCTGTCTCCTGACCGACTCGCGGCGCAACGCCCGCGTCGACGGCAACGGGCAGCCGGTGCTTCTCGCCGACCAAGATCGCCAACGCTGGGATCGCGACAAGATCGATCGGGGGCTGGCCCATCTGATCTCAGCCCCCGCTCGGCCATCCCGAAACTCCAACGATCGCAACGGCCCCTATCGACAGCAAGCCATGATCGCTGCCGTTCACAGCTCGGCGGCAACGTTCGCTGCCACCGACTGGGCCGCCATCGTCTCGATCTACGATCAAATGATCAGCGCCGGCGGTAACCCCGTTGTAGAGCTGAATCGGGCGGCCGCCATTGCCGAGCGTGACGGTGCCGCCGCCGGCCTCGACCTCCTCGAAGAGCTCGATGCCCGCGGCGATCTTGATCACTACCTCTACCTCCATTCGGCCAAAGCCGAACTCCACCGCCGCCTCGGAAATCGGAGAGCCGCCGCAAGTGCGTATGAGAATGCGCTCGTCGTGTGCGACAACGACGCCGAACGGACATGGCTCCTCGGTCGGCTGGCCACCGTTTCGACCTGAACCCGAGGGTTTCGAATTCCTCGGGCCGGACAGTCCAGATTGTCTCGACATCTCTCGGCACGAAACGAGGGCCTATTCCGCGACTTATCTAGGGTGTCTACGTCATCAGACGAGCAACTGATTCACGCGGGCGACGAACAAAAGGATGAAGTGAACAATCGGCGAGGGCCCCGTTTGGCCAAGAAGTTGGCGCGGCCACGTATTCACGAGTTGGGGGCTGTCTCGTTGCTCTGGGGGCTGCCGTTGGCAATCCTGACGCAGCAGTCGGGCCGCGCCGCAGCCGGCGCCGTTCTGGTCGGACTCGCCGCCTTGTTGCCACTGAGCGTCCCGCTCCGTCCCTCGGATTCGTTGGTGATCAACGTCGCCACGGCCCGCCGAGTGGTTTTTGCCACCCTCGCCGCGGTGGGCCTTGCCGGATTGTGGTGGCTTGAATTCTGGGTGGCGCACCCATTCAGCCTGCTGCTGGGTGCGGGAACCACCTGGCTCGTGATGGCCGTGTCAACGAGAATCAAACCCCTGGCCTCGACGACCCCAGTCGTGCGAGTGCGATCGGCGCTCACGCTTCCCAGTCCGTCGTTGCCCCTCCTGAGTCGCATCAGCAAACGGATCGTCGACATCATCGTCTCGGCCACGCTCATCCTCATCCTCGCTCCGGCATTGTTGGTCATCTCGACGGCCATTCGCCTCGGCGACGGCGGCCCCGCGTTCTTCCGCCAGCGCCGTTTGGCCCAAGACGGCGGAACCTTTCGAATGTTCAAGTTTCGGTCGATGGTGATCCACGCCGAGGGCCTCCAGGATCAACTCCATTCGTCGAACGAGCGAAGCGGCCCCTTGTTCAAGATGTCCGACGATCCGAGGATCACGCCGATTGGCCGAGTTCTTCGTGACCTGTCCCTTGACGAACTCCCGCAGCTTTTCAACATCCTCCGAGGCGACATGAGTCTCGTCGGGCCTCGCCCCGCGCTGCCCCACGAAGCCGCCAAGTTCGACCGGCAGCTCGCTCGTCGGGTGCTGGTCAAGCCGGGACTCACCGGTCTGTGGCAAGCCGAGGCTCGATCCGACCCAGACTTCGGACGCTTCCGTGATCTCGACCTCCGCTACCTCGAGTCGTGCTCGCCCGTCCTCGATCTCTGGATTCTGCTCGCAACCACCACTGAGGTGATCACGGCGATCGTCGCGATTCCTCTGCGACTCTTCGGCCTCGAAATCCGTCGCGTCGACGGGGTCGCACAGACCGGCCCGAACGAACTCGATCTACGCGACCACCACCAGGTGGAGCAGGAGCTTTCGGCGTCTTGACCGGCGCGTCGCCTATCGAACTTCTACGGAGATTTCATCACCCGCGAGGTCGACGAAGAGTGTGGCCCCGTCGGCGATGTCGCCTTCCAGAATCACGTTGGCTGCTCGATCCACGATCTCACGCTGAATCACCCGCTTGAGAGGGCGAGCGCCGAAGGCGGGGTCGTAGCCGAGCTTGGCGATATGGGCCTTCGCCTTGTCGGTGATGTCGAAGCCCAGGCGTTGCCCTGCGAGGCGCCGCACGATGTTCTGGAGCTGAACTTCGACGATCTCGGTCAGGTCATCCTCGGTGAGCGCTCGGAATCGAACGATGTCGTCCACACGATTGATGAATTCCGGACGGAAGAAGTCTTTCGGGTCACCTTGAAGATTCGAGGTCATGATCAGCACGACATTGCTGAAGTCGACCGTTCGACCCTGCCCGTCGGTGAGTCGCCCGTCGTCGAGCAGCTGGAGCAAGATGTTGAAGACGTCGGGGTGAGCCTTCTCGACCTCGTCGAGCAGAACCACCGCGTAGGGACGCCGACGAATGGCTTCGGTGAGCTGACCACCCTGGTCGTAACCGACGTATCCGGGAGGGGCGCCGATGAGTCGGGAAACGGCATGCTTCTCCATGTACTCACTCATGTCGATGCGGGTCATCGCCCGCTCATCGTCAAAGAGGAAATCGGCCAGAGACCTCGCGAGTTCGGTCTTGCCAACACCGGTGGGACCAAGAAAGAGAAAGCTGCCGATCGGGCGGTTCGGATCGGATAGCCCAGCCCGGCTGCGCCGAATCGCTGCGCTCACAGCACCAACGGCTTCCTCCTGACCGACCACCCGTCGGTGGAGTTCGGTCTCCAAGCGAAGCAGCTTGCGGCTCTCCCCCTCGATCAAGCGGCTGACCGGCACACCGGTCCACCGACTGACGACCTCGGCGATGTCTTCTTCGTCGACCTCTTCCTTCAGCATCGTCAGTTCGGACTGGAGCGCGGCCAGCGCATCGGTGGCCTCCTCGATCTGACGCTCGAGTGCCGGTAGCCGGCCGAAGCGAACCTCGGCCGCCTTCTCGAGGTCGGGCTCTCGCTCGAGATCTCGCTTGGCCCCCTCATGGAGCTCCTTCAATAGACGAATCTTGCCGATTGCGTCCTTCTCGTTCTGCCAATGCGCCTTCATTGCGCCGCTCTTTTCGTTCAGATCGGCGAGCTCGGCGTCGAGTTCTCCGAGGCGCTCCAGAGAGGCCGCATCGGTTTCGTTGGAGAGCGCAACCTTCTCCATCTCGAGTTGTCGGATGCGGCGTTCCACCACGTCGATCTCGGTCGGCATCGAGTCGATCTCGATCCGGAGTTTCGACGCCGCCTCGTCCATCAAATCGATGGCCTTGTCGGGCAGGAATCGACCGGTGAGATACCGATCCGACAGCGTGGCCGCAGCCACGAGTGCTGCGTCTTGAATGCGGACGCCGTGGTGGACTTCGTAGCGTTCTTTCAGTCCGCGAAGAATGGCGATCGAATCCTCGACCGAGGGCTCCCCGACGAACACCTGCTGGAACCGACGTTCGAGCGCGGCGTCCTTCTCGATGTACTTGCGGAACTCATCGAGCGTGGTGGCCCCGACCATCCGCAACTCACCCCGAGCCAACATCGGCTTCAGCATGTTGCTGGCATCCATCGCCGAATCGCCGCCGGCTCCGGCCCCGACCACCGTGTGCATCTCGTCGATGAAGGTGATCACTTCGCCTTCGGCATCGGTGATCTCCTTCAAGACCGCCTTGAGCCGCTCCTCGAACTCACCGCGGAATTTGGCCCCGGCCAGCATCGATGAGATGTCGAGCGCGATCACCCGACGGTTCCTCAGGCTGTCGGGCACATCACCCTCGACGACCCGCTGGGCCAGGCCTTCGACAATCGCGGTTTTTCCCACACCGGGTTCACCGATCAGAACCGGGTTGTTCTTCGTGCGCCGGCTGAGAACCTGAATCACACGCCGGATCTCGTCATCGCGCCCGATGACAGGGTCGAGCTTTCCTGCCCGGGCCGCCTCGGTGAGGTCTCGCCCATATTTCTCCAGTGCCTGAAACTGGTCCTCCGGATTCTGATTCGTCACTCGATGTGAGCCACGAACTTCCTGGAGCGCCGCCAACAAATCCTCGCGGCTCACGTCGAGCCGTCGGGCCGTTGGTCCCGCGGGATCGGGGTTCGCCAACGCCAGGAGAAGGTGTTCCGTGCTGAGGTATTCATCGCCGAGTTCGGCCCGCACCGAGTCCGCGTCGGCCATCACGCGGTTGGTCGTCTTGGCAAAACGAGAATCCGAGCCGTACGCCTTCGGAAGTCCGGCCAGAGCGGCTTCGGTCTCACTACGGATCAACGCCGGCTGCTTGCCCAGCTTGTTCAGAATGGGAAGGACAATCCCCTCGGCCTGCCCGAGCAGAGCCAGCAGGATGTGATCGGGCGTCACTTCCGGGTGCGATTCCTGCTTCGCTCTGTCAATGGCGGCGGTGATCGCTTCTTGGGTTTTGATCGTCCAACGGTTCGGGTCGAGTGCCATCTGGTCTCCCTATCACTTTGTTCGGCTGCGCCTCACCGGCTCCGCCGATCCTGGTTTCAACTACTCAACCGGTCTCGCTATCACCTTGTTCGGCTTGGCCTCACCGGCTCCGCCGATTCTGGTTTCAACTATTGAGCCGACGAACAAGCCAACTCATTGACACGAGCCGGCAATGCTGAGCCTTCTCCATCGGTCGGCGAAAGAAACGAGGCCAAATACTCTTTCGGCCGCCGGTCGATCAGACTCGGCGTCGACCGCGGTACACGGTGATCGCCTGATTCACCGGCACGAGATCACGGCGGTGAGTTCGGTGTGCTTCTTCGACGGCTTGTCGCTGGTTGCCTTCGAGTTCAGCGATCTGGGCCTTCGTGCGAGCGAGCTCGGCCTCGAGCTCGAGTACTCGTTTCACGCCGAGCAGGTTGAGACCACTCTCGGTCAGATCCTGGACCCGGCGCAACATCTCGATGTCTCGATCCGAGTAGCGGCGACTGCCCCCATCGGTACGGGCCGGCGAGACAAGCCCTTTTCGTTCATAGATTCTGAGCGTTTGTGGATGCACGCCGGCGAGCTCGGCTGCGACCGAGATCACATAGACGGCACGGAATGCGTCATGGTTGTGGTTCATTGGGTCTCACCCCCTGATGCAGAGTCTGTCAGGTCTTGTCGGCCAGCCGCCGCTGACACCTTCGCGAGTGCCTCGAGGGCCTCGCGCTCTTCAGCCGTCACCGACGTGGGGACGGCGACATTCACGGTGACGAGCAGATCGCCCGATTTCGATCCCGAGCTGACGCCTCGTCCCTTCACCCGGAAGGTCTTCCCCGACGGCGTGCCGGCAGGAATCTTGAGCTTGACCGGGCTTCCATTCATCGTCGGAACGCTGATCGGAACCCCGAGTGCCGCTTCCGGGTAGGTGATCGGCACGTCGATGGTGAGGTTGTTGTCCTTCCGACCGAAGACAGAATGCGGAGCCACATCGATCTTGATGAAGAGGTCGCCGTGGGGGCCGCCGTTTCGCCCAGGACCTCCCCGTCCCTTGAGTTTGATCCTCTGGCCGTCCTTGACTCCGGCCGGAACACGAACCTTCACCTGGCGGGGTCGGCGTTCCATCCCGCTGCCCGAACACGTCGGGCACGGGTCGGTGACGACTCGACCTCGACCGTGACATTGGGGACAGGGCTGGGAAAAGGAGAACAGACCTTGGTTGTCGTCGAGAACGCCTCGACCACCACAGCGAGAACAAACCGATGGAGCGGTGCCCGGCTTCGCCCCCGACCCTTTGCAGGTTGAACAAGCCGCGTCGGACGTGAGATGGACTGACGTGGTGACACCGGCGTAGGCATCGTCGAAGCTGAGGTGGAGACTCGTCTCCAGATCTTCGCCCTTCTCGGCGGCGGGAGGTCGGGGCTGTTGTCGGCCGGGTTGTTGTCGACCCCCACGGCCCCCGAAGACACCTCCGAGCAGATCGCCCAGATCAACGCCTTCGAAGTTGAAGCCACCGGCGCCGGCACCGGGACTGCCGGGGGCGCTGCGGAAGCCGCCGCCCATGGGTCCGAGGCGCCGCATCTCGTCGTACTCGGCTCGACGCTTCTCGTCACCGATCACGTCGTAGGCGGCCGAGATCTCCTTGAAGCGCTCTTCGGCCTTCTCGTCGCCCGAATTGGCGTCAGGGTGATATTTCCTGGCGAGTTTGCGGTAGGCCTTGGTCAGTTCTTTGTCGTCGATGTCTTTCGCGACACCGAGGATCTTGTAGAAGTCCTTCTCCAGCCATTCATGTTGGGACACTGCTCACCCCCTTCGGGCCTTGCTCAAAACTTGGACACTCGATCTGGCACCGAGATCGCCCCAAAACGTGGGTGGATCTCGGTGCCAGATCGGATTTTGCATCAACCGATGGTCTTGACCATCACAGGCCGGATCACTCGACCCCGCCAGCCGTAGCCGACTCGCAACACATCGGCCACGGTGGGCACGTCGACGTCCGAGGAGTCTTCGTGCATGACGGCGTCGTGTTGCTCGGGATCGAACGGATCTCCGGCCGGCTCGAGACGTTCGAGACCCTGCTTCGCCAGCGCTTCGAGGATCGTGGTGCGCAAGGGCAACACATCCTCGTTGCCGTTGGCAATGGCGCCGTCGCAGGCATCCAGAACCGGCAGGATCTCGAGTATCAACTTGTCGTTGGCCCGATCGACCGCATCGGCTTCCCGCCGGGCAACAGCCTTGCGGTAGTTCTCGAATTCGGCCTGCAGCCGAAGCAGCTGATCGAGGTGAGCATCACGCTCGCTCGTGACTTTCTCCAGGTCGGAGACCAGCCCTTCAACGGAGAGGAATCCCTCTTCGCCGACGACCTCCTCAGCGGTGAGTGCGCCGTCGCCCGAGTGGTCGGGGACGGCGCCGTCGCCGGCTTCGGTCATCGACGGATCGATTTCCGACTCCGGGGTTCCTGCGTCGTCGCCCGACATCAGGCCTCGTCGCCTTCGTCATCTTCGATGATCTCGGCGTCGACGACCTCGTCGTCATCGGGAGCATCAGCCGCAGCTGCACCACCGTCGGCTTGTGCGGCCGCTGCTTCGTACATCTTGGCTCCGACGGTTTGCATCACGGCCATGACCTTGTCGGTCTGATCCTTGATGGCTTCGGTGTCGTTGCCGGCGATGGCCGTCTTGAGTTCGGCCAGGGGCTCTTCGAGCGATGCTTTGTCGTCGTCACTGATCGACTCGGCGTTGTCACGAAGGAGCTTTTCGGCCTGGTAGACGAGGCTGTCGGCGTTGTTGCGGATCTCGGCCTCTTCGCGTCGGGCGTGATCTTCCTCGGCGTGAGCCTCGGCGTCCTTCACCATCTGCTCGATGTCGTCTTTCGACAGGGCCGTCTGACCGGTGATGGTGATCGATTGCTCTTTGTTCGTGGCCCGATCCTTGGCACTGACGTGCACGATGCCGTTGGCATCGATGTCGAAGGTGACCTCGATCTGCGGGATCCCACGGGGAGCAGGCGGCAGATCGACGAGCTGGAACTTGCCGAGTGTCTTGTTGTACGCGGCCATCTCGCGCTCACCCTGAATCACGTGGATCTCCACCGACGGCTGATTGTCGTCGGCCGTGGTGAACGTCTCGGTGCGTCGGGTGGGAATGGTGGTGTTGCGCTCGATGAGCTTGTGCATCACCGAACCCTTGGTTTCGATACCAAGACTCAGTGGCGTGACATCGAGGAGAAGGATGTCCTTGACGTCGCCCTTCAGGACACCCGCCTGCACAGCGGCGCCAACGGCGACGACTTCGTCAGGGTTGACTGTCTTGTTGGCTTCCTTGCCGGTCAACGACTCGACCAGTTCGGTGACGGCCGGCATGCGGGTGGAGCCACCGACGAGGACGACATGGTCGATGTCGGCCTGCTTCAGACCGGCATCCTTGATCGCCGCCTCGAAGGGCTTCTTGACTCGATCGAGCAGGGCTGCTGTGAGTTCCTGGAACTTCGCCCGAGTGAGGGTTTCTTCCAGGTGGAGCGGGCCGTCGGCGGTGGCCGTGATGAACGGCAGGTTGATCGAGGTGCTCTGCGTTTGACTGAGCTCGATCTTGGCCTTCTCGGCGGCTTCCTTGAGTCGCTGGGCCGCCATCTTGTCGGAGCCGAGATCGACGCCGTGGGCATTCTTGAATTGGCTGATCATCCAGTCGATGACCGCTTCATCCCAGTCGTCGCCACCCAGGTTGGTGTCGCCGGATGTGCTCTTGACTTCGAACACGCCGTCGCCGATTTCGAGGACCGACACGTCGAAGGTGCCGCCACCGAGGTCGAACACCAGGATCGTCTGATCTGCGGTGTCCTTGTCGAGGCCGTACGCCAGAGCCGCGGCGGTGGGTTCGTTGATGATGCGGAGAACTTCGAGTCCGGCAACGGTGCCCGCTTCCTTGGTGGCGGTTCGCTGGGCATCGTCGAAGTAGGCGGGACCGGTGATCACGGCCTGCGTGACCGTGTCGCCGAGATAGGCCTCGGCATCGCGCTTCAGCTTCATCAGGGTGCGGGCACTGATTTCCTGGGCCGTGTACTTCTTGCCGTCGATCTCGGTGGTCCAGTTGGTGCCCATGTGGCGCTTGACGGAACGGATCGTGCGGTCGGGGTTGGTGATGGCCTGGCGCTTGGCCACCTCGCCGACGAGTACTTCCCCGCCGTCCTTTGCAAATGCCACCACGGAGGGGGTGGTGCGGGCGCCTTCGGAGTTCGGGATGACGACGGGTTCGCCGGCCTCGAGAACCGCAACGACGGAGTTGGTGGTGCCTAGGTCGATTCCTACAGCTCTTGCCATGATGTGAATCCTCTTTCGATTCGTGTTTGTGGTGGTTTGCGTTGGTGAGAACGAGTTGCTGAAGCGGCCGGTTGCCCGGATTGGGCGCCTCCGCATGCGCCTTTCTAACAGCGCAACGTCGTCAAGTATACAAAGTTGAGTGTCTCACCATCAACTTTGTTGATGTGACTTGTATCGCATGTGTGGCTCGCCAAATTTCGAGTCCCCAACACGCAGATCGTCGGAAAACGGGAAAGGCCCCACACCGAGGTGTGGGGCCTTGCGCCGGTCGGCGAAGGAAATTCAGCCGGCTGAGTTACGGGGCGTTGTCAGATTGCGTCGGCGCCGACCTCGCCCGTTCGAATACGAATGAGCGACTCGACGGCGGTGACCCAGATCTTGCCGTCGCCGATCTTGCCGGTCTGGGCTGCGTTGGATATCGCCTCGGCGGCCTTCGTGGTGTCGGCCTCGTTGACCACGATTTCGAGCTTCACCTTCGGCACGAAATCGACCTTGTATTCCGCACCTCGATAGGTCTCGGTGTGGCCTCCTTGGCGTCCGAAGCCCTTGACTTCGGTGACGGTCATGCCCTGGATGCCTTCGGCGGCCAGCGCCTCTTTCACCTCGTCGAGCATGTGTGGCTTGATGACTGCTGTGATGAGTTGCATGTTCTCTCTCTCCCGTCTCAGACCGAAACGGCTACGTCAGAGGGACCGTAGCCGGGTGCGCCGTGCTCGTGTACGTCCAAACCTTCGATCTCTTCCTGCGCACTGACCCGCAGGCCGATCGTGGCCTTCAACGCTGCGAACACGATGCCACTGGTGACCAGCACCCAGGCCGCCACGATGACGATGCCGAGCAACTGCACCAGTAGCTGGTTGATGCCGCCGCCGTAGAACAGGCCCGACGCTGAATACTCGGTTCCGTCCTCGAGAGGGAAGGCGGCGTCGACAAAGGCGTCGCCGTTGACGGCGAAGAGTCCAACGGCGAGGGTGCCCCACACACCGCAGACGCCGTGGACGCTCACCGCTCCGACCGGATCGTCGATGCCACGACGATCGATGAAGAGAACGGCGGCCACCACCAGGAGCCCGCCGAGGAATCCCACGATGATCGCGCCGACGGGTGTGATCGTGCCGGTGCCGGCCGTGATGCTGACGAGGCCGGCGAGCAGTCCGTTGCCTGTCATGCCGACATCGGGCTTCTTCGAGATCAGCGTGATCGCAAGCGTGGCACCGAGAGCGCCGGCGCAAGCGGCGAGGAATGTCGTGAGGAAGATTCCGGCGAGGAACTGATCAGCGGCGAGTTCGGACCCGCCGTTGAAGCCGAACCAACCGATGAACAGGATGAAGACACCCGTGATGGCAAGAGGCATCGAATGCCCGGGCATGCCTCGTGGGTTGCCGTCCTTGTCGTACTTGCCGATTCGGGGGCCGAGGAAGAGCGCACCCATGAGGGCCGCCCAGCCGCCGGCGCTGTGAACCACCGTCGAGCCGGCGAAATCGCCGAACTTCGCATTGCCGATCTGGAGGTCGGCGATGAGCCCGCCACCCCAGAACATGTGGACGACGACGGGATAGATGAGTCCGCTCATGGCCAGGCTGAAGATCACGTAGGCCCAGAACTTCGTCCGTTCGGCCATCGCTCCCGAAGCGATGGTGGCCGCCGCCCCTGCGAATGCCACTTGGAAGACGAAGAACGTTTCGGTCGAGTATCCGCCGGCGAAGTCAGCGGTTCCTTTCAGGAAGAACGAGTCGGTGCCGAAGAAGGCGTTCCCGTCGCCGAAGGCCAACCCGTAGCCGATGACGAAGAAGGCGATACCGGCTACCACCATGTCCATCATGTTCTTCATCATGATGTTGCCGGCGTTCTTCGAGCGGGTGAGCCCGCACTCGACGAGAGCGAACCCGGCCTGCATCAAGAGCACCAGAGCGGCCGCAATGAGCAACCACGTGTTGTCGAGGATGTCTTGTGTCGTCCACTCGTAGTCCTGGGCACTTGCCGGACTTGCGAACAAACCGAACAGCAGGGCACCAACGGCACCGGCTGTTAGCCATTTCCTTCTCATGAGGTCTCCCGTTTCGTCTGCCGGAGGCTGCGTGCTCCGGTGACCATGAAGGTAGAGAGCCAGCATTTCGGGTTTGTTCGCTCTCTGTTACTTACGAGCGACACTCAACTGAACGGTTTCTTACAAAGCCGAGGCGCGGCTCGGGATGGCCACGTCCAGGACATAACCCCGTGAGCGAACGGTCCGAATACCGAGACCGAGCGGCTCGATCCGACGCCGGAGCCGGAGCATGTGCACATCGAGTGCATTGCGGGTGCCGGACTCTCCCGGCCATCCGACCCGACCCAACACATCGCGGCTCACCACGGTTCCCAGCCGTTCCAGCAGGGCAATGACCAGTCGGTGCTCGATCGGCGGAAGCGAAACCCAGTGATCGCCCATGTGGAGCAGGCCGTCGTCGTCGATTTGTGGAAGCTGGTCCGACGCCGGGTCGGAGCGGAGAATCAGTGCGTCGAGTCGGGCCCGGAGATCACGGTCATCGGCTGGGAGTCGGATCCAGTCTTCGAGCGGGTCACCGGATACCGGCGCCGGGGCCAACTCGTCGACGAGCAACAAGCGCGGCCGTCCGATGGCCTTCAACTCCCGCCTCTTCGCCTCATCATCGGGCCACCGAACCAAAGCGACGTCCATGGGATGACGTTACGGGAGCCACATTTCGTGTTTGTTTCGTCAAGATGAACCCCGCAACTCCGAGTGGTCGAACGTGGTCGAAAAGCGAATCCTCCGGTCGTCTGGGGTATGAGACCGTCGGCGCACTAACTTGTTGCTCGCTATGGACGCCCCCGTGACTGACGAACTGCGGGCCGAGGAAGAATCCTCCGGCCGGCTCAAAGCCAACCATCTCTGGATCACCGCTGGTGTGCTGATCGCTGGAGTCACCGCCCTGTCGGGCGTGGCCGCGAGCGTTTTCCAGTTCCACGACGAATCCGAAGTCCAGCGCGAGGTGTTCGAGAACATTCCGGGATCGCTCCGCCTGGCGTTCTACACGCTCATCCCGGTGCTGATCCTCTGGGGTTCGGTGCAACTGAGCTACCGGGTCAAGAACTGGGAGCGGGGCGCCCCCGACAATCGGGCCACCACCCCCAAGAACTTCAAGAAGCGGATGGCAGATTTTCGGTCCGGCGTCTACATGCAGACGCTCATCCGTGAGCCCGGTGCGGGGATCATGCACTCGCTGATCTACTTCAACTTCTTGATCCTCCTCGGGGTCACCACGGTGCTGGAGATCAACCATCAAGTTCCCGAGAGCCTGAAGTTCCTGCACGGCGACGTGTATCGCGGCTACGCCCTGATCGGTGACCTCGCCGGCGTGGGATTCCTGGCCGGAGTGCTGCTGGCGATCGCACGTCGATACGGGCCACGGGCGTGGCGGCCCTACCGCATCGCCACGAAATCGAAGCCCGAGCATGCCGTCATCAATGGAGTGCTTCTCTCGATCGGCGTCACCGGCTTCGGAGCCGAGGCCTTCCGGATCGCCGAGCAGGGTCAGCCCGAGTTCGAGAAATGGAGTGTGGTCGGATACCCGCTCTCGCAGATCGTCGACGGCTGGGGAAACACGGCCGGCTGGCACCAGGGGTGGTGGATCGCTCACGTCCTCAGCTTCTGCGCCTTCCTCGTCATCATCCCCGGAACGATGATGCGGCACATGTTCACGTCGCCGTTGAACATGTATCTGTCCGATCGGGATCGGCCCAAGGGTGCGATGAAGGCCATGCCGAATCTCGTGTCGGGCGAGTCCACCCTCGAGACCTTCGGCGCCAACACGATCGACAGCTTCACTTGGAAGCAACTGATGGACACCGACGCCTGCACTATGTGCGGCCGGTGCACGTCGGTCTGCCCCGCTCATGCCACCGGAAAGCCTCTCGACCCGCGTGAGATCGTGCTCAAGACGGGCGAGGTGATGAGCCGCACCGGAACCCCGGCTGTCAACCCGCCGCTCAGCGTGTTGGCCGAGATCCAGGTCGAGTCCGACTCGGTGTTCGAGCGGATCACGCAGGAAGAGATCTGGGCCTGCACGAGCTGCAAGGCCTGCGACGAGATCTGCCCCGTCAACATCGAGATCCTCGACAAGATCCTCGACATGCGCCGCTACCTCACCCTCATGGAGAGCGACTTCCCCAGCGAACTCGGCATGGCGTTCCGAGCAATGGAAAACCAGAACAATCCGTGGGCAATGAGCCAGAGCACGCGAGCCGACTGGGCGAAGGATCTCGACGTCCCGATCGTCGACGGCACCGAAGCGCTCGGTCACGAGTACCTCTACTGGGTCGGTTGTGCTGGGTCCTTCGACGACAAGAACCAGAAGGTCACGCAGTCGATGGCCAAGCTCCTGAACCGGGCCAACATCGACTTCGCCATCCTCGGTCCGGCCGAGTTGTGCACCGGCGACTCGGCTCGTCGTGGCGGCAACGAGTACGTCTTCCAGATGTTGGCTCAGCAGAACATCGAAACGCTCAACGGAATCGGCGTGAAGAAGATCATCACGCAGTGCCCGCATTGCTTCAACACGCTGATGAACGAGTACCCACAACTCGGCGGTCACTACGAGGTCGTGCACCACAGCCAATTCCTCGAGTGGCTCATCGATCAGGGCAAGCTCGATGTTTCCGAGGCCTCCCTCGAGGAACGGATCGTCTACCACGACAGTTGTTACCTGGGCCGCCACAACGACGTCTACATGTCGCCCCGCAACGTCATCGGGTCATTGAAGGGTGTGCAGATCGTCGAAGCCGGGCGCAACGGCACCAAGGGCATGTGTTGCGGTGCGGGTGGGGCCAGGATGTGGATGGAGGAAACCGTCGGCACCAAGGTCAACGATGAGCGTTCGCTCGAACTGATCAACACCGGTGCGTCGCGGGTGGCCACTGCCTGCCCGTTCTGTTACATCATGATGGACGACGGCGTGAAGGGCCACGGCAAGGAGGAGTCCGAAGTGCGGGTTGCCGACATCGCTATGCACCTCCTCGAAGCGATCGAGAACGGCGAAGGCCGAGCGGTCGGAGTCGATCTGGAACGTAAGGCCGCCATCGAGTCGGGTGAGACCATCCACACGATCAGCACCAGTCACGTGGTCAGCGAAGACTGATCCCTGTCGAGCCGGCGGCAACCGACACCCGTGGTCGGCGCTCGAGCCTCTGCATCCGCGTGAGGGAAACCGAGGCGACGTCGAAGTAGCGACGGGGCCATCGATGTTTGGACAGCAGCACGAGGTCGACCCGGGTGAAACGGCGTTCGAAGGGTTGGGCCCGGAGTTCGACGTCGAGTGGGATCGACGGGTAGGGCATCTGTAACCAGCCCGGGACCGACGCGGTCTGCTCGGCGTCGGTTTCTTCCGCCACCTCGTTGCTCAAGCTGAGCGCTCCCCAACTCTTGCCCGAACAACCATCGATCAAGCGGTCTCGATCACAGAGAAACAAGCGGACGAGCCTGCTCTTCTGGTGGGGCCAGCCATCGGTTCCCAACCCCCAGGGAAGTGACGCTCGGGGGGTGACCATCGGCTGCGCTTGGGGTATGGCCGAAGTCGACGCGTGATGCGGTCGAGACTCCTCGGCCCGACTCAGATCCACATCGAGAAACCCGTGTGGTGCCCGCGTCTCGTCGATCAACTCCGGCATGTCGGGATCGGGATCGAAATCGATTGGTGTGGACGGCGCGCCACCGAGGAGCAGTTCGCCCTCTTCGACGACGTGCCATCGACCGATCATCCCGATTCCCCGTCCCGTGGTGCGTTGGACTCCAAGTGAAGCAGCATCACGTGCCGGTGGAAAGGGATTCGATGCTGGGCTTTCCCGAAGGCGATCGCCAAACCAGGAGTGCAGAGAGGAAGAAGAGTGAGGCGGCGCCCGTGAACGCCCATGGAAGGCCCGACGCCTCGGCCACGCTGCCCAAGGCAATGCCGCCCGAGATCTCGCCGATGGACTCGGCCTGACCGAGGAAGGATTGAACGGTGGCTCGCACATCACTGGTGGCTCGACGGTTGACCCAGGTGGCGGCCACGACGGGAATCACGGCCCAGGCA
Source organism: Acidimicrobiales bacterium (assembly GCA_037969565.1). Taxonomy (GTDB): domain Bacteria; phylum Actinomycetota; class Acidimicrobiia; order Acidimicrobiales; family SZUA-35; genus SZUA-35. The sequence continues at coordinate 15,254 of JBBKXQ010000144.1, read as the reverse complement.
ATACCGCGGGTGAGGAAGGTGCCGGCCAGCCCGCTCAACACTTCCGGGGCTGCTGCCATCACGGCCGTGCCGACGACTGCGAGCCCCACCGACATGACGTAGAGACGGCGGGGCGCACCATCGCCATCGATGTGAGCTTCGACGAAACGGAGCGCAAGAGCTCCGGCCAGCGAGCCGACGATTGTGAGGGCCGTGATCCACACGACTGGATCGGGGTTGGCGGGAAGGCCGAGATCGACGAGATGGCGGAAGAACAAGCGGTCGACCGCTTCAGCTCCGCTGTTCAGAAGCAGCGTTGCGGCCAGGACGAGAAGGATCTGACGATCCCGACGGGCGAGACTCACACCGGCCCGAAAGATGCGCAGCGATGTGGCGAGATGGTCACCGTCGGCCCGGGTGAATCCGTGCTCGGGAAAGATCACCGCCACCGCGATGCCGAGCAGGATGAAGACAGCACCGGCGGCGACAATGGCGACGTCAACTCCGCCCGCCCAACCGACGAGGCCGAGCACGATCATGCCGACCACTCCCCCGATCTGCTTCCAACGGGCCGTGGTGGTGATGACCCGGTCGATTTCGTCATCCCGCCCGGCGTGCACCAGTTCGTCGGTGATCCAGGCAATATCGGCACCACTCGTGAAGGTCCAACCCAGGCCCCACAAGACCTGGCTCACCACCAGCGGCCAGAATGAAACCGTCAAACCCGACATGATGATGCCGACTCCCATGATCACCTGGGAGATGACGATCGACCATTTGCGGCTCAGGGTGTCGGCCACGACTCCGGTCGGAATCTCGCCGACGAGCACGCTCACCTCGAGTGCGGTGCCCAGCAGCACGAGCTGAATCGGACTGAGGTCGGCATCGACGACCCACCACACGCTGACCACGATGAAGTAGCCCCGCATGATCGCGCTCCACAGCGCGCTCCAGCGGAGAAACAGCGCTGCGGGATCAGCGCGTAGTCGAGCAATCACCGCCGAAACCCTAGTTGGGAGCAGTGATGGGGCCGGAACACTTTCCGGGCCCGAACGATCGGCGGGTCAGAGGTCGAAGTTTTCCCAATAGCGGCTGGGGCGGGGGCCCTTCTGGCCCTGGTACTTGGATCCGAGCTCGCCCGTTCCGTAGGGGTTGTCGGCTTCGGTCGTCATGCGGATGAAGCTGATCTGACCGATTCTCATGCCGGGGTAGAGCGTGATCGGCAAGCTGGCGACGTTCGAGAACTCGAGTGTGAGCTGGCCGTCCCAACCCGCGTCGACGAAACCGGCGGTTGTGTGGATCAGGAGTCCGAGACGGCCGAGGCTGCTCTTGCCCTCGATGCGCCCGACCAGGTCGGATGGAATCGCCACTCGTTCTGCGGTGGATCCCAGCACGAATTCGCCCGGGTGCAGGATGAACGGATCCTCGTCGGAGGCGTCGACGAGTTGGGTCAACTCCTCGAGGTTCTGCTTCACGTCGATGTGGCTGAGGGTGTGGTTCCGGAACACGCGGAAGTAGCGGTCGAGACGGAGGTCGACCGAAGATGGTTGAACCGCCGAATCCTCGAAGGGCTCGATGACGATGCGGCCGGCTGCTACTTCTTCGCGGATGGTGCGGTCAGACAGAATCACGAGAGCGAGGCTAGTCCTGGTGCCGCACCTCTTCACCCAGGAGCGGCCCAGATGACGTCGACGGCTTCGCCAGACCGCACAAAGGTTGCGACCAGTTCCCGTCGCTCCTCGACTTCGTCTCCGATGCGGAGACGGGTGACGCGGGTGACTCGAAGTTCGGTGAGGGGGACCCGGTCGACGTAGTTCTGGCCCAGTCGGCTCGTCCAGTAGCGGTGAAGCGGGTTCGGGAGATAGTCGAGGTAATGATGTTCGCGATCGGTGGCGAGCAGGAACTGGGTGATCGCCTCGACGGATCGTTCGCGGCGGCCTTCGCTGATCAACCGGTCGACGGGCTCGTCGGCGAGCGTCGTGGGCTCGAGCGACTCCTCGATCGCCACCAGGTCGGCCATCGATCCGACGGTGGGGAGCAGATCGAACCGGCTACGGCTGAGTGCTCCGTAGCCGGCGGCGACCGGCATGGACGGGCCCAGGTCGAGTGCGCCGAAGGTGAACACCGCATCATGAGGAGCGAAGTCGTTCGCCACCAGGATTCGTTCGTTGCCTTCCTCGTCGATGCCGTCGAACTCGTAGGTGTAGGTGACGGGTCCGTCGAACCACACACGCTCGGTCGAGTCGAGAAGGGCAGCCCCGGCGAGGATCGCGCCGGTGGTGATGATCAGCGGCAACAGCCGGAAGGCCGAGAGCGACCAGCGCTGACCGATTGGATCGGCGAGAAGGAGAAAGAATCCGAGTTCGACGATCACCCACTCGAGGTAGGAGAACCCCAGCACCCCCATCACGACCACATGGAATCCGATCCACGCAACGAGCGCCGCCATCAGCAAGCGACGTCTGAGCACGAAGAGAATGGCCCCGACTTGAACTGCGGCGACCAGCGCGACGAACGGTTCTCGGCCTCGGTCCAACACGTCGGCCAGGAACTGCGCCGGCCGCCCTTCGGTGTATCCACCGAGCCAGCCTTGCTGGAACCCGTTGAGCGGGAGATTCGCCAGATCGTCGTCGATGAACCAATCGAGATCCAAGCGGGTGAGACCCGGGTCGAAGAATTGCACGGCGATGGCGGCCGACAGCAGCGGGACCAGAGTGTCGGTTTTCGTGTGGCCGCATGCTGCGGCCAGGAGGACCACGGCGCAGATTGCGATCAGCGTGAGTACTGGCAACTCGTCGGGGGTCAGGCTGTGGGCGAAGTCGAAGCTCGATCCGATCGGCGCTTCGAGCACGCGCATCTCGATGATGAAGAGCAGCAGGAAGACAGGCCGGTATATCGACAGCACGGCGGCAACAACGAGGAAGACGCGGTCGGCAAGGTGCCACTGCTGCGAGAGGAAGTCGTAGTCGGCGGACAGCTGGCGCCAAGTGAGGAAGAAGATGAGGATTCCCGCCAGAGCTTGGATCTCACGGCCCCGGTCGAGCCGATCCCACGACACGAGCAGACTGCCCCGGCCGAACTGGGCCAGCGCAGCCAGTGCGAACGCAATGAGCACCAGCACGGAGAGATTCGCCTGCAGGGCCTCGGGAAGTACGAAGGCTTGCGAGTATTCGACCTCGGTGAGGTCGGCCAGCCGTTTCGCCACCAAGTTGATCGCTGCGAACAGTGCGAAGACGACGACGGCTTGCCACGCAAAGGGTTCGAAGCCAGCGAAGTCCTTGGCCTCGGCTTGCCTCGATCTCGACCGGATGTCGTGTCGCCTCGACGAGCGCATCATTCCCGCATGATGACAGACGGAAGTGGATCGCTCACAAGTATCGATCGTCGGGCCTGAAACCGATCCGATACGAAGATGAACCCGCAGACGGCCACGGCTAAGGTGTCGGCTTCTGCGGGTGTAGTTCAATGGTAGAACATCAGCTTCCCAAGCTGAATACCGGGGTTCGATTCCCCGTACCCGCTCCACTTCGGTACAGAGTTTGCCAGCCTCTGACCGGGTCGAGAGCCGATCGCTTCCGACGGACCGGGGCCGAGGGGCACCAGCCGAGACTTGGATTACAGACGTGCAATTCCAAGTTTCATGCGCGAAACTTGGAGAATGGTCCCAGAAATCCAAGTTCGGTGAAGTCGCTCAAACACTCGCCAATCGGCGAGGTCGTCCCGATCACCGGCCACGACGCTCGCTTCGGAGAGGACTACGCGGCAGAGGCCTTCGTGCCCCACGACCTCCCGACACACATCGACCTGCCCAGCTCGGCCTGGATGACGGTCAGCCAGGCCGCCGCTGACCTCGGACGCCTCGACGCCGCAGCACACCTCATCCCGAACCCTCAACTCGTCGCAAGAGTCGCCACACGCCGAGAAGCCATCGGCACCTCAGCACTCGAAGGCACATTTGCAGGCCTACCCGAACTGTTCGCCGCCGAGACCCAACCCGAACACGAGCCAGACGGCCACATCCCACCCAACGTTCGCGAAGTCATGAACTACACACGCGCCGCCGAGAGCGCATTCGATTGGATCAACGATCGACCCATCACGCTCGGCCTACTGAGCGCTCTTCAGGCTCAAATCGTGCGAGGCACACCCACCGACGGACCAGACGCAGGATCGATCCGCACCACTCAAGTGTTCATCGGCGCCAAGCACCGAAGGGTCGCCGACGCCCGATTCGTTCCGCCGCCCCCGGGCGATGGTTTGCTGGCGATGTGCGAGCGCTGGGTCCACTGGCTCACCGACCCCGAGCCGAAGAAGCACATCCAGCTGATTGCTCGTCTTGCGATGGCCCACTATCAATTCGAGACCCTCCATCCCTTCACCGACGGCAACGGCCGCGTCGGCCGACTGGTCTCCGTGCTCCAAATCCTCCACGAGGGAGCTCTCGGCTCCCCCGTCCTCGCAGTGTCGCCCTGGCTCGAAGAACGAGCGGACGAGTATCGCCAACATCTCTTCGCCGTCAGCGAATCGGGCGATTGGGCTCCATGGATCGAGTTCTTCGCCACAGCGGTCTCGGCCGAAGCAAGCACCGGGCACGACCGAATCATGCGGCTACTCGCACTGCGAGAAGAGTTCGCTGGCTCCGTTCGAACCGCGAAACCACGAGCGCGCATCGCCGTCGAGATCGCCGAGCAACTCATCGCATACCCAGTCCTCACCGTCGCGGACGCCCACCGACGCCACGGCCGCTCCAACCAAGCCAACCGCGACGCGATCACGGCGCTCGTCGATCTCGGGCTTCTCGAGCCCTACAGCGACGATCAGTACGACCGGATGTACTGGAGCCCGCGAGTCTTCCAAGTCATCGACGGCTGAAGCATCGGACGACAGATCCCGACCAGCGAGTTTCGTGCCTTGAACGCGCCTAGAAGAAGGGAGAACAGGGCGAGGGGTCAACAGCGGGGTCACAGCAACGCCCCCGAATACCCGCTGACCAGGGCGCCCTGGTCAGAGGCTTGGACCGGCCAAGCCCACCCGGCAGCTTCCCAAGCTGGGAACTGGGGTTCGATTCCCCGTACCCGCTCCATACGAAACCCCAGTGCTGGAGCGATAGTTGCATCCCGCAACGGTCTCCTGTTCGAGACCCCATCGCGCGTATCGCGCCGCCATGGCTGGGCGGCCCTGGCGAAGGGCCCTCGCTGCCGAGGTGGTCGACAGCGATCGGGTCTCGCAGGCATGAATCATGTCGTGGTCGCCGATGCGGTGCTTACGAGCGCTGACGCGATGAACGACTGCTCACGGCTCACAAGTCATCCTGCTGCGCGACGTCGACTCAGTAGATCGTGTCGGCGAGACGCTTGGGATAGTTGCGGTCGTACTCGGCGGCATCGAACTCGCCGCTGGTGATCTGCTCCATGATCTGACCCACCGTCGGCACCGGGTCTGAACCGTCATGGCTCCGGCGCGCCTCGGCGGTCCAGAGTGCCGAACGTACAAGCGCCTTCGGACACTGGGTGTAGACGGTTTCGACTGCGATCTCGACGATCAGCGCCGGCCACTTGTCCCCCATCGCGTATCGCTGGCGAAGGTCGTCGTCCGCGAGCAGCGAGGCTCGTCCGTTGACTCTCAAGGTGACACCGATCCCCGGAATCATGAAGAGCAGACCGACGCGGGGATCAGCAACGATGTTGCGGAGCGAATCGAGCCGGTTGTTGCCTCGGCGGTCGGGGAGGTGGAGCGTTCGATCGTCGACCACGGTGACCAGACCGGCCGGGTCACCCCGAGGTGAACAGTCGAGTCCGTCTTCACCGCTCGTCGACAGCACGAGGAACGGCGACATCTCGATGAACCGCACATGCAGCGGCAACAGATGCTCGACTTCTTTCGTGATGGCGGTCGGGACGGGTTCACCGTAGAGCGCCTCGAGTTGTTCCACCGTTCGAACGACTCCGTCATCCGTAGCCGAATCACTCATGCTCGCCGAGCGTACTCGCGGTCAGATTCGGCCGCCCAAGAAGTCCGGCGTCCAATCCCTGGCGCGGCCCGACACACCGGCAACACGGTCGACTTGCCGGGCGGTCGAGCTCGGCGACCGTTGCCTCGTCATTCATGGTTGGGGCAGGATGGGAGAGTGGATGGATTGGCCCAGGTGAACTTCATCGTGACTGACCTGGCGCGGTCGAAGGAGTTCTGGGCTCTCCTTGGATGGCAGTCGACTCCAAGGCATCCGAAGGCGGCAGTTCTCTCGTTCCCGAACGGGATGAACGTCGTCTTGCACGAGCCGGAGTTCGCGCAGCTCTGGGACCCTTCCTACGCCGGACCCGCCGCTGGCTCGACCGTGGTGGACCTCAACCTGACGAGCCGGGAGGCGGTCGACGACACACATGCGCGGGTCGTTGCGGCCGGGTACATGAGCAGCGTTGAGCCGTGGGACACCTTCTTCGGCGCCCGCTACGCCATCGTGTGCGACCCGGACGGACACCGAATCGGTTTGAAGAGCCCACTTGACCCGTCGCTGTCCTACCCGCTCGAAGAGTAAAATCGGTCTGCCCGCGCCCGCGTCCACGGCAGCACCCGCTCCACCGAACGACCGAACGTAGCTAGGAGAACGTGGACTGGGAATGCAAGTCGGATCGGGCCGACGAAGTCGAGGGCAAATCGATGAGGCGAGGGGTCAGATCCGACGAGTTCGACAGGGATCCTCGTTGCATTTCGGCACGGCTCCGATGGTGTTCATGCCGCTCAATGGCACACCGATGAGTCCGTTCGGGAGCTCCTGCGGCGCACCCTCGATCTCTGCCCGGGCCTGGCGGTTCCGACTTCGCGCCGTGTTGTCGCCCGCGTCGGTCCGGCCGGAGTCCGGCCCGGCATCCGGCGGCGGGGTGTCCTCGACAAGGTCACCCGCTCCCCGATCGGCTCCGAATCCGGGATCATCGATGGGATTGATGTCGACACCATTCGACGTGCCTTCGTCGTCTGTCTCGACGACGGGACGGTCGTCTCCGACGGCGAGGAACGCGTAGGCATCGGGCAGGTTCAGCACCTCGCCGTCGGTTCGACTCCGGAGGCTGACGTCGACCGTCTCTGCTTTTGCATGTCGGCCGGTCCGCACCAGGATCAGTTGTTCCGAAGCGAAGACCATCTCGCCCGCGCTATCTCCGAACCACACCGTGGCTTGACCGGGGAACGTGCCCGTGACCTCGACGAGGTTCTCGTTGTCGACCAAGCCGGTTCGGGGCGTGACGCTGGTGATGCTCCAGCCGCCTGCCGAGGCATTGTCCGGTCCCAACTCGATGGTTTCGCTCCCACCGATAGCGGCATCACCCTCGACCGGCGCTGCTGCTTCTCCCCCGCTCGGTGCGCCGGACGAAGAGACTCCGGCGGTTTTCTCGACGATCGAGTCCCCTGGGGTGGTCGAGCCATCGGCCCGTACGGGTTCAGAGTCGGCGTCGGAGTCCGGACGTCCCCGGGCCGATCCATCCTCAGTGGTCGGGACGGCGGATTCATTTGTCGGTTGGGTCGTCGATGGGGTCCCGGCGCTGGCCGGTGTCCGCCCTGACTCGTTCGCGTCGTCGGTCGGCCCGGCTGGAACACTCGTGTTCGGTGTCGATCCGGAATCATCGCCAGTATCCGAAGTCGGCGCCTCGGTGCTGTCGGTCCCCGAAGCTGGATCGGCCGGCTGTTCGGTGCCGCCATCGGCTGGTGAACCCTCATCGGACGTGCCGGCGGGCCCATCGACGACGAACATGGCGACGAACGCGTCGCCCAGGCGGACGGTTGGGTCGGTGCGGGGAATCGCCTCGATGAGGATGGCGTAGGTGCCAGGCGGGAGTTGGGTCGACCATGCGGCCGACCGAGCGTCCTCGTTCGCCAGAACCACAGCACCTCGACCATCGGTCGCCGAGTCGAGCGTTTCGGCGTTTCCGACGGTGACCGGGTGACCGGAGATCGCAAAAGGAGCGCCGTCGACGACGGCGAGGAGCGAGGCTTCCCAGTGGAATGGTTGGTTGAACTGTCCGCTGACAACAGCCATTGACACAGTTGCCGAGACCCGACCCTCATCATCGGCGGTGAGGCCCCGGATGGTGATCGATCCGCCGTCTCCTGACTCGTCGGCCTCGATACCGACCGCACGGGCGGCGTTGAGGCGAAGCGGGCCCGATGTGAGTCCGGCGAGTTGATCGAGGCTGTCGGCCGAGGCAATCAGCCGATCGATCACCGTTGCCGTCCCGACACCACCTTCCGCCTCCAGTACGAGAGCGGCCGTTGCGGCCACCATCGGTGCAGCCTGGCTGGTGCCACTCTGGAACGCGAACTGGTTGCCGGGCACGGTCGAGAGAATCAGTTCACCCGGGGCGAAGAGATCGACGGCGGACCCGACATTGGAGAACGAGGACCGCCGGTCAGACGGCCCGGAAGCTGCCACGACGAGCATCTGGGCGGTGTCGAAACTGGCGGGGTACACCGGGGAATCATCGAGCGAAAGGCCGTTGTTGCCTGCGGCAACGACAAGCAGAACGCCCTTGGATCCGGCGTAGTCGACGGCATCGGCGATTTGAGCCACCGATTCGAGTGACGCGCCCGGCAGCGATCCGAGAGAGAGGTTCACGACCTGCGCACCGTTGTCGGCCGCGTATCGGATGGCGCGAGCAATGGCCGACGATGAGATCATGCCGGCGGGATTGCTCACCATGAGGTCCATGATCAGTGCGTCGGGAGCGATCCCCGAGACGCCATAACCGTTCTCGGACCTGGCCGCGATGATGCCGGCGACATGCGTGCCGTGCGAATCGTTGTTGCCATCGAAGGTGATGTGATCGTCGGCGCCGAAGTCCCAACCGGCGCAATCGTCAACGAATCCGTTGCCGTCATCGTCGATGCCGTTGCCGGTAGAACCACCGCAGTCCTCACCGGGGTTGATCCAGTCGGCGCCGAGGAGGTCGGGATGGGAGAAGTCCACTCCGGAGTCCACAACCGCCACGACGATCCCGCGTCCGGTTGCACCAACGCGAGCCTCGAGGCCGTCGACATCGGCATCGCTGGACTGATCGTGGGTCGGGATCGACGCAGGCTCGGAAAGATTGTCGCCGGTGTTGTCGAGCGCCCACTGATATGGCTCGTATGGGTCGGCAGTCAGCGCGAACGGGGCATCTTCGGCGATCGCGAGATCGAGTGCAGCGAGGGAATCAAGCGACGTCGCGGTCACGGCGTATGTCGTGCGCGTGATCAGCTGAACCGACTCGACGCCTGGAATCGAGGCGAGGAACTCGGCGGCTGTGCCTGTCACGAGCGGTGAACCCAGAGCCAAGGGAACGAAGTCACCGTCACCCCCGCGATATCCGATCACTCCATCATCGACCGAGAGCACCGCGTCGGGTGGGAGCTGATCCATCAGTTCGGGGGTCAGGGTCCAGGTCTCACGGCTGGTCGGAGTCGAGCGGCTGCCATCGAGGTTCGCGGCGTCGGACAGATCGCCCCTTGCCTCTGGGACGGTCACGATCACTCGGTACAACCCATCGTCAGCCACGATTGGTTCGGTAGCACGTAACGCTTGCACTGGAGGGGCGGGCGGAAGCCGCAGTTCCGTCGTTTGTTCGCTGCCATCCGACGGACCACACGCCGCGGTCACCAGCAGCGCGGCGAGGCCTGCTACGAGCATCGTACGTGCGGTCATTCTCGCTCCTCCGGTGTCCATCCCGATCTCCATCGTGGAAATCGTCGACAGTCGGGCATCGACTCCGCCCCGCGACACTTGACGGGAATGGGTCGCCCGACCCCGACAGTTTTGATGGCCGCGCGGATCGCTGTTCGTTCAGGAGAACAGCCCGGTGATCAATTCGGATCGGTCGATATTGCCGACATGGGTGATCCACTCGTCCTGGAGTTTGTAGAGGATGACAAACACCCAGATCGCGGTGCGATGGCGCGTGTAGATGTCGGCTACCCCTTCAGGTCTGAAATGGCGGATGGTGGCGTAGATCAGAAAGAGGGGTTCGAGAAAGTTGGGGAAGAAGAAGAACAAAATTTCGGCGCCGGTGATGAAGAAGAGGAGCTGGCCGATGGTGCGGAAGAGGAACAAGATCAGGACTGTGGTTTTGATCTTCCATCGCCGTGCCGCGAGCAGCATCCCGACATAGGTGAACCAGTCGGCTGACTTGTCGATGAGCTGGTAACGACCGTCACCGAGGCCGAGCGGGATCAGTAGGTCGCCGTCGACGGTGTCGAGCACGAAGTTCGCCCAACCGGCGGCGAACGGGAAGGAAACGATCAATACCGGCACGACATACTTCGCGATGGTGATGGCGCCGATGGCGATCCAGTTCATGGAATACCTCTCGTGGTCGGTTCGAAGGCGGTCATTCGGATGATTTCTGATCGAAGATGCCGACTCGTTCCTGTTGCGCAAGCCGGAGAAGCACGAATGAGCGGGTGCCGGTGGGTACGTCGGCGATGTCGATCACCTCTGCTCCGGGCCCGTCCCAGAACTCGTCGGGGGGAGCCGCTGGCAGGCCAGCGGTTTGGGTGGATGGGTCGATCGTCGTTCCCTGCTCGACGGTCCATCGCGACAACACCAACACCGAAGGATGATTGTCGAACCGGCACGCCCGGTTGTCGGGCACACGACCCCAGAGGCCTGGGCCTTCGACGTTGTAGAACTCTGCGACGTCTTCGGCGGGCAACGGCGAGGCGTAGATGTGGGACATGGATCGCAGGCGACGCTGGGTGTCGGTGACGATCGGCAGCACGTAGCTTCGGATCAGCGTCGAATTGGTCGGGACGTCGCAGGTCTCGAGCACTTCCTGGTTATAGGAATCGATTGTGCCCGGATCGGAACCGAACAAGGTGTCGCCTGCGGTGAAGAGCACCAGCCCGATGAGAACGATCAGGCCGCCGATGACACTGACAACGATCAGGACGGCACGCCGGCCGCCGCCCGCAGGTGGTGGCAACCACGGGCCGGACGACTCGGTTGTCATGGCGAAACCGGTTGCTGACCCATACGTCAGCATTGGCGGCTCAGAGCATCCGGTCTAGGGCCCTACGTCCCCGGTGGGACCTCCGGCTCTAGACGGGTTTCCCGCGGTCGGGCATCAGACGGGATGGCATTTACTCGGCTGGGTGAAATCGGACGACGGCCCGTCGAGTGGCAGTGACGTCGTCTGAGGTGACGATGTGTCCGGCAGGGATTCCGAGCGCGAGTGCTCGGGCGGACGTGCCGGTTGCGAGCAGGGCGTTGATGGCGGAAGCAGCAGCGGTTGGGTCGGCGTCGAGGGTTCCTACGTAGCGGTGGCGCCTGCCACGCCAGCGGACAACGACTGGGGCACCGCTGGTGAAGTTGGCGCGCCAGGAAGCCGGAGTGACAACGACTGGTTGGTCACCGAGCTCGTGCCAGCCGACGACAACGCGGTAGCGCTTGGCGCTACGGCGGCCCGAGAACTCGAGCAGGGCCAGCGGAGTGATCAGCCGACCGACCGGCGTGCGTAGGAACGCAACGAGGACAGGGTTGACGAAACGCAACAACGTGCCGGGAGGGCGGGCGTCGCGGACCATTGCTGTCACGTGACGGGTCCCTCCGCGTGGTCATCGATCAGACGTCCGACAGCACCGTCGTGGCCGTCGGTACCCGCATCGACTTGCTCGAGGTAGAAGCGGGCCGAGTCGAGCCGATCGGCGCAAGTCTCGAAGATGATCACGCCGCGCATCATCTCCGGAGTGCCGTCTGGGCGGGTGCCGTTCATTTCCCATTCCGACCAGACCGTGTCACCAGCGACGACTGTGTCGACGATACGGGCGGAGACATCGGGCAGACCGACGAATATTCGCTCCCAGTTTCGTCGCACCTGAGCAGTGCCGGTGAAACTGCGTCCAGGGTGCGCCGGGGTCTCGTTTCGGTAGTTCGCGGTGAAGCAATCGGCCAACGTGTCGAGGTCGTAGGCGTTGACGGCGGCGCACAACCGCTCGACTGCCCCAATGGCTTGCGGATTCGTCATCATCGCCTACTTTGGATCCATGACACTAGAATGAATTCGAGTATGGGCCGCCCCGTCACCCCCGTCAAGACCCCTCGCACATACGACGCCAGCCGGCGACGAGCGCAGGCGGAACTCACTCGTACCGCAGTACTCGACGCGGCCCTCACTCGGTTCCTGACCTACGGATACGCCTCCACCACGGTGGAGGCAATCGCCGACGACACCCACGTGTCCGTTGCCACGATCTACAAGCGATACGGCGGCAAATCGGGACTCGTGCGAGCATTGTGCACACGGGCCCTGGAAGGGACTGGACCCGAGCCCGCCGAGCGACGCTCCGACACGCTCCAAGCCACCGCACCCGACCCCGCCGGGATCATCGAAGGATGGGGTCACCTCATGGCTGAGGTCGCACCTCGCATCGCACCGATCGTGCTCCTGCTCCATGATGCGGCCGCATCCGACGTCGACGCTGCCGCTCTCGCCGCCGAGTTCGACACGAACCGACTCGATCGTATGGCCCACAACGCAGACGCGATCGCGAACAGTGATCGCCTGAAACCCGGCCTCACCCACGCCGACGTACGCGACACCCTCTGGCTCTTCAGCGCCCCAGAGATGTACGACCTCCTCGTGCAACGCCGCGGATGGGACCCCTCGAAATACGTCACGTTCGTCACAAATGCCATGACCCACGCACTACTTCGCTGAGGCATTCCCCACGGCGAGGTGTGAGATGACATCGAGAAGGTTCGGCACGGCGGTTTGCATCCGATCGTGCGCTCAGGCGGAAGCCGGCAACCAGTGGTGCTGGAGGACGCGGTGCCACCGGTTCGACGGCAGATCCGGATCGAGTGCGGCCATGCCGGTGCAGAACTTACTGATGCGTTGCGGACGCACGCCGTGACGCCACAGCCATCGGTCGGCTCCGCTGGGTTCTCGGTTCGACTTGGTTTCGACCACAACTGCGTCCAGAGCTGCGACTCGGCCGTCTCGGTCGGTACAACGCAACGATCGATCAACGGTGAGTCGACCCGCAGTGGCGACGTCGACGATCGTGCTACGGGTGTATTCGGTGGTGACGATTGGTTCCAGGAGCGGTGAGATGTGGGTCGTCCCTGTTGCGTCGTCGATGAAGGCCCGACCGGTCGCCGACAGGCGACTGCTTCCATCGAGGGTCCACTCGATCCGCGACTTCACGTTCTGGCCGCGCCTGCCCTTTGCCTTCACCTCGAGGTAGCAACCACCCGTGTCGACGTAGGAGCGGGTTCGAACCTTGAAACGGAGCCGGCGCCCCTGCACGGCCGCCCGGTAGAGAGCCAGGTCGTCGGTATCGAAGTAGGTGGATCGGTAGGCGAACTCGGTGAGCTCACCGATCTCGAGAACATGGGCGCTACCGGGAAGCTCTTCCAACAGATGAGCCATCGTGATGGAATCGATCAGATACTTACGGTCGACTCTGGTCTGGAGTGCGGCGAAATCGTCGACAGCGTCCAGTGAGATTCGTGACCGTTGGGCCAGGGCGTCAGCGATCACGAGAGGCCGCCGATCCGAGACGTCCGGCTGGCCGGTGCCGATCCGATGGTGTCGTCGTGTAGCGCCGAATTCGGACGGAGGTCGAATCGGACGTCGACGACCGTCGTGTCATTCACGAGATCGAGCTTGCGGATGTCGACCCGCCTGATGTCGGCTCCGAGGAGCGCTTCGAGCCGGACGGCTGCGTCTCGTTCGTCCGGGTATGCCTGGTCGAGCGTGATGGTTTGGCTGCGACTGCGGGAGTAGAGCGACGGGTGGTCGCCGACGAAGAGCGTCAGCAGGATGGCGAACATGAGGGCGGGCGTCAACCACATCGGTGTTACGGCGATGCCGCCGAGCAGACCGAGCGCGAGTGCGGAGAAGTAGTAGGCGATGTCCTGCTGAGCGAGCTCTGAGGAGCGGAGTCTGATGATGGACAGCACACCGAACAGCCCGAGCCCGAGCCCCGCACTCACCTCGGCAGTCGATAGTGCCGCCGTCACGGCGACGACACCGACATTGAGACCGAGCAGAGCAACGACCATGTCGCCTCGCCGGTGTCGAGGGAAGTAGAGGCCGAAGACGAGTAACGAGACGGCAAGGAGATCGGCCAATACGAGCGCTGGTTGATTCATGGTCGTGACTCAAGCAGCCGACTTTGTGTGTTTTCTGTGATCTGTCTCGGTATCTCGCGTGAGTCGACCCAGATCGAGCAGCACCCGGCACACCGATTCACAGAGAACTCACAATCAGCTCCCATGGCGTCCGCAAGATCGGCGCGTTGGGTGGAGGGGTCCCCCCCACGAAAGCAACGATCATGACCTTCTCCTTCCACTCCCGCATCCTCTCTGCAACGGGGTTGCGATCGCGCCGAGCGGTCGCCGCCGGTTCCTTGGCCGCATTGCTGGCACTCACTGCTTGCTCGGGCACGACGTCGGCGGCGGCCGACAGCGAAACGAACGCCGCCACCCCCAGCACGGAGGGCACAATCGATGATGCCGAGCTCTTCGATCCGAGCGTCGTCCACTCGATCTCGGTCGAATTCGACGAGGTCGCCTACGCCGACATGATCGAGGTTTTCACCACCACGGGTGACAAGGACTGGATTGAAGCAACCGTCGTGATCGACGGCGTGACCTACCAGAGCGCCGGCGTCCGACTCAAGGGCAATTCCTCACTGTTCGGTCTGAGCGCGGAGACTGCCGGCAACCCCGAGGATCTCCCGTGGTTGATCGATCTCGACGAATACATCGACGGTCAAAGCCACGACGGCATCGACGAGATCGTCATTCGCGCCAACTCGACCGAGACGGGCCTCAACGAGGCTGTTGCGCAGACCCTGCTCGACCTGGCCGGGTTGGCATCGCAGGACCCGATCTCCACCTCGTTCACCGTCAACGGCGGAGAGACCGAGCTTCGCCTCGCGGTCGAGAATCCCGACGGAACGTGGCACGACGCCAATTTCGAAGATCAGGACGGCCTCCTCTACAAAGCCGACAGCGAAGGCGACTACAGCTATCGAGGAGACGATGCCGCCGACTACGCCGAGGCGTTCGACCAAGAGGCCGGCGACGAGGACTACGAACCGCTGATCGACTTCCTCGACTTCATCAACAACAGCGACGACGAGACCTTCGCCTCCGAACTCGGTGAGCATCTCGACGTCGAGGCGTTCGCCCGCTACCTCGCCTTCCAGGATCTGGTCGGCAACGCCGACGACATCGATGGTCGCGGAAACAACTCGCTCCTCCATTACGACACCGGCGCCGAACTCATGACCGTGGTCTCGTG
>JBBKXQ010000143.1:0-88832 GCA_037969565.1 Acidimicrobiales bacterium | reverse complement strand
CCGATCGATACCCAGATCGACGGCATAGACGTTCTCACCGGTTGGACCAGGGAGGACACAGTGGGTGTGCGGCCCATCCTGGCGAGCGGTCGGTCCCCTTCCAGCGTGTTGACCGACCGACGACAACGGAGCGAACCCACCTTCTTCGTCGAGCTCGCGGACCAGGACCGTACCCGACCCGTAGTTGGCGGCGTACAAGAACCGGCCTCCGGGGTCGACCGACAGATGACAGGGCTGGGCGCCTCCACTCGGGATCGTGTCGACCAGAGCCAGTGAACCGCTGACCGGTTCGATTGCGAACGCATGGACGGCGCCATCGCGGATGCTGTACTCGCTCACCGCGTAGAGGACGCAGCCATTCGGATGCACGGTCACGAACGAAGCGTGCTCTACCAGTTCCACGTCAGCGACTGCCACCAGTTGGCCATCGGCAGCCTTCACGTCGTAGCCGTGAATGGCGGTCGAACCCTCCTCGGCGTAACACCCGACGTAGAGGCGAAATCGGCAGCTCATCGGATCACCCGACGCCTCGAATGATCATCGGTTCGTGCCTGACGCTCGACAGCACGCACTCGCGCTCCCCTTCTTTGTGGTCTCGAGATCTCTGTGGTCGCGACCTCTCTATGGTCGCGGCTCCTGGGAGCGCTCCCAAGCGGTCCCCAGCGCTTCAAGGTAGCACGCTGCTCAAGCTCCCATATCGATGTCGCAATGGCCACGATTGGATGACCAGCCGCGGAAGAGAGGAAGCGGTCGCCGTTTTCCGCGAGCGTTCCAGCGACATCGTCGCCGTGTTGCTGGATCTCACGATGCCGAGGATGAACGGAGAGGAGACGTTTCGGGAATTGCGCCGCATCGATCCCGCCGTACGGGTGATCCTGTCCAGCGGATTCGACGAACAGGAAACAATGAGCCGGTTCGCAGGCCAAGGTCTGGCCGGCTTCGTGCAGAAACCGTACGGGCTCGATCAGCTCATCGACACGGTTCGCGAGGCTCTCGATCCCCCCGCCACGCCTCGTCTTTCCGATACACATGCCTGATGGACCAAGACTTGACCTGCCCCATCTGCACGATGCCCGAACCTCTCGTCGCAGCTGACGGCTACGAGTGCAGCACGTGCGGCCACGAATGGCTGGCTGAGCCCAACGATGGGCTCGACAACATTCGGGATGCCAACGGCAATTTGTTGGCCGACGGCGATGCCGTCACGATCATCAAGGACCTGAAGCTCGATGGAAAGACGGGCGGCGTGAAGTCGGGTACGAAGATCAAGTCGATCCGCCTCGTCGCCGGAGACCACGAGATCGATGGCAAGGTCGACGGTCGAGCGCTGTTGGTCAAGGCCGAATTCGTCAAGAAGGCATAGTGAGCGGGCACTGTTGCCCGCTCGGTCATCGTGTTCGACTGAACGCCGTTCTTCGGGTTCGACTCACCATGTCGGGCACCAGCGCCGACGGCTCGGGTGCCACCGCCGACGGCGTGGCCCCGTGTCGGTCGACCAGACCAGAGTCGTCCGGCCCTGTATCTCCGGACTGCGCGTTCGTGATCTCCAGCACGTAGTAGACGGCCGAGGCGGCAAGGGCCACGCCTCCCATCACACCGATCGCCGGTCGGAGTCCGATCTGTTCTGCGAGAAGGCCGAGGGGTGCGGCGGCGATACCGAATCCGGCGAACGACAACTGCATCAGGGACTGGACCCGGCCCTGATAGCTGTCGGCCGCCATTTGCAGGGCCAACGTGTTCGACAGTGATTGGTAGGCCGTGGTGAAGCCACCGATGAAGAGCACAACCACGAACGACGACCAGAATCCGGGAGCGGCACCGAGCAGCATCACCGACGCTCCGAAGGCCAGCCCGGCCATGGCCATCACTTTCTTGGCCCGAGGTGAATCGGCCCGACTCGCCAGCGGGATCGACACGGCGACCGCGCCGAAGGCGCTGGCCGAGCTGAGAACACCGAGCCAGCCGTCGCCGAGGTCGTAGATGTCCTTCACCAGCGCCGGCGTGAACGCGACGTAGTTGAACCCGAACATGATGACGATGAACGAAGCAACGACCAGGCGGCGCAACTGCGGCTTGGCCCGCACATAACGCACACCCTCGACGATGTCGGTCAGCGGATTCCGCTTGCTCGGTGCTTCGATTGCGATCTTGGGCAATCGCCAGAGCGCCACGAGACTGGCGAACGACATCGTGGCCGAGAGCAAGTAGGCACCACCGACACCCACGAAGGCCACGCCAGCGAGAACACCGGCGAGTGAGGGGGCGAAGATTCTGGTGGCACTCATGCTCAACAGTGAAAGTGTGATGGCGTTGCCGAGTTGGTCTCGTCCGACCAGGTCGGCGGCGAACGCCACTCGCGCCGGCCCGTAGAAACCGAAGGCCAGACCTTGGATCACACCGGCAACGAGAACCATCCAGAACTCGACCACACCCGTGATGACCGCCAGCCCCATGAGCGCAGCACCGAGGAAGATCGCTCCCTGGCTGAGCAACAGCACCGTGCGACGAGGGAAGCGGTCGGAGGCAACACCCCCGAGTGGCGTCGCCACCAGCATCGCCAGGCCGAAGCACAAGTAGACCAGCCCGAGTGCACCCTCTCGTTCGGTGAGATCCCAAGCCAGGATGCCGCGCAGCAGGAACTGCATCTGGACCGACATGAACGAAAAGACCCCCGACCACCACAAAATCTTGTAGTTGGGGATCTCGAGGGACCGAAAGGCTGCTTTGAACTCTTGTCTGGCGGCATTCATAGTTAGGGAGCCAAAGTATATGACCGAAAGTCGGCGCGGCGTGAAATCAGCGCCGGATCGTTCAACGAGCGGAGATCACGAAACCCCGGATCCGTCCTTCGATGGGCCCAGTACCGAAGCGCTTCGCGATCGCCTTCGCGGTGAACCTGGTGACGTCCGCGAGACCGCCGGGCTCACGGGACTCGATCTCGTTCCGGAGCGGGGTTCCCTGACAGAAGGCGGTGGCCACCATCTCCGCGCCACTCGCCGGACTCCGATCCTCGACGCCTTCGAAGGTGATCGATGACGAGAATCCACCAGCGGCGAGATCGGCGCGAATCTGACCCTCATCGAAATACCCGTGTGGGGTTCGAGACATGAAGCGGGGTGGATCATCGGGAAAACGAAGCGCGAGCGCCTCTTCGACGGCGTCGGGAAACTCGTTTGATTCGATCCGGTCCCACGTGCTGAAGAGCCAGGTTCCGCCGGGACGAAGCACCCGCAGGATCTCGGCGAAGGCCTCCGCCCGGTCGGGGAAGAACATCACTCCGAATTGGCATACGACGAGATCGAAGGTTCCGTCCTCGAAGGGCAGGCTCATCACGTCGGCCGTTCGCCACGTGACGGGCCGGGTCGTGCCGGCAAGACGGGCCCGATCGACCATCGCCTGATTCAGATCGCTGGCGGTGATCGAAACCAATTCGGGCAACCGCTCGGTCATGGCCCGCGTGAGCACTCCCGTGCCTGCCGCCACCTCCAAGACCGATTCGATTCCTACCGAACCCACCTCGAGGTCGATTACACGAGTAACGAGATCGTCGGCGTAGCACTCGAAGATCATGGGAACCATGAGCCGCTCGTACAAGTCGGGAATCGACCCGGTGAACATCGGGTCGGCCTCGTGCTCGTTCATGTGTATCTCCTCGGCTCGCCGCGACTCTAGGTCGTTCGGGATCGCGGCGGTCGAGTGTCAGTACGTGGCCTCGATGAACCAGGCTTGCTGTTCGATCACCAGCAAATGGGCTGACTGATCGTCGAGTGTCACTTGCAGACGGGCTCGTCGACGCTGGGTCAGCGGATCCCACCACCGTTCGTCAGCTGGCCACGGCCCCGTCCAGGCCGTGATCAGCCACCGCTGCTTTCCGGAGACGACCGAGTGTGGAGCCGACGACAACTCCCCTCGACCACTGACCATCACGGGCCGCCCTGCCTCATCGTGCAGCACCACTTCGTGGGGATCGACGAGCACTTTCGAAGGGGCAGGGGCCGGAATCTGTCCGGGCCAGGGTTCGGTGATCCAGGCCGCCCCGGTTGCCACCCGCTCTTCTCCGAGATCAACCGCAGCCGCCGGAATCAACTGGATCTGATCGGCGGGTCCCCGGCCACCACGCCACTCGGGCACCGACACCGCCTCGGCCCCCATCAAACCCTGCAGCCGCCCGACCACTCGGGTCACGTCGTCGGCCCGTTCGGCCCGACCTCCCCAGAATCCGAGCTGGCGGCCGCTCGCCGGAACAACTTCGTCGGGAATCAGTGTGAGCCGACGAATCCCTCGACCCGATCCGTCAGCCTCCGGATCGTCGGTGCTCTCGACCCGACGGGCCGCCATCCCGAGCCAACCGTCGAGTTGCCATCTCGCCCGTTCGGCCAGAGCTGCCGCCGACAACGCTCCTTCGTGCCGCCACAACCGTGTGTGTTCTTCGCCATCATCGGTCTCGGCCTCGATCGCCACCCGGATACAGGCCAATCCGTTCGACGAGAGCATGGCGTGCAATTCATCGGCGAGCGCTTTGGCCGCGAAGGCGCAGCGATCGACCCGATCAGCCGAAGGTTCGAACATCCAGGTGACCGCGAGATCGGGGGCCGGCCTTCGCAGATCCGGAGGATGATCGTCTTCCCCCCGGGCCAGGCGATGAGCGAGCTGACCCTCCCGACCGAACCGCCCGAGCACATCAGCAGCCGACATGGAAGCGAAGGCCCCGAGCGTGCTGAGTCCGAGCCGCCCGAGCACATCAGTGAGGGCCAACGGTTCCAGAGTGTTGATCGGGAAACCGGCCAAGAACGATGGAGACTCCCCCGGCGGCACCACGATGGCCCCTCCCAACCTCGCCTTGGTCGACCGGGCTGCGAGCTTGGCGGCAAAGATGCCATCGGCAACACCAACCCTCACGTCCCCCCTCCCGGCCAGAACGGGGGCAACGTCGGCCAGAACCCTGTTGACCATTTCGGCGTCTCCCCCGAAGAACCGGGATGGCCCGCGGGTGGGAAAGCCCACAAGGCCAGGCCCGGAGATCTCCACCCGAGGGGTGATCGCTTCGAGGGCCGCAGCCACGGGTTCGAAGAGCCTGGCTTCACGATCGATGTCACGTTCGAGCACGGCCACATCCGGACAACGACCCTGCGCATCACGACGACGCTGACCGAGTGCGACCCCCTCGGCTCGAGCTGCAGGCGACGATGCAACCACCCGATTGCCGACCACGACAACCACCGGCTCGTCGAGTGGGATCCCCCAGGCAACCACCGGCCAGTCCGGACACCACACCACGGCCATACGAGTGACCAAACGATCCCCGCCCGCCATCAGATCCGAACGATCTCGAGTGTGGAGTGGTGATGTTCGGCCGGACTCACGACCGGAGCGAGCCGACCGTCGGGTCCGGGGAGCAACACCGACACGGTGGCCGATCGTGCCGCCGATCGCCGTCCGGTCGATTCCACGGTGACCTTCCGCGAGCGGAGATGACCATGACCGTCCCCGAGCCCTTCCCACCCATCAACGGTGGTTGTCAGATTGACATCAACCACCGTTGGCCAGGTGCGAGCACCGTCGAGGTGCAGCAGCACCGATTCCTGCTCCCGAGCTCGGGCGCTGAGACGACGGCCGTCACGAGGTCCGACCCGGCCCACCGGGGCGATTGCCACCACATCGACGGCTTCGAGCAATGAGGCAACAACCGTTGGCCATTGGGCGGCACTGGGCGTTTCGACAACGAGCACTCGGTCGAGACGAACACCGAACTCGGCGGCAGCCGCCAAACCCAGGTTTGGGGCGCCAACCACGGCGAGCCAACCCTCAGCGCCCAATGCATCGGCCAGGATCGCCATGGCCAACGCCCAACTCCCATGGCCGGACACACCCAGGCTGGTTCCCCGCTGCACCCCACTCCAGGGGAAGAGCGGTTGCAAGATCTCGGGAACCGGCAGCACTTTTTGACCCGACAACGTGACGGGTTGAATACGTTGCCTGATCTCGGCACTCAGTGCGGGTCGCCTGAGCACCGGCGTTTCCAGAGCCAGTTCCGCCATGGGTCCAGTATCGAACACTTGTTCGCTTTTGGCAACTCGCTCGGTCAGACCGAAAGATCGATGACCGAGGCTCCGATGCTCTCGAAGGCCGCCCGCAACTGTTGGAAGTGTGCCGAATCCCGATGCACTCCGACCACGGCGCCTCCCGAACCGGTGAACGTGGCAGGAGCCTCGAGCGACTCGGCCAGGTCGACAAGCGCCAGCTGCGGGGCCGGCATCGGTCCGAGACCCCGGCGAAGTTCCATGTTGTCGGCGATCAGATCCGCGATTCGTTCGCCCGTACCCCAATGCAGCGCAGCTCGCCCCTCGGCGGCCAGGGCCGCCAGTGCATGCATCGTTCCCCGGACCGCCACGTCGCCGGCGTCGAATCGTGCCCTCAGGTAGCCGTGGTATTTCCCACTCGGCTCGGCGGCATCCTCGCGGTAGGCCAGGAAAAGTGGGGGTAGCCCGGCGGGGTCCAGCCGCTCGTAGGAGCCATGAGAAACTCCGAAACGGGGGTCGATCTCGAGATGGCTGAAGTCCATGGCAACAAGTCCGCCGTAGACCTGCACCACTCGATCTTGTAGCCCGGCCGCGATCCCCAACTGTTCGGTTTCCACGCGCAGGGCCACCGATGGAAGCAAATGATCGGGGATCTCGACACCGGAGAATTCGCACAGGCAACCGAGGGCAGCCACGACGATGGCCGAAGATCCGGCCAGGCCGACTTGCCGGGGAATCGTGCTTCGGTAGCTCAGACGGAAGCCCTCGGGGCGGGCAACCTCGAGAGAATCGGCAACATCGATGAACGTGCGCACGGTGGCCGCAAGGAGCTGAGGGCCGGTGCCATAACCGACGCGGTCGATCCGATCGGTCAAATCCTGGGCCGAACTCCAACGAGAATGGTCGGCGGCCGACGGGATGATCTCGATGCCGGTGGCAGGGCTTTCGACGCCATCGTCGGAAACGAGTTCGACGGTCGCCGAGAACGCCGGCACGGCAAGGCCGAGGGTCTTGCCCCCATAACCATCAGACGGATTCCCGAGTATTCCGACTCGGGCTGGGGCCGATCGGGAAATGAGCACCACAGCAACCGGCTGAGCCGTTATGAACTGAAGTTGGCTTCGTCGGGAATTTCCACGCCCGGTTTGTAATAGACGTAGATGTTCTCGATGATCTCTTTGAGACCATCTGACGACGCACCCTGGTTCAGCGTGACCGTGATCGTCTGGGCATAGATGTGCAACTTTTCGACCTTGCCGGTTTCGAGCAGCGCTTCGGCCAGCACGTCGGACGGGCGACGTTCGGTGATGACATCACCGAAGTGGTAACGCTCATGGCCCATTCCCGTGAACGAACGGTTCGTATCGAACCGGATCACTCCGTGGTTGGACGACGGCTTCTCGACGACACTGACTGGTTCACCCATAGCGGAGCGGATCCTAGTGCGAGCAGCGCCATCACACTCAGGCCGATGGTGACCAAAGCGAGCACCGAGTGCACCACCTTGAAGCTGACGTCCCAATCGCCGAGAAGTATCTGCCCGCCTCGGATCGACCACCAGGCAGAACCGGCAACCGCGAGGATCTTGGTTGCCCACTGTGCTCCAACGCGATGAGCCGGGCGAGTCCGACCGAGGAGGAGTCCGACCACGATGAGACCGGCGACCGTGACAAACCAAACGGCCACGGCCAACCGCCAGGCGAGCCCGAAACCGGTGAGGTCGTCATCGGCGAAGACGTTTCGAACGCGATTGATCCAGACGAAAACCGTCCAACCGGCCAAGGCCGAGGCCCATCCGAATTTCCCGGCCCGAACTCCACTCATGATCCAAGACTCCCAACGTCGAGCCCACAGGCTCCCAGCGCTTCCACGAATCGATCCGAGGCTTCGGTCGTGACGGCATCACCGCCCGCGATTGCCGCAATCAGACTGACGTCGAGTTCGTCGACGAGGCACTTCGCCTCGATCTCGGTGAGTCCGAATTCGTCGGCCAACTGCACGGTCATGAGTTGGCTGAGCTCAGAATTCTCATCATCGACCTGCGCCTGCAACGACCGAATCTCTGCCGGCGACAGGACTGCGGGGGCCAAGGGATCGTCTCCGAATCCCGTGATCGGGTCGTCATCGGTCCGACAGGCGGCGGCCAGAAACTCGTTGATCCGGTCCGAAGCGGCATCAGTCTCGGACGTTTCGAACGCCTCACCACCGGCGAGCAAGACGTTGTAGTCGACCTCAGCCAACGCGTCGTCGAGAGCGATGAAGCCATCACGCACGGTCGAGACATCCGCACTCACGGTGGGAGGCGCCTCGTCGGCGAGGGCGGAGATGCGGACAACGGAGTCCTGGAAGAACGACTTGGTCTGATCAGGATCGAAGAGGACGAGTTCGAGTTGGCGTTGGTGAGTCTGAAAAGCCTTTGCGTCGGCACAGAAAGCCTCTTCGGATGAGGCGTCGGAGCCACAGGCCGAAATGGCGATGGTGGCTGCGAGCCCGACCAGAACAAGCCGAGGGCGAAATGACGGACGCACCACAAGACCCTACGAGCAGCGGGCGTGGTCCTGGCCGCACCCCTCGGTTTGGCGGGGGCGGGTCGAGCCCGTCATCAGAAGAGGTTGGCCTGCCCCGGAATCTGGGCCGAGCCGACCGGCATCGTGCGAGGCACACCCAACCACGGCAGGTGGTCCATGAACACCCAACTCCGGCGATGGATCGACGTCGGCCCGTAGGCCTGGATCGCCGTTTTGTGGCGAGGACATGGATACCCCTTGTTGAATTCGAAGTCGAAGCCGGGGAAGGCTTCGGCGTCGGCCCGCATCATCCGATCCCGAGTGACCTTGGCGATGATGGATGCGGCCGCAACCGAAAGGCACTTCGAGTCGGCTCGCACCAGCTTCTCGGTGTTCGGATGACCGACGAAATCCCACTTACCATCCAAGATCACCCCGTGGACGGGCACACCCAGACTCTCGATCGCCCGTTGCGCGGCCAGCCGCTGGGCCGCCGACATTCCGAGGGTGTCGCATTCCTGATGGGTGGCATGGCCGACGGCCCACGCTTCGGCCCAATCGGTCACACGATCGAACAACGATTCACGCTCGCTCTCCGTGAGCATCTTCGAGTCTCGAAGCTTGTAGAGCCGTCGATCCTTGGGCACGACCACGGCCCCCAGCGTGAGCGGACCGGCCCAGGCTCCCCGCCCGACTTCGTCGATGCCAACGACGTTGACCGCCCCTGCCGCCCACATCGACCGTTCGACCGTCAACCCGGGCGACGTCGACTTCAGCGCTTTGCGCAGTTTGGGAACCGAGCCAACAGGCATGCAGGAACGGTATCGCCTGGCCGTTGCTGCGGTCAGGTATCCGCCACCTCGGGCACGAGTTTCCGCGAATCCACCGCGATGGCCGCCACAACCGGCCGGACTCGGCCTCCATGGTGGGCCGGTAGAACACCACGAACTCGTCATTGCCGAGGGGGGTGCTGATCGCTTGCTCGAGGGTTCAGGCGAAGCTTTCGCCCTCGGCCGGGATCGGCGCCAGTCCATGGGGGGTGCCGGCCAGAAGCACATCGCCGCTCGGCTCGGTGGTCGACCAGTCTGGATCGAGCCCGGGGCAACGAATCTCCACAGAGTCGTCGGACCGAAGATCCCAGAGGAGCGCGGGGCGAGCCCCATGCCAACGAATGGCGAACGAGACGATGCCGTGGGTGGTGGCTGCGTTGTGAACCTCGACCTCACCGCCCATCCACGCCGTGGGGAATTGTGGCAGCAGCTGGAGGTGCACCGGATCGCCACCGATCACGAGTCGCCGGGCTCCGAGCCAGAATTGTGCGGCTCGCACGACGTCGTCGCTCCCCCAACTTCCGGCCGGTCCGGCTTGCTCGGCCAACTTCGACAACGCTTCGAGATCTCGAGGAATGTCGGGACCCGAGGAGAGGTCGGTGACCCGGGGAAGGAGATCTCGAGCGGTATCCGACTGTCCGGCCGCAACCAACAAGCGACACAAACCCAACAACGCTTCGTTGGTCGAGACCGGGTCCTTGACTTTCTCGACCAGATACGTGAGCTGAGCCACTGGCTCGAGCAGTGCCTCGGCGACAGCTTCGTCGTCGACGAGTCGGGCGGCCCGACCAACACCGGAGATGATCGAGGAAGCATCGGCGGCCGAGCCCGGGAGCTTGGTGGGGAAGGTGCCCGCAAGCGCTCCCAGCGATCCCATGATCTCGCCCACCGCTCCCGACAGTGCGAGGGCCTCGAGAATTCGACCCGATCCCGGCCGGAGTTCGGAGATACGCGCCGGCAGGTCGTGGGTTTCGGCCAGCAGTCGGGCCCGGGCCGCCATCGCTTGTTGCGTGATGCCTGGATCGGGAAAGGAGAATCGACCGCCGGCATCGATCACTGCCGACCAGCCCCTGGCGACCGCGTCGGCGTCGGGCAGCGGACCGAGTTGCGACGGGGCGGTCGGCCCCGGCACCACAAATCGAAGCGTGGCCCGATGGGCCAGAGGGAACACGACGGTTGCGGTTGCACCATGACCGTCGGCGGCGTCGCTGCCGTTGAGGGTCCGGCCGGCTTCGAGCCAAGCCAGCACGTCGTCTGCCTCCATCGCCGCCCATTCCGAGGCCCGCTTCGGAAGGAGGAGCGCGGTGCGTTCACCGACGGTGACACGATCGTCGTAGATCCGAAGTCCGATGGATGAGGCGGCGCCATCGGTGCTGTAGGGCCGGATGCTCATCGCCAAGGCCACGGGAACCGGCGAGTCGTTCTCGATCTCGATCACCGTGGCGTCGCCGCCGACGGCATTGACTGCGTAGACGCGCTGGATGGCATCGCCCGACGGGATGCGAACCGCTGTTTCAAGAACGGCGCCGGCGCCCTTCCGGTGCTGACGGACCGTGGTTTCCTTCGCCGGGTAGTACCAACGATCCTCGGCCCGAATCTGCCAGTCGATGGACCACGGTGCGTTGAAGGGTTGAACGAGCCCGCCACCGTCGACCCGGCTCGGTTCCTGTGAATCGAGAGTTCCGACGAAGGTGTAGCCGGCATCGGCAGGGCGTTCGATCGAGCGGGGCCCGAGGGCCAGACCAGCGTCCATCGAATCAATGTATGAGCGACGAGCAGGAAACCTCTGCACGAGAAGTTGCGCTGGCTAACCTCCGCCGGGTGGCCGCCGCAGTACTCATTCCGATCAAGTCGTTCGACCTGGCCAAGGGTCGGTTGGGCGAGGCGCTCACCCGGGAACAACGATCCGAACTCGCTCGGCGAATGGCCGCAACCGTGATCTCGGCCGCGAATGGTCTTTCGACCTACGTGGTCTGCGGCGATCACGCAGTGGCCGACTTCGCCGGTTCCCACGGCTCGACGGTGATCTGGCGGGAGCCGAACGGTCTCAATGCGGCCATCACCGATGGCGTCACCGTCTTGGGTGACGAGGGATTCGAAACCGTGATCGTGGCCCACGCCGATCTCCCGCTGGCCACGGATCTCTCCTGGCTCGCCACCGAAGAGACGGCCCGTGGTGTGGTCCTCGTGCCCGACCGACGGAACGACGGCAGCAACGTGATGGCACTCCCGACTCGAACCGGGTTCCGGTTCCTCTACGGGCCGGGGTCGGCGGCCGCTCATGAAGCCGAGGCCGCCCGCCTCGATCTGCCATTCCGTTTCGCGCCGCACGCCGAACTCGGTTGGGACATCGACGTCCCCGATGACCTCGCCGTGTTCGACTCGGACTTCCAATCCGATTCCACCGGCATCCGCGGCCTCGCCGGCGGGGCCGAGATCAAGCCCACACCAACGACCGGGGAGGTCGCTCCGTGACCGCTGCTCAGAATCCGCTCACACCCGCTGCAGTCAACATCCAGGTGACCAGCCGAGAGCTCGCCACTCCAGCCCGCGCCCTCGCCATCGGAGCCCACCCCGACGACGTGGATTTCGGCTGCGGCGGCACGCTTGCCAAATGGGCAGCCGCCGGCTGCGAGGTGAGTGTGTTGATCTGCACCGATGGGTCGAAGGGCACCTGGGATCCCGATGCTGACACGGCCAAACTGGTTGCACTTCGCCAAGACGAACAACGGGCCGCAGCACAAGCGTTGGGGGCAACCGGCGAGGTGGTGTTTCTCGGCTGGCCCGACGGAGAGCTCGACGCTTCACTTCGGCAGCGGTGGGAGATTGCGTTCTGGATTCGGAAGCTGCAACCCACGATCGTCCTCGGTCACGATCCGTGGAAGCGTTACCGACTTCACCCGGATCACCGCAACGCAGGCTGGCTCACCACCGATGGCATTGTGGCGGCCCGAGATCCGAAGTTCTTTCCCGAGCAGAATCTGCCTCACCATCGACCCGACTCGCTGCTGCTGTGGGAGGCCGATGAGCCTGATCACGTGGAGGACGTCACCGATTTCGTCGAGCAGAAGTACGCCGCCCTCCTCGCCCACCAGAGTCAGTTCGAATCAACGATGAAGGCCAAGGACTCCAGCGAGCTGAGTGCCTTTCGAGCCCGAGTCGACGGCAAGTTGGCTGCGGCCGGAAGGGCCGGCGGCGTCGACATGGCCGAGGTCTTCAAGCTGATCGACGACCTCTGATCCGAGCGACGATGAGCAGAAGTGGAGAGCACGTCGCCGGCGTCGACGGGTGCCCCGGCGGATGGGCCGTCGTGCGAGCCCAACTCGTCGAAGGAACGCTCCAGAACCTGACGACCGAGAAGGTCGACAGCGTGAGCGACCTCGTTCACCAACTTCGCAGCGGAGAGCTCGCGGCGCTGGCGATCGACATGCCGATCGGCATTCTCAACACTCATCCCCGGCCCGCCGATGTCGCCGCAAGAGCGCTACTCGGACCTCGCCGATCGTCGGTGTTCCCGACGCCGCTCCGGGTGACGCTCGAAGCCGCCGACTATGGCCAAGCCTGCGAGCTGTCCCGGGAGCGATGCGGAAAGGCCTTGTCGAAGCAGGCGTGGCATCTACTGCCGAAGATTCGTGAACTCGACCGACTGATCCAGCCGTCGGACCAGTCCCGGGTGGTCGAAGCTCATCCCGAGTGTGGTTTCGTCGTGCTCGCCGGTGGCCGTCCTCTTGAACATCCGAAAGCGAAATCCGCAGGAAGACAGGTTCGGCTTCAACTCCTGCGTGCACATCTGGGCGACACCGAAACCGAAGCCGTGAGCTCGAGTCGAGTGGCGCCGCTGGTCGACCTGATCGACGCTGCCGTGTTGGCCATCACTGCGGCTCGAGTGGCAGCCGGGACCGAAACACGTTTGGGCGGCGACCTCGATCCGACCGGCCTCCGCTGCGAGATCGTTTTCTGACCGAACCCGACTGGTGGTCGGCGCCGGGTCAGGCCCCGCGACGAGGGAGCCGGGCCGCTTGGTATGCGGCGTCGATCACACGCATGGTGGCCACCGCATCGCGCCCGCCCGTCAGAATGGCGGCGCCGTCGAGCACCGCATCCCTGAACGCCTCGAGTTGATGCCGGTAGGTGGTGTGGCCGCCGACCTCCTCGATCTGTTCGGAGCCGTCCTTCGTCGACCGAACCGTGATCGAGTTGCCGTCGTGGGGAGCCAGCGGATTCACGACGGTCATGGTTCCGGTGCTGCCTCGCACTCGCAGCCAGGCCGCCCGATCGGCATCGGCGTGCATCGATGTGTGGATGTGACCCGTGATGCCACCTTCGAAGGAGAGGTCGATGTCGGTGATCACGTCGACATCGGGCCGGCCCTGCACCATCGTGGCTGACGTGACCGTTGGTTCTCCATCCACAACGAAGCGGGCCCACTGCAGCGGGTAACAACCCAGATCCATCAGCGCACCACCGGAGAGTTCATAACTCTGGCGGACATCGTCTTCAGCGTTGATCGGCACCGTGAAGGTGGCGTCGACGTGCTCGATTCGACCGATGGCCCCACCCCTCAGGAGCTCTCGGATTCGATCGGCCAGCGGGTGGTAGCGCCAATGGAAGGCCTCCATCAGCACGCGGTCGGTTTCCTTGCCGACGGCAACCATTTCCTTGGCTTCATCGACGTTGGAGGCAAACGGTTTTTCACAGAGCACGTGCTTTCCGGCCCGCAACGCCCTGATCGTCCATTCGTGATGGAGGTTGATCGGAAGTGGGTTGTAGATGGCATCGACATCGCTGGCCAACACCGCCTCGTAGTCATCGACGACGGTGTCGATCCCGAACTCGCTCGCCTGCAACTCGGCTCGGGATCGATCACGAGCGGCGATCACGGTGACCTTCACCCGATCGGTTTCGAGCGCAGGCTGAAGGAGCGCCTTGGGCGAGATCTTTGCCGCCCCGAGAACACCGATGGTGAGAGTCTTCGTCATGGGGCCAAGTTACTGGCCAACGAGATCGAGGAGGATCTTCGGTTCCCGGGGCACCATGGAGGCATGGTGACAGAAAGCGCGGGCATCGTTCTGGCGAGGATCCGAATCAGCCCGGAAGTGTTGTTGGTTCATCCCGGCGGCCCGTTCTGGGCCGAGAAAGACCAGCACGCCTGGTCGATCCCGAAAGGTGAGTTCGACCCGGACCACGAAGAATCGTTGGACGCCGCCCGGCGGGAGTTCGCCGAGGAACTCGGACGGCCGGCACCCGATCTCGACTACCAGCTGCTCGGAATCCTCCGAGCCGGGAACAAACGCATTCACGCCTGGTTCGGGGTGACGGCCGCCGATTCGACCGAACCGGGAGCGCTCGATTTCCGTGAGATCACGAGCAACGAGTTCGAAATGGAGTGGCCTCCTCGATCCGGGAGCCTCCAGCGATTCCCCGAGGTGGATCGAGCGGATTGGTTTCCGCTGGAGGACGCGACGACGAAATTGCACAAAGGACAAGCGGATCTCGTGCCTCTCATCAACGAAATACTCGGCTGAGGATCCAACAACGCTCCGACGGAGTCTTCTACCTTGGAGATCTCGCCAAACGCCGATAGGCGCTTGCGCCCACGGACGAGGACTGAAAGGCCGACGTTGTTCTCACCGCCCCTTTATGGCTTCGATCTCCTGACCAACGCCAGCGAGGCATTCATCGATCCTGCGCATCATCAGATCTTGAAGATCGGGATCAGCACGGCCGCAGGTGACGATGTCTACGAGGGCGAAGAGGGCGAAGTACTTCAACTGGTCGATCACCGCCTCGCCGTGCTCCCGCCCGGCGTGATCGTCACCTGGCAGGGCTCCATCGTCGATCTGCCCCTCTTCCAGCTTCGCTCCCAGGCGCTCGGAATGAGTCCAGGCCTGCGCCTTCGACCCGACCACCGTTCGGCACCGACGAGCATCCTCAAGAACATCACGCATGCGTGGTGTGCCGATTGGCATGGCCACCAGCATCTCGAGCTTCGTCGGGTGTACGACGAGGGCAGCCGCTGGTGGAAGCCACTTCGGAACCGGCTCGATCCCGAGTCGATGATCCCGCCGTCGGATGCCCTCGCTCATCACGACCCAACCCGAGATGCCCGGCTCGCTCGTTGCCTGGCCGAGCGGCGCTGGCCTCAGGCCCGCAAGAGCGTGGATCGCATGCCCGAGCGATCGACTTGGCTTCCCGAAGCCCATGACCACCTCGATGCTTCCGACCAGATCGGTTCATGAGCAGAACTCATTGATCTTTGTCCGTCAGATCGACACAAGTTCGGCATGTCTTCGGGGTGTCATCTTGGTTAACATCGGGCCCGATGCATCTTGAGCTTGGACCGGTGGGCGCCGGAGACGTACAGCAGTGGGCCCGACTCTCGCGACGTGTTGCGTGTGAGCTTCGGTCGAACCCCGCTGATCTCGAGGGGGTTGCCACCTCCGATCTGATCGACGCTTGGGCGGTCATGATCGATCGTTGGGGCCACGACGCCGCTCTCGGTGACGAAACCTTCCGATGGTCGGCCGACCTCGACGTCGAACTCGGCGAATACCTGCTCTATGGGCTCGATCGGGCCATTCATTCCCCGCAGGTCCATGCCCAGCTCACCCGGGCCGAAGAGCGGGCCCACACACCGTTCACCCTGCACGTGGTGCAACAACTGGTTGATGCCCTGAGCGCGGAGGGCCGCTGCCAGCAGCATCTCTGCGACCAGATCCGAGCTTCGCTCGGTGCCGCCCTCGATCACTGATCACTGATCAAGCACTCGGTTGATCAAGCACTCGGTTGATCAAGCACTGCGGAGGGGCCGTCCCGGAAGCACGGTGCGTTGGAGCACGCCATCGGCAAGAACCGCTTGCCCCTCGACGAGGACATGCTGGATACCGATCGAGGGCAGGTCGGGACGACCGACGGTTGCCTGATCAGCCACGACGGCGGCATCGAAGATCGTGATGTCGGCATCGGCTCCGCGCTGGAGGCGACCCTTTCGTTGCATCGCCGGAATCATGGCCTCGACTCGGCGGGTGGGAAGGCTGGTCATCTTGGCCAGCGCCGTCGGGAGATCCACGAGCCCCGCCTCGCGGCTGTAATGGCCGAGCATCCGGGCGAAGGTGCCGCTGGATCGGGGGTGGTTGTTGAGACTCTCGGTGAGGATGGCGTCGCTGCCCAACATCACCCAAGGTTTGGCGAGAGCCATTTCCACCTCGGCGGCGGGTATCGAGCCCAGGGCAGCAACCAGTTCGTTGTCGGCAAAGGCTGCTCCGTAGGTGTCCTTCGTGAGACGACGATCGGTGCCGGCCACTTGCAGATCTTCGTAGCTGATTCCGTAGCGAGCTTGCCAGTCGCCGACGAACCGGAAGCTCTGGAGGGTCGTGGCCCAGAACTCGTAGGGATAGACACACGCCGTGACGTCGAGACCCTCGAGTCGGGCGGCTTCGATCGACTCGAGTGTGAGCGCCATGTGACCTGTGGCTCCGGTGCTCGAAATGTGAGAGATGTGGACACCAATCCCGGTTCTTCGAGCAAGATCGATGACCTCGAGTACCCCGGCCTGACTGGTTGCCGGGTCGCTGCTGCGTGTGTGGAAGAAGGCGGAATGGCCGCGATCCCTGGCCACGGCGGCGAGCGCATCGATCTCGGCCTTGGACGTGGCAGGCGAATACTCCGGTGAGAACGCGACTCCGGCATATCCATTGGTGATGTTTTCCGCGGCCAGCCCCACGAAGGTGGCAACCTGAGCGTCGTCGAGCGGTTTGTCGGGTGCTGCTCCGAGTTCGTGACCTCTCATGAAGTGCTGGTGAAATGCCCCGCCGTAGTGAATCGGTGTTGTTCCCTCGTAGCGCGAGAAGAAGGCGCTGGCGTAGTTGTTGATGCCGTGCATGCCGAGGTTGGTGGTGACCCCGTCACTCACCTTGAACCAGACACCGAACGGATTCGGTGCGTAGGAGAGGATGTCGACGAACCCCGGCGAAACAATCTTGCCGCTGGCATCGATGATGTTGGTTGCCTGCAGTTCCGTTGCGGTGATCGCGGTGATCACGCCGCCGTTGATGCCGACGTTGAGCAAGCCGTCGAAGCCCGACATCGGATCGACGACTCGTCCGCCGCGGATGGCCGTGTCGAAAATGTGGGTGGCGTAGTCGACTTCGGGTCCGGCGTCGGCCAGGGCCGGAGGTTCGAGCAACGATGGATCGACGACCGAAACGACCCCGGGCCCGCGGTCGGTGATGGGAGCGGCGGTTTCGACGTCGTCACCGGTAGGAACTGACGGGGCATTACCGGCTGCGACCACTTCGGGAACGGCGACCGAGCGGATCAATGCGACGTTCGCGGCCCCGAACCCCAAAGCGACCAAGAAGCGACGCCGGTTGTTCGGCGGAGGAGGGGGCGGACGCCTGGGCATAGGGGGCAAGACTAAGGACTCCGGGGTAAAGGCGGGTGAACCCCTGCGTTGGATCCTCCGGAACGGAGTTCGTCGAGACGATCGGCGAGAACCGGCCACTTCTCGATGACGATGGCATCGGCGATCACGGCGCCGAGGAGCGTTTGGGCCTGGTGGTCGAGTGTGCCGACGAGGCGAGCGACGAGGTCGACCGGACGCCGGCGCTGGAGCTCCGGTGGGGGCCCGACGAGATGGACGTGTTCGCGGTGTCGGTTCAACACGAAACCCTGGAGCAGCGGGCCGTGCAGACCCTCGACCTCGGGCGGGTCGATGGCAGGATGCCATTGGGCGCAGACATCGACCGAGATGAGCCGGCCGGGCTCGAGTTCGTTGGCGAGGGTGCAGAGTTCCGACATCCACTCCAGCGCCCAGGACCAGGATGGATTCAGGCTCATGGGGTGGGGAGGTGGGCTCTGGTGGTTGACAGGTTGAGACATCGAAAACCTCGTGATCGACGGCGCTCGGCCGTGGATGACGGACGTGAGCGCTCTGGGTGTCGAGGGGTCTGAACCACCGAAGAACACCATCATGCAAACGAGCTGTGACAGTGGGCAGTAACCTCGGCGAGTGTCCAGTGAACTCCCCGCCATTTACCCCCTCGGGATCGTCGGTGCCGGGCAGATCGCTCGCATGACCCATCAGGCCGCGGTGAAGTTCGGCATCACGCCACGGCTCCTCGCTGAAGACTTCGACGATTCGGCTGCTCTGGCCGCTCCTGACGCCGTTTTCGGCCACCCTGACGCCGTCGCCTTGTTTGCGCAATCGTGCGAAATCATCACGCTCGAACACGAACGAATCGACATCGGTCTGCTCGAGCGGCTCGAAGAGGGTGGCGCCTGTATCCGGCCCGGCACCAAGACGCTTCGCGCTGCCTTCGACAAGATGCATCAGCGCCGGCTCTTGCTGAATCGGGGTTTCCCCGTGCCGGTGTTTGCCGAATTGCGAGGTCCCGACGACCTCATGGATTTCGCCCGCGTGTTCGACTTTCCGGTGGTGATCAAGTCCGTCCGCAGCGGCCGGCCCGGTGACCGCGGCGTTTGGATCGTCGAGAACGAGAGCGAAGGCATGCGGGTCATGTCCGAGCAAAGCGGGCGCGAACTGATGGCCGAGAACTATCAGCCCATCGTCAAGGAGCTCGTTGCCATCGTCGTCAGACGTCCGGGCGGCACCAGCCTCTGTTATCCCATCGCCGAGGTCGTCCAGAGTGACGGCGTTGTTCACGAGATCCGCTCGCCTGCAGCGGTGGGTCCGAGAGTGGCCACCGAGGCCAAGGAACTGGCCACACGGATCGCCGACGAACTCGATGCGGTTGGCGTGTTGGCGGTCGAACTGTTCCTCACCACCGACGGCCTCGTCGTCAACGAAGTTGCAGCCCGGCCCCACAATGCCGGACACGTCACGATCGAGGGCTCGGCCACCTCGCAGTTCGAAAATCACGTCCGGGCAATTCTCGACTTTCCGCTCGGCCCGACCTGGTCAACCGCCCCGGCCATTGTCACCGTCAACGTGATCGGTGGTCGCGACGGGATCGATCCGGCGGCGAATCTCGCCGATGCACTGGCGGTCGAAGGTGCCCACGTTCATCTCTACGGAAAGCGTCCGGTACCCGGGCACAAGCTCGGCCATGTGACGGCCATGGGCGACGATCTCGAGCAGGCTCGGGAAATGGCTCGGCGGGCCGAGGCCGCGCTCCTCGGGCGCCGCCACAGTTGACCGCCTGTTGCGGCCGCACTTCTCCCCGATTCTCCGGCATCCCTGAGCACGACTGGCCTCGATACGAAAGCATTCACGAATGACCACCCCTCAGCTCACCGTCATCGATCATCCGCTGGTTGCGCACAAGATCACCCTCCTGCGAGATGTCAACACCGGCGCTGCGGAGTTTCGGGCCTTGTGCCAGGAAGTCACGCTGCTCACGGCCTATGAAGCGCTCCGCGGTCTCCCCACCGAAACCATCACGGTCGAAACACCGATCACCACCACCGAGGCATCCCGGCTCGCCGGACCAGCACCTGCCGTGGTGGGAATTCTCCGGGCCGGCCTCATCATGGTCGAGGCGATTCTCACGCTCGTTCCGAATGCGAAAGTCGGACACATCGGTCTCTACCGGGATCCGGAAACGCATCAGCCTGTGGAGTACTACCGGAAGTTGCCGGTCGACATCAGTGAGCGAGAGGTGATCCTCGTCGACCCAATGCTGGCCACCGGCGGGAGCGCCGTCGCGGCCAT
Source organism: Acidimicrobiales bacterium (assembly GCA_037969565.1). Classification (GTDB taxonomy): domain Bacteria; phylum Actinomycetota; class Acidimicrobiia; order Acidimicrobiales; family SZUA-35; genus SZUA-35. Next base: position 68,803 of record JBBKXQ010000143.1, on the reverse strand, counting down.
CGACCATCTGAAGGCAGCCGGGGTGAGCAAGCTCCTCATGATCTCGATCATCGGTTGCCCGGAGGGGGTGGCTGCCGTGCACGGCAGTCACCCTGACGTTCCGATCACGGTGGCTGCTCTCGATGAACGACTGAACGAGAATGCCTACATCGTTCCTGGATTGGGCGACGCCGGCGATCGCATTTACGGTACGAAATAGGACCCAGCCATCCAGATCCAACCAAGACGACGGAGAACCAGATGTCCACCGACACCACGACGACCCGAATTCCGTGGGATGACCTCCGGGCCGCTGCTCTGGAGGCCAGCGGTAAGGCCTACGCCCCGTATTCCAATTTCCATGTGGGAGCGGCGGCGCTCGTGGACGATGGACGGATCATCTCGGGCTGCAACGTCGAAAATGTTTCCTACGGCCTCGGTCTCTGCGCTGAATGTGGACTCGTCTCGGCTCTCCATGCCACCGGCGGAGGAAAACTCGTCGCCGTGGTAACCCTTTCGGGATCCGGCGCACCTTGTATGCCGTGCGGGCGATGTCGCCAGTTGCTGTTCGAGCAAGGCGGACCATCCTGCCTGATCGACGGTGATGGGACGATTCGCACGGTCGGCGAGATTCTTCCCGGCGGATTCGACCAAGCCCGCCTCGCAGAGGGCTGAGGCATGGCCACCTGGGACGCCACGTCGGTGATCATCGCCAAACGAGACCACGGCGAATTGCCGGACGAAGCAATTCAGTGGTTCATCGCGGCATACACCGACGGCACGGTCAGCGACGAGCAAGCAGCCGCGCTGGCGATGGCGGTCTTCCTCAACGGGCTGACCGGACACGAGCTCGCCGTCTGGACTCAGGCCATGATCGATTCGGGTGATCGGATCGACCACTCCCAGCTCGATCGGATCACGGTCGACAAGCACTCCACGGGCGGCGTCGGCGACAAGGTCTCGCTCATCCTGTGTCCGCTGATTGCGGCCTGCAGCCCACTGGTTGCGGTTCCCCAACTCGCCGGACGCGGGCTTGCGCACACCGGCGGCACCATCGACAAGATGGAATCCATTCCCGGCTGGAAGGCCGAGATGAGCGGGGCCGAGATGACCGCGGCGCTCCTCGACGTGGGAGCTGTCATCGCGTCGGCCACCGGTGACATCGCGCCGGCCGACAAGAAGCTCTACGCCTTGAGAGACGTCACCGGCACCGTTCCATCCATCCCGCTCATCGCCTCATCGATCATGAGCAAGAAGATCGCCAGCGGAACGGCCAACCTGGTGCTCGATGTGAAGGTCGGTCGTGGGGCCTTCATGACCAACATCGACGATGCGCGAGAGCTGGCCCGAGCCATGGTCGACATCGGCAATCGGGCCGGGGTCAACACGGCGGCCCTACTCACACGCATGGATCAACCGCTCGGTTCGATGGTTGGGAACACGCTGGAAGTCGACGAGTCAGTGGCGATCTTGCGGGGGGCACCGTTCGATTCCCGATCGTCCGATCTCATCGAGGTCATCGTGGCCCTGGCCGAGGAGATGCTGCACATGGCCGGCGTCGATGCCAATCCTCGAGAGGTGCTCGAGAGTGGCGCCGCCCACGAAACGTGGCGGGCCATGGTGCGGGCCCAAGGCGGCGATCCCGACGGGGCAATGCCGCGGTCGGACCACGAGCACCTGTTCCGCTCGCCCGCTACCGGCTTCCTCGCCGACCTCGACGCCCTGTCGGTTGGCCTGGCTTCGATGCGGCTCGGCGCCGGACGGTCCAAGCAGGGCGAAGCCGTTTCGGCCGGGGCCGGTATCGAGATCCTGGTGAAGCCGGGATCAGCGGTCACCGAGGGGCAACCCATCCAACGACTTCTCGCCGATGATCCGGCCAAGTTCCCGGCTGCACTCGAGCTGCTCGAGAAGGCCGTGACCATCGCTGATACGGCGGCCGAGATCCCCTCGCCCGTGATCGAACGAATACGCTGAAATCTGCCTTTGTCGAATCAGGAACGAGCCCTGAAGGTCAGAGTGTTTCCAGATGCCCCGGCAACTCCGAGATCGAACCGAGCGACGCCCACCCAACAGGTGAACTGTCGTCGACGACCTCGTGATTCCACGTGATGGCGTAGGGAATGTGAACGGCGTGGGCACCCAATTCGACCAGCGGTAGAACGTCGGAGCGGACCGAATTGCCGACCATCGCGAAATCCCTCGGCTGGACGCCGAGACGAGAAAGAATCGTTCCGTAGGTGGTCGAGTTCTTCTCGGCCAGCACGTTGATCGACTCGAATCGCTCGGCGAGGCCCGACTCGGCGATCTTCGACTCCTGATGGAAGAGATCACCCTTGGTGATCAAGGCCAACCGATAACGGCCGTGCAAGGCGTCGATCGCTTCGGTGACTCCGGGCAAGAGCTCGACCGGATGGGTCAGCATTTCCTTGCCCCATTGGATGATCTGCTGAATCGCGCCCGTCGGAATCGCACCGTCGCTTGCTTCGATCGCGGTTTCCACCATCGACAGGGTGAATCCCTTGATGCCATAGCCGAAGATTTCGAGGTTGACCCGTTCACGCTCGAGCAGTCGGCCAGCCACGTCCGCTTCCTCACACCAAGGAGTCAAGAGGGCACGAAAGCGCTCTTCGGTGACGGAGAAATAGGTCTCGGAATGCCAGAGGGTGTCGTCGGCGTCGAGTCCGACAGTCGTGATCGTCATGGACCAGAGGATGCTAGTACTGCGTACCCGACAGAACCGCGCATGGACCCGCGTATCCTTTCACATGGCAAATCTCACTCCCGAGCTGATCAAGTCGGCTCCCAAGGTCTTGCTCCACGATCACCTCGACGGCGGCATGCGGCCGCAAACGGTGATCGAACTGGCAGCCGAAACCGGATACGACGGACTCCCGACCACCGATGCCGACGAACTTGCCGCGTGGTTCCGCCGAGGAGCCGACCGCAACAAGCTCGAGCTCTATCTGGAGACCTTTGCCCACACGGTCGGAGTCACCCAAACGGCCGACGCCCTGGAGCGGGTCGCCTACGAGTGCGCCCAAGATCTCGCCGCCGACGGGGTGGTCTACGCCGAGGTGCGATTTGCTCCCGAGCAGCACATCGAACAAGGACTCACCCTCGATGAAGTCGTCGAGGCGGTCGTGAAGGGATTCCGGGAAGGCAGCGACGGCACCAGCCTCACCCTGGGGGTCATCTGCTCGGCCATGCGTCAAGCGGCCCGTTCGCGCCAAATTGCCGAGCTGGCGATCCGTCACCGAGACGAAGGAGTTGTCGGATTCGACATCGCCGGTCCCGAGGCCGGGTTCCCACCCGCTCGGCACCTCGACGCCTTCCAACTGTGTATGCGGGAGAACTTTCACATCACCATCCACGCCGGCGAGGCCTTCGGTCTCCCGTCGATCCAGGAAGCCTTGAGCTACTGCGGGGCCGAACGTCTGGGCCACGGAATGCGGATCGTCGACGACATCCACATCGACACCGAGGGCAGGGCCAAACTCGGCAAGATCGCCTCGTTCGTTCGAGACACCCGGGTTCCGCTCGAGGTCTGCCCCAGCTCCAATGTCAATACCGGTGCAGCCCCATCGATTGCCGAACACCCGATCGGATTGTTGCGGAGGCTTCGTTTCCGGGTCACGGTCAACACCGACAATCGACTCATGAGCAACGTGACGTTGTCCGATGAATTCGTCAAGCTCCACGACGCCTTCGGTTATGGGTTGAGTGACATGGAATGGCTCACCCTCAATGCCATGAAGAGCGCGTTCTGGCCGTTCGAACAACGGTTGCGAATCATCAACGAGGTCATCAAACCCCGCTACGCGCTCCTTCGCGACGCCAACCTGTGACCGAGAGGCCCAACGAGGACGCATCGTCACCCCCTGCGTCGGATTCAGCCGTTTCACTCCAGGGCCTCACCAAACGATTCGGCAAGAAGTTGGCCGTCGACGGCCTCGATCTCGAAGTTCCGCGCGGCACGTTCTTCGGACTCGTCGGACCAAACGGCGCGGGCAAGTCAACCACCCTGAAACTCACCACCGGTCTGCTCCGACCCGACTCGGGGCGGGCAATCGTCAACGGCATCGACGTGTGGCAGAACCCGAACGCGGTGAAGCAAGTGATCGGTGTGGTTCCCGAAGACCTCCGCCTCTTCGAGCGTCTCACCGGACGCGAGCTGCTCCACTACGTCGCCCTGCTCCGCGGCATGGACCGCAAAGAGGCGGCGCGCCGGGCCGATGAACTCTTGCGCTTCCTCGATCTGGAGGAGGCCGCCAATCGGCTCGTGATCGACTATTCAGCCGGCATGCGCAAGAAGGCTGCACTCGGTGCCGCCGTGCTCCATCGCCCGGCCGTGCTCTTTCTCGATGAACCATTCGAGTCGGTCGATCCGCTCTCGGTCCGTGTGCTCCGCGAATTGCTCGAGCAGTTGGTGGCCGGCGGTGCCACCGTGGTGTTCAGTAGCCACGTCATGGAAGTCGTCGAACGACTTTGCGACGTCATCGCCGTTGTGCACCAGGGTCGAGTGGTCGCTTCGGGACGGCGCGAGGAGCTCTGCAACGGTCGACGACTCGAGGATGTGTTCATCGAGGCCGTGGGGGCTCGGCCTCAGCAAGCCGATCTCGATTGGCTCACCTCGTGATTTCGATCTTCGTTCGGTTGAAGCTCCGGCTTCTCCGCAACGTCCTTCGCACCTCGCACGGCTTGGGGGTCGTCGCCTTCACGGTTCTCGCTCTTGGTGCGGGAGCCACGATCGGCTTGTTCGCCAATTCCACCTCGGACACCGATCGGGTGATCTTCAGTCCTGTCTTCGGGGGCATCTTGGTGATCACCTGGCTCGTCGGCCCGATCCTCTTCGGGGCCAGCGATGAGACGATCGACACGACGAGGCTGGCCCTCTACCCACTCGACGGTGATCGGCTCGCAACCGGCCTCGCCGTTTCCGGGCTCATCGGGCCCGGTCCGATCGCGGCCGCCGTCGCGCTGGCCGGCGTCGCCTCACGCGCTCCGTCGATTCCTTCCGCACTACTGGCCGCCGTCGCAATCGCCGCCACGCTGACGCTCGCCACCGTCAACTCACGGCTCCTCCTCACGGCGCTGGGATCGAGCCTTCGAAAGCGTCGAACCCGCGACCTCGCAACCGTGGCCGCCGGACTCGTCGTTGGTGCTCTGGGCGCGGCCAGCCAGATTCTGTCGGCAACGAGCGACTCGATCAATCGGGCCACGGTTGCCACCATCGCCGATGTCGTTCGCCTCACACCCATCGGCTGGTCGAGCGACGCGCTGGGCCGGGCCAGCACGGGCGAACTCTTGGTTCCGATCCTCGAACTGATCGCCACCATGGCACTCATCTCGCTGTTGGTGCGCTTGTGGGGGCGGGTGCTCTCCCGAGCGCTCACCGAGGTCACCGAAGCTGACGAGAGCAACGAAGTGGGCACCTCGATGATTCGTGCTGATGCCCAGCCCGGCTTCGACAATCCGCTGCGCGTGATCCTTCGGAAAGAACGTCGCTACTTCAGCCGTCACCCTCGATATCGGCTTCAGGTGGTCAGTCAGCTCACCGTGTTGATCGTCGGCGGAGCACCCTTCCTCGGGGCGGTGGTGCAGGGAGACAAGGCGGCGGTCCTCTTGGGGTCCATCCCGGGGCTCACGGCCGGTGTCACCGGAAGCAATCTGCTCGGCCCGGACGGCCGCTCGTTGTGGGCCGAGGTCGTTGCCATGCCTTCGCTCACACCGTTGCTGAGGGGGAGGAGTCTGGCGTTCGCCTTTCTCGGCTTCGTCGGGGCGTTCATCATCACACTCGGTTCGGCCATCTGGACCGGAGGCTGGCAGTACTTCCTGCCCGCGCTCGCGTGTGCGATCGGGATGGCGCTCACCGGATCGGGCGTCGGTTCCTTCACCTCGGTGGTAGCGCCTGCCCTCTATCCCGACGATGGGTCCCCGAATCCCTTCGCAACGTCCACCCCGGGGTCGGGGTGTTTCACCGCGGTGTTCACCTTCACCGGCGTGGGCATCGGACTCGTGCTCATCGTGCCGATTCTGATCGGCATGGCGGGGGCCCGAGACGAAGCCTGGGTCCGGCTGGCACTGCTTCCGTTTGCGCCGACCTACGGCTTCGTCATCTGGTGGCTCACCACTCGGGCCGCGGGCAAACGAGCCAACCGCAAACAACCCGAACTCATCACGCAGCTGGCCAAGGCGGCCTGACCGGCCTCAGTTCAGCGACGAGTCTTCGGGGTAATGGGCGAACCACGCCATCTCCCCGCCGTTCCGTCGGAGCACCGCCGCCCACAGGCTTTCAGGTTGGTCGAAGAACAGATCGGTGATGTGTCCGTCGACGACCCACCAGGCGTCGTTGCCGATCTCTCCTTCGAGCTGCCCCGAACCCCAGCCCGCGTATCCGGCGAAGATTCGGAGTCGATCGATGGCCGGACCGTCTTCACCGGGCACGCGCTCGTCGAGATCGACCGTGTGTAGCCCGAGCACCAATGCGCCGTCGGCGTCTGGGGTGGCACCGATCGCGATCAGTGCATTTCGCTCGACCGGACCTCCGGCGAAAACCACTCCCGGTTCTGCGGCCAGATGATTCCAGGCCGGAAAGGCGTCTTCGAGGCGAAGACCCGACGGCCGATTGAGAACGAGGCCAAACGCGCCGTCGGCGTTGTGTTCCAGAAGCAGGGTGATCGTTCCGTCGAAATTGGGATCGACGAGCACCGGCTTGGAAACAAGCAGTTGACCCGCGAGCCGTATGGTCATGGCGAACCGCTCAGAATGGCCTCGGTGGAGGAGGTTCCGAGCCGGGTTGCTCCTGCTGCGATCATGGCTTCGGCGGTTTCCCGGGAACGAATGCCGCCGCTCGCCTTCACGCCCAGGCGACCACCAACCGTTCGAGCCATCAATTCGACGGCGGCGATCGTGGCACCACCGCTCGGATGAAACCCGGTGGAAGTCTTGACGTAATCGGCTCCGGCTCGTTCCGCGGCTTCGCAGCAACGGACGATCTCGTCGTCGGTGAGCGCGCCGGACTCGATGATCACCTTCACGATGTGGGGTGGGGTCACCGCATCACGGACCGCTTTGACATCGGCTTCGACGGCGTCCCAGTTTCCTGCCTTCACCGCCCCAAGATCGACGACCATGTCGATTTCGGTGGCCCCGAGCGAAACCGACAGCGCGGCCTCCGCCGCTTTGGCTTCGGGCTGGTGGGCACCCGATGGAAACCCACACACGGTGGCGATTCCGATTCCGTCGTCGAGCAGACCCGCAGCCACCGGGAGACGAGATGGAGAAAGGCAGATCGCGGCCACCCCGAATCGGTTGGCCTCGGCACAAAGCGCAGCGATGTCGTCGTCGGTGGCTTCTGGTTTGAGCAACGTGTGGTCGATCATCTTCGAGATCATCGGCAAAGGTTACCGACTAGGTGATCGTGATTTCGGATGACCGGTCGGCCCCGCTCCCCCGCCGAGAACATCGAGGACCGCTTGGCTCGGCTTCAACGGGCATGGGACACTGGTTCGATGACGTCTCGACAAGACTGGCAAGCCGCCTACGACAGTTCTTCTCAACGCAAGGAGACCTTCGAAACCATGTCGGGCGTACCGGTCGAAGCCGTCTACGGCGATGCCCCGTTCCCCGGCGAGTTCCCGTATACCCGGGGGATCCACGCCTCGATGTACCGCAGCCGTCTTTGGACGATGCGGATGTTCGCCGGTTTCGGCACGGCCGAGGACACCAACGTCCGGTTCAAGCAGATGCTGCAGAACGGTGGCACCGGGCTTTCCACCGCTTTCGATCTGCCAACGCTGATGGGCCGGGATTCCGACGATCCGTTCTCGCTGGGCGAAGTCGGGAAGGCCGGCGTAGCCGTCGACACGCTGGCCGACATGGAGGACCTCTACGCCGACATCGACCTCGGCGCCGTTTCTACGTCGATGACGATCAATTCGCCGGCATCGATTCTGCTGGCCATGTATGTGGCGGTGGCCGAACAGAACGGCACACCCCGGAAGGCCCTCACCGGAACACTCCAGAACGACATCCTCAAGGAGTACCAGGCCCAGAAGGAGTTCGTCTACCCGCCCCGGCCCTCGATGCGGCTGGTCACCGACCTCATGCAATTCACCGCAGCCGAGATGCCCAAATGGAACCCGATCTCGGTGTCGGGCTATCACATCCGCGAGGCGGGATCCACGGCGGCCGAAGAACTGGCATTCACGCTGGCCAATGGTTTTGCCTACGTCGAAGCAGCCGAGGCGGCAGGCCTCCACGTCGACGACATCGCTCCCCGCTTGTCGTTCTTCTTCAATGCCCACATCGACTTCTTCGAAGAGATCGGCAAGCTGCGGGCCGCTCGTCGAATCTGGGCCCGTTGGATGCAGGACCGCTATGGAGCCAAATCGGAACGCTCGCTCAAGCTGCGATTCCACACTCAAACGGCCGGCGTGTCACTCACCGCACAGCAACCCGAGAACAACATCGCTCGAGTGGCAATCCAGGCACTGGCCGGAGTGCTCGGCGGCACCCAGAGCCTCCACACCGACTCCTACGACGAAGCGCTGGCGCTGCCCACCGAGAAGGCGGCACGAATCGCGCTTCGTACCCAGCAGATCGTTGCCTACGAAACCGGAGTCGCCGACGTTGCCGACCCGCTCGGCGGCAGCCCGTTCGTCGAGGCCATGACCGACGAGATGGAACGTCAGGCCGAGGAGATCTTCGCCAAACTCGACGAGTTCGGGAACGGCTCGATTCTGGAGGGTGTCTACAAGGGGATCGACGACGCGTGGTTCCAGGGTCGCATCGCCGACTCCGCCTACACGTTCGAACGCAAGGTCAACAGCGGCGAGCGGATCGTGGTCGGCGTCAACGACTTCACCGATGGCCACGAAGGTGGCGCCGACATTCTCTACATCGGGCCCGAGGTGGAAGAGCGCCAGCTCAAGCGGCTCGCCAACGTCCGCCATGATCGCAACGACGCCGACGTAGCCACCACGCTTGCCGCCGTCACCGCTGCCGCCGCTGATTCCACGATCAACACCATGCCTCCGATACTCGACGCCGTGCGGGCCTACGCCACGGTCGGCGAGATCGTCGGGGCCCTCGAAGTGGAATTCGGTCGCTGGACCGAACCCCTGAGCATCTGAGCCGCACCATCTGAACAAGCCGGCCATCTGAACCGGCTGGCTATCTGAACAGGCTGCTTGCCACCCGGTTCACGCCGAGATGTTGGTGGCCGCGTTTCGCACTGCGGCAGCAACTTCGTCGCTCGACGCTCCGGGGTGCAGAACACAGGCCACACCGGCGGCAAGCATCACCTCGATGTCGCGGTCGGGAATGATGCCCCCCACAACAACCGGGATCGGCGCGTTCTGGGCGGCCAAGAGTTCCACGATCTTGGGAGCCAAGGTCAGGTGGGCTCCCGACAACATCGACAGGCCGATCACGTCGACGTCCTCGTCGATGGCGGTGGCGGCCACCATCTCTGGTGTCTGCCGCAGACCGGTGTAGATGACCTCCATGCCAGCATCCCTCAGGATCCGGGCCACCACCTTCACCCCGCGATCGTGACCGTCCAAGCCCACTTTGGCTACCAATACTCGCAATGACATGGGAGCAGCGTACGAGTCCGGGACCCGCCCGGCCAGCCTGTCATCACCATGACCCCCTATCCTGAACGAATGCGAGTTCTCCCCAAAGCAAACGATGTGTGCTGGTGCGGCAGCGGCAAGAAGTTCAAGCGCTGCCACAAGATCTCCACCGACACGATCCGCCAAGGCGGGATCTCGCCGATCCGAACGGTCCCTGACACCATCGTCAAGCCCGTTTGGGCCGACGGAACCGAAGTCGAGCGGTGGGACGAGCCGAGGGTGAAGTCGCCCGAGATCATCGCCCACATGCGCGAATCCGGGCGTCTGGCCGCCAACACGCTGGCCTACCTCGGCACGCTCATCCAGCCCGGGGTCACCACCGAAGAGATCGATCGGGCCTGCCACGAACGGGCGATCGAAGTCGGCGCCTACCCCAGCCCGCTGATGTATCCGGGAGGCGACAACCCGTTCCCGAAATCGCTCTGCACCTCGGTCAATGAGGTGATCTGTCATGGCATCCCCGACGATCGCGAACTGCAAGACGGCGACATCGTCAACTTCGATGTCACCCTCTTCAAGAACGGCGTCCACGGCGACACGAACGCAACATTCTTCGTCGGCGACGTCGACGATGCATCGAAGCGGCTGACCCGCGTCACCCGAGACGCCACCATGCGGGGAATCGAGGCGGCCAAACCCGGAAGCCAGATCAACGCCATCGGTCGGGCCATCCAGGAATATGCCGAGGGAGAGGGATTCGGCGTGGTTCGAGACTTCGTCGGCCACGGCATCGGCGAGCAGTTCCACACCGACCTACAGGTCTGCCACTACTACCACCCTCGTCTCACCGACGTGATCGAACCGGGCATGACCTTCACCATCGAACCGATGATCACGATGGGGAGCTACCGAGCCCGCATGTGGAGTGACGGTTGGACAGCGGTCACCGCCGACAACGGTCGAACGGCTCAGTTCGAACACACCATCCTCATCACCGACGACGGCCCCGAAATTCTCACGACTCCCGACGACACCACGATCCACCCCTACTGGGCGCTCTGACGCAGCAATGAGAAAGGGACTCGCTGGTTTCGTACTCGGCTTGGCTCTGGTGGTGGCTTCGGTCAGCTGGGCCGGCTTCATCCTGTCGCGCACGATTCTCGATCCCGGCCGATCCGAACGTCTGGCCGACCAGGTGTTCGAGAACGACGTCTTGCGGTCGGTGCTCGTTTCCCGAATCGCCGCCGGTGCCGGAGCGACCCTGCCTGCTGATGTCGTGGTCCCCACACAGACCCTGGAAGCCGGCGCCGATCTGGCTCTCGACAACCCCGCCATTCAAGCCCTCATCCGGCAAGGAATCGTCGACACCCATCGTGCTGCGCTCGAGGGCCAGGTCGAACCCGTCACCATCGACGGCGCGGCGCTCGGTCAGGCCCTTCGTGACTCCCTCGTGCAAACGAATCCTGCGCTCGACGGGATACTTCCCGCCGCTCCCGTTTTGACGGTGGAGCTGCCCACGGCGGGCCTCAACATCCTCGGCCTCCTCAAGGACTTCGTGGATCGGTTCACGATCCTCACCGGCGCCGTTGCGCTGATCGGGGGAGCAATCGCGCTGGTCGTCACGAATGATCGCCCGTCGGTACTCCGGCGTGTGGCGTTGTGGGCGTTCGGTGCCTCATTGTTCTGGTTGATCGTCGGCTTTGGAGTCCCCTGGCTCGCCGGCCTGGTCGGTCCAGCCTCGTCGGCGCTCATCACGGCGATGGTCGACGTGTTCTTCGGAGCCATGATTCCCCCGGCCGTCGCGATGGGTGTCGTGGGATTGGCGCTCCTGGCCATCTCGTTCTTCTGGGCGAGTCTCTCCGTTCGTCGACCGGCCAATGTGGCTCAGCCGGCCCGCGTGGCCCGAGGTCAGGGATCCAAGGCCAGCGCCACCCGAATCGCCGGGGTCCAGGTGCCCCAACCGGTGCCCCAACCGGCTCGCCCCGTGCCAAGTCGGGCCGCCGACCAAACCGTTGTTCAACCGCTCCCGCAGCAGCGGCCGTCGTCCACCACCCGACCCACCGCCGTTCCGGGTCCAAACTCCAACTCGCCGACGGGCCAGTTTGCGGCCACCCCGAACTCGGCCTTCCCGGCGTCTCCTGAAACCGACCCGTGGGCCCCCGATGAACCCACCGGATCGAGTTGGTTCAGCGACGAAGACGATCCGTCGGGCAAGGGTTGGGTCGAAGGGGTTGGCTACGTGGACGAACCACCGAGCTGACCCTCGAGCCATTCGGCGATTCCGTCGAGCACGTCGGCCTGCTCGGGTTCATTCAAACATTCGTGACGCAAGTCGGGCCAAACTTTGCGTGTGACGTTGGGCAGCTGTCCCAAGCTCTCCGACGCCGCAGTCGGAACGAGGACGTCCTGGCCGCCGTGGAGCACATAGGTCGGAATCTGAATCCGACCGACTTTGGCTGCTGTGTCCGCCACCGCCTTCAGCACCTCTTTGCCGAAACCGGCGGTGGTGCCCCCGAACACCAGCGGGTCATCCAGGTAGGCCCGCTGCACCTCGACGTCTCGCGACAAGGTTGTTTCGTCGATCTTGGAGGGAACGAACACCTTCGGAGCCACCCGCCCGACCAGCGACGCCATTGTTCGCTGCCACGCCGGAACAACTGCTTGCAGAGCCGGGGCACTGATGATGGCCAGGTCTGGGCTCGGCCGCTCGCTGGCCAGATAGGCAGTGACCATCAGACCGCCCAACGAGTGCCCCATCAACACAACCGGTACGCCGAGCGTTCGACGTTCGACGAGGAGGTCTTCGACATCATCGATGAACTCGGAGAACGAATCGATGTGCGCCCGACGTCCGCCCGACTGTCCGAAGCCGCGATTGTCGAACCCGAGGGTGTCGAAACCTCGGGACGCGAGAAACGAGCCGACGTGTTCGTAGCGACCGGAATGTTCACCCAAGCCGTGGACCAAGAGGATCGCCGCTCTCGGGGCATCGGCCGGCCAGTGACGCTGCAGCTGCGAGAGACCGGAGCGAGTAGACCCGAACGTTGTTGTCGATTCAATCACTCGACGAGGTTACCGGTGAGAAGCAGCTCAATTCCGCACCCTTGGGCCACACTGGATGGCGATGCCTCTCCGCCATCTCCTTCTCATCGCTGTTGGTGGCGCAGTCGGCACGTCGGTCCGCTGGCTCACCACCGACCTCAGCGCCGCTGAACACCACGTCACCGCCATTCTGATCCTGAACGTGATCGGGTCAGCGCTCGTCGGACTGATGGCCGGGGCGGGCTTTGGCCCCGGCACGGTTCGCAGCAACCTGGTCTGGCCGCTCGTCGCCATCGGTTTCAGCGGTGGACTGACCACGTACGCCACGTTCGCCGTCCAAGTTGCCTCCCGCCTCGACACCGACCGGACGACCGCAGGGCTGTCCCTGTCGTTCGTCACCGTTGTTGCCACGCTCTTCGCCGCTGGAACCGCCTTCAGCTTCGGGCGATCGAGGTTTCCGTGATCATCGTCTTCATTGCACTTGCCGGTGCGGCGGGAGCTTGCGTTCGGGGCCTGATCGGCCATGGCATGAGCGCACGTCTGCCATGGGGAACTCTCGTCGTGAACCTCTTGGCCTCGTTCGGTCTCGGACTGGCCACGGCGTGGGATGGCCCCACGGCCACCATCGCGAGCATCGGCGCCCTCGGCGCCCTGTCGACCTGGTCTTCATTGGCCTATGAGTTGGACGCCATGGTTCGCCGCCATGAGGGTCAGCTCGCCGCCGCCTACCTCCTGATCTCGATCACGGGTGGGATCGGGATGGCCTGGCTGGGGATCAGGCTGGTGGGCTGATCAGTCGGGCGATGATTCGGAATCATCAGCCAAATCGGCGCACGGGAGTTCGAACCGATTGACCTCGTCCCCGGTGGACGGATCGACGATGACGACCACGCCGACTTCTCGGGTCGGATCCTTCCGGCACTCCTCCTTCGCCAGCTCCTCGAGCTGGAGTCGTTGAGCGGCGTTCGGATCCTCGTCGGCCGGGGCGGGAGAAGCGACCGTGGTGGTCGTGGCATTCAGATCGATCGGCTGCGCCTCCTCATTGGTGCACGCAACGCCGAGTAAAGCGATGACGCACACGATGACCACCACGGACCCCGGACGAGGCGCCGACACCGAGTGCGGCATCGACGGTCGTTGGCGGTCGGTCAGGCTGCGCATCGCCCGAGGATAGGACTGCTTTCGTCGAGCCCGGACCGCCTAAGGTCTCCCGGTGACAGAAATCGCAGGGGCCGCGGCGGTCGCCGACATCACCGAACCCCTGCCCCGCTCGGTCGTGTTCGGCCTCGCCTGTGGCCACGGCGGAATGTCAGTGCTCATCAACCTCCTCGGCATCTTGCTGGTCTATTTCTACTTGCCCCCCAGCAGTGCCGGTCTCCCGCAACTCGTCACCGGTGCAACCTTCTTCGTGGTACTGAACGCCGTCGTCCTCGTTGCCGCCGCGGGACGCCTCACCGATGCCGTCACCGACCCGTTGATCGCCATCTACTCCGACCGGTCGACGCACCCCCGGGGCCGTCGCATTCCCTTCATGAGCGTGTCGGCGGTTCCGGCTGCGTTCGCAACAATTCTCATGTTCACTCCACCGGTGCAGCACGTGAGCGGCTGGAACATCGTCTGGCTCCTCGGAGTCCAGATCGTGCTCTACGTGTCGTTGACCGCGTACGTGACACCGGCCTTTTCCCTCGTGGCCGACCTCGGCCGCACTCCGGCCGAGCGACTCGACCTCGCCACCTGGACCTCGGTGGCCTGGGCCGTGGGCATCGTGATCGCGGCAATGACGAATTTCTTGGCCGCGGTGCTCGGTCGAGGCTCCATGTCGACCATCCGGGCCTGGCAGGTCTCGGTGGTGATCATCTGCGTTGTTGCCGCCGTCGCCATGATGGTCCCCGTTTTCACCGTCGACGAGAGAAAATGGGCGACACGTTCGGAGCCGACCCAGTTGAAACTCGGCGAATGCCTGCAGAACGTATTCGGCAACAAGTTCTTTCGGTTCTATCTCGCCGCCGACTTTGCCTACTTCTGCGGCTTGATGATCATCCAAACCGGCTTGTTGTATTACTTGACCGTCCTTCTGGAGATGGACGGAGCACTGACGGCTCCGCTCCTCCTTCTGATGGTGGTCATGGCCATGGTGCTGTATCCGATCGTGAACAAGATGGCCAAACAGCGCAGCGGTAAGAGCCTCGTGGTGTTCGCATTCGCCATCGCATCGTTTGATTTCCTGGGTGTGGTGTTCCTCGGGCGGTTTCCGTTTCCCAATTGGCTACAGGCCGTGCTCTTGATCTTGATCTTCTCGATCCCTTTCGCCATCCTCAGCGTGATCCCGCAGTGGATTCTCACCGACATCGCCGAGCACTCAGCCCAACGATCGGGCGATGCCTCGGCGGCGATGTTCTTCGCGGCCCGAACCTTCATGCAGAAGATCAGCCAAACAATCGGCGTGATCCTGTTCGCCCTGCTCACGTCGTTCGGGCGCGACATCGGCGACGATCTCGGCATTCGACTCTCGGGTTTGGCCGGAGTGGCTCTCTACCTGGTGGCCGCCTTGTTGTTCCGCCGCTACGACGAGGACCAACTCCGACTCGAACTCGACGGTTGTTCTCCGGCGCGATAGGTCAGTGCTTTCGGTAGGTCAGTGCTTTCGGTAGGTCAGTGCTTTCGGTAGGTCAGTGCTTTCGGTAGGTCAGTGGGGCGCGGCCACGACCCGAATGCTGTTGGTCGGGGCCGAGGTCGACCACCGAACCCTCGTCGATCATCTCGAGAATCACTTTGCGAACCGTTGCCGTCGAGGCGCCCGAACGTTGCTCGATCTCGGCAATACGGAAGGTTCCATCGGGCAAGGATTCTCTGACCGCCGACGGGCTGACACGGGTGCGGCGCGGAGTCGAGCTCTCTCCGGTGGAGCGCTTGGCGCCACCGAATCCGGCATCGCGGAGATCCTTGGCCGGCACACCGAGTTTCCTGAAAGCGTCGGCCGAAACACCCTCGGATTCGGCCCAGGCCTTGGC
The DNA here is from genome assembly GCA_037969565.1 of Acidimicrobiales bacterium. Lineage (GTDB taxonomy): Bacteria > Actinomycetota > Acidimicrobiia > Acidimicrobiales > SZUA-35 > SZUA-35. The sequence continues at coordinate 53,193 of JBBKXQ010000143.1, read as the reverse complement.
CTGGCCCACGAAAGCGCGACGAAATCCGTCGCCACTCACCGACTCGAGTTCCTCGAGCCGGCTGATCGCTTTCAAACGAGCAATCGGATCGGTCTCGGACAGGATTGATCCGGCCACTTCGTCGATGGCCCGCTGGTCGCGCATCGTGGACGGGTCTTCCAACCACATCAAATACGACCGGACCGCTTCTTCGCTCCGTGCAGTTTGGTCGGACTTGTTGCTGTTGTCTGGATCTACATCGCTCATCTGCACCCCGATCGCACCGTGAATACGGTTTTTCCCCACCCAATTTGTTCGATCTGGCACCGAGATTGCCCCGTTTCACGGGGCAATCTCGGTGCCAGATCCGGGTAATGGTACAAAACAAAGAAGCGCTCGGACGGGCCGAGCGCTTCTTTGTCTGTTTCTTTGTTTTGTTCTTTGCGTTGTCTTCGTCGAGCAGTCTCGACATGCATTACTTGTATTGGCACCCCGTACGGGATTTGAACCCGTGCTACCGGCATGAGAAGCCGACGTCCTAGGCCGCTAGACGAACGGGGCTAGCGAACCACCTCGAACCAAAGTCGTCGGTGGCTGAATGGCGAGCGGATCCTAACCACCCCGAGCAACTCGCCCAACTCGATGCGACGAGACGTCAGATCGAAGGCGGTTGCCAGCGAGGCCAGTTTCCGTTCGTTTGCTCGGACGGGAGGACTTGAACCCCCAATGACTGGACCAGAACCAGATGTGTTACCAATTACACCACGTCCGATTGGTGGAGCCGTCGAGCTTACCGTTGCCACGACCACGGCCACCGTGTTCACCCGGCGATTTTCTCCAGTCGACGGAAACCGATGATCTGACCCACCCCGACGGCAACGGTTTCGCGGATCAACCGAGTCAGGGGTGCGCTGGCGGCAGTCGGCGCCACTTCGGCGTCGAGCCCCACTTCTCGAGCCACCAAGAGGGCCCTTCGAGCGTGATACGGGTCGGTCACGAGCAGAACCTCCGTGATGCCTTCTTGGGTGAGGAAGCGGGCGACTGCGGCCAGCTCCTCGAAGGTCGACGTTCCATCCACCTCGAGGCGGAGCCGCTCGTCGGGCAGACCAACCACATTGCGAAGATAGTCGTAGGCCGCCTTGGCTTCGGTGGTGGTGTCGCCTTCTTGGCGCCCGCCGGTGACCACCACGATCTCGACACGGTCTTGTTGATACAGAGAAGCTGCGTGGTCGAGCCGAGTCTGGAGCGCGGGCGAGGGCGTCCCGTTGTATTGGGCCGCGCCGAGCACCACTGCGGCGGGGGCGCTGCCACTGAAGTCGGCCCGGCTGGCCCACCAGACCTGCCCGAAAGTGATCGCGCCATAGCCGAGGAACAGAACCACCACCAACGCAACGAAACGGCGGAACATGGTGTCAGGTCAAAGCTTGGCGCGTGCGGCCCGGAGCCGGTCGAGCACCACGTCGCGGTCGAGCTCGACCATCGGTTCGAACAACGGAAGACCGGATCGGCTGCCGGTGACCGCCAACCGGACCGGCAGCTGAGTTTTGGTCTCGAGCTCTTCGCCAACGCCGAAGACCACGGATTCGGCGGCCTCTGGTGTCCAATCGCAGACGGCCAGGCGTTCGATCACGGCGTCGAGCACCGCAGGAACCTTGGCGCCGCCCATCACCTTCTTCCAGTCTTTCTCCGTCGGCTCTGACGCGGGACCGACGACCCAATCGAGGAATCCGCCGGCCTCGGCCAGTGTCTTCACCCGTCCCTGGATCTGTTCTGCGTGACGGGCGAACAGCGCGGGATCGATCTCGGCCGCGAACGGTGAGGCGGCGGCGATGAAATCATCGAGGGCCATCGCCCGAAGGTATTCGCCGTTGAAATGCTCCAGCTTCTTCACATCGAAGAAGGCGGGCGACTTGTTGATGTCGGACAATTCGAACTGCTCGACGAACTCCGTGATCGGCCGTATCTCTATGTCGTCCTTCGGACCCCACCCCAGGGTGAGGAGATAGTTCCGCATGGCGTCGGGGAGGAAACCCTTTGCCCGGTAGTCACCAACGGCCACATCATCTCGACGCTTCGAGAGCTTCTGTCGCTTCTCGTTGACGATGAGCGGCAGATGGGCGTAGAGCGGCTGGTCCGTGGCGCCGAGCGCTTCCCGCATGAGCAGCACCCTCGGTGTGGTGTTGACGAGATCTTCGCCCCGGACGACGTGAGTGATTCCCATGTCGAGGTCGTCGTAGGCGTTGGCCACGTGGAAAAGCGGAACACCGCTGGACCGCACGATGACGAAGTCTTCGAGGAGCGCGTTCTCGAACTCGACTCGACCCCGGACCAAATCATCCCAGCCGGTGACACCCTCATCGGGCGTCCGGAAACGAACAACGACACCCTCACCCGGCTGCACGTCGCGATCACGGCAGAATCCGTCATAGCCCGAGTCGTTCTCGGTCCGGGCCTTCACTGCCTCTTGGGTGCAGTCACAGCGATAGGCGAATCCCTTGTCGAGAAAACTCTGAGCCGCTTCGCGGTATTGCCCGAAGCGGTCGGATTGTCGGTATTCCTCGTCCCAGTCGATCCCCAACCAGGTGAGGCTGTCGTGGATGGCCTCGATCAGCTCGGGCCGGCTCCGGTCGGCGTCGGTGTCTTCCACCCGAAGGATCATCGTGCCGCCGGTGTGGCGGGCGTACATCCAGTTGAAGAGCGCCGACCGCGCACCACCGACGTGCAGGTAGCCCGTCGGTGCTGGGGAGAATCGAACTCGAACAGACGGGTTGGCGGTCACTCAGGCGAGGGTAGTGCTCGCCCGTTCAGAGCAAACGCCGCAGTCGTCAGACGTTGAGGTTTCGTTTCCAGTCGACGTCGTACTCGGCCCGGATGCGTTCCTCGGGTTGACGCAAAACAGCCTCCGAGACCATGTCGACCACGGCTCGACGTTCCCGGTAATGATGATGCGAATGGAGCTCGGCGAAGATCGCTTCTCGTAGAGAAACCAGTTCCTGGGGCGGATCTTGATCCAAGAACCCGAAAATGGCGAACGCAATCGTGAGGTCGTGGATGATCGGCGCCCGACCGTAGATGGCCGCACGTTTGGTGGCGACCGGCGTACAACCGGCCACGGCATCGTCGTAGGCCACGGCGCCGAGGTGCAAGCGGTCGACGAACAGCGTGGCCAGCTTCAGTGCATAACCCTGATCGGGGCCCGGCCAACCGAGACGAGTGCCGGTGGGCTGACCGGCCTCGAGATCGCCCGGCCGATCAGCGACCCACGAGCCCTCCCGACGGGGTGGCGACGAATACCCGCGTACCCGCTGAGTTGGATCTGTCGGCACGAAGTCAGGAGCAGCCACCGGAGGAGACTACCGTGCCCGAGATGGACGATCCCTCAGCCATCTATCAGATTGTTCTCCTCCTCCACATCGCCGCGGCGATCGTGGGATTCGGCGGAGTGATCGCGCACAGTGCCTACAACGCCAAGGCCTTCGCCGGAACCGCCTCCGATGCCCGAGTGATCCTTCGAACCACGCAGACGGTCACGAACCTCGCTCACTACGCGATCTACGGAGTCTTCGTGCTCGGCATCGTGTTGGTGGCCGTCAGCGAAGGAGAGGTGAGTTTCGGCGAGGTCTGGATATCGGCATCGTTCGTCGTGTGGTTCGCTCTCGTGGGCGTGGCTCACGGCTTGGTGAAACCCACCGTCAAGAGCCTGCTCGAGCGGGCCGAGGCGCTCGCTCCCGATGAGAAGATGACCACCGATCCCGGAGTCGTGGCCCAGGCCAAGAAGTTGGCGCTCGGCGAAGGGCTCACTCAACTCCTATTGGTCGTTGCCCTCGCCCTCATGATCTGGAAGCCCTGACCCCAGAATCGGGTCAGCGGGCCGAACGGGACAAGGCGTAGACGATCGAATCGCTGAGCGCCTGCCAGCTGGCTTCGATGATGTTCTCGCTAACACCGATCGTCGACCAGCGCTGCTCTCCGTCGGAAGCATCGATCAATACCCGAGTGATGGCACCGGTGCCGCTCGTCGAGTCGAGAATGCGCACTTTGTAGTCGACGAGTTTCATCGCGTCGAGTTGGGGAAAGCGGTTTCCCACCGCCGATCGGAATGCCGCATCCAGCGCATTGACCGGCCCGTTCCCCTCACCGGTTGCGATGATTCGCACGTCGTCGAGAGGCTCACCATCGTCGTCGAACATGGGCAGAGCCAACTTCACGGTGGCCTGGGTTTCGACTCCGTCGTAGTGACCGAGCGGATTGATCTCCAACGCCATCTTCTCCCCCGGCCGGTGATCAACGGTGACCCGGAACGACTCGAGCGCGAAGAACGTGTTCCGCCAGCCGGTTGCCCGCCGTAGGAGCAACTCGAGCGACGCGTCGGCTGCTTCGAAGTGATAGCCGGAGTTCTCCAGTGCCTTCAGCTCATCGAGTGCCGTCTTGAGTTGCGCCGGCTCCAGTTCGATTCCCAGCTCCTTGGCCTTGAGTTCGACCGTCGAGCGACCCGAGAGGTCGGACACGAGGAAGCGGGTGCCATTGCCGACGAGCGCAGGGTCGACATGCTCGTAGGCATCGGCCGCCCGAGCGATGGCCGAGGTGTGGAGCCCGGCCTTGTGAGCGAACGCCGACTTTCCCACATACGGGAGTGCATCATTCGGTGGAAGGTTGACGAGTTCGGCCACGTGGTGACTCACGGCCGTGAGTCGTTCCATGGCCCCGACAGGCAGCGTCCGAATACCCATCTTCAGCGTGAGGTTCGGTACGAACGTGGTGAGATCACAATTGCCGGTTCGTTCGCCGTAGCCATTGATTGTTCCCTGGACGTGGCGCGATCCGGCCCGCACGCCGGCCACCGCGTTGGCCACGGCGCAGCCCGTGTCGTTCTGGGTGTGCATGCCGATGACGAGTTCGGGGAACATCTGTACGACCCGGCGCGTCGTGCCTTCGATTTCGTGGGGCAACGAGCCGCCGTTGGTGTCGCACAGCACCAGCGTTTCGGCACCGGCGATGGCGGCCGCTTCGAGGGCTCGCAGGGCGAACTCGGGGTTGCGTTTGTACCCATCGAAGAAATGTTCGAAGTCGACGAATACTCGCCGGCCCTGACCCTTCAAATACGCCACGGAGTCGTGGATCATCGCCACACCCTCATCGAGCGTGGTGCGAAGGGCTTCGAGTACGTGGTAGTCCCAGCTCTTCGCAACGATGCAGCACACTTCGGTCTGAGCCGAGATGAGATTGGCAAGCGTCTGGTCTTCATCGACCTTGCCTTTGGGCCTTCGGGTCGAGCCGAACGCCACGAGTGTCGACGTGGTGAGGTCGAGTTCGCCGGCGGCCGCTCGCTGGAAGAACGCGTCGTCGCGCGGGTTCGAGCCGGGCCAGCCACCTTCGATGTAGTGCACGCCGAGGGAATCCAGCTGCACGGCGATTCGAAGTTTGTCGTCGGTGGTGAGGGCGATGCCTTCGAATTGTGAACCGTCGCGGAGGGTTGTGTCGAAGATCTCGACCGCCTCGGGCCACGAATCGTCTCTGACCGCTTCTCTCGAGATCTCCATGCGCTCAGCCCGAAACTGTCGTACGCCAGCCGTATGGATCGGGGGCCGAACCCGACAGCAGATCCGTGAGCGCCTGACGGATTCTCAGCGTGTTCTTGCCCGGCTGTCCGTCGCCGACGGTGACCCGGGAATCGTTGACGACCACCGTTCCGACCGGGGCGATGACGGCGGCTGTACCGGACAGAAACACCTCACCATGATCGGCCCATTCGGTGAGCTCACTGGTGCGAAGCGGACGTTCGTCGATCTCGTAGCCGAGATCTCGACCCAAGGCGATCACGGAGTTGCGGGTGACGCCATGAAGGAACGACTCGTCGAGCTGGCGGGTGATGAGCTTGTCGTCATCGACCAGAAAGAAGTTGGAAGCACCGGTTTCGGTGATGTCGTCGCCTGTTGCGAACAAGACTTGATCGGCGCCATGGTCTCGCTTGGCGTCGAGCGTGGGCCCGAGGGCCATCACGTAGTTCGCCCCGCTCTTGACCATGCCGAACTGAGGCGTGGTGCGCGGCACCTTGGTTTCGACGTAGATGGTGAGCGGGCGAACACCGCCGGCGAAATAGTCGCCGACCGGAGAGCAGATGACATAGAGCATCGCTCGGTCGCTCGGGCTGGCGGCGGCGCCGATGTTTGGTGCCGTACCGATGTAGGTGGGCCGAATGTAGAGCGACCCCGGAGCCGACGGCACGAAGCGGGCATTCGCCTCGACCGAATCGATGATCATCTGTCGGATGAGTGAGGCCTCGGGGATCGGCATCCTGAGCCGGCCGATGCTCTGCTGCATCCGGGCGACGTGGTCGTCGAGACGGAAGATCGCCAACGACCCATCGGCCTGACGGTGAGCCTTCAGACCCTCGAAGATCGTGGAGCCGTAGTGCAGGGCATGCGTGGCCGGATGGAGTGAGAGATTCTCCATCGGCTGGGCCGCGCCACCGTAGGTGTACTCGCCGTTGGCGAGCGTGGCACTGGTCATCGAATCGCCGAACAACGAGCCGAATGGGGAGGAGAATGGATCTTGGATATCGCTCATGGCTGCCTTAGAGCTTGGAGGAGACGGCATTGCCGATCTCGCTGGTGGAACCGGTCAGATCGACACAAGCATCGCACGCGGCTTGGATGCGAGCTGCGGCTTTCGACTCGCCGAGAAAATCGAGCATGAGCGCAGCACTCAGAATAGCGGCAATGGGATTGGCCTTTTGCTGCCCTGCGATGTCGGGCGCCGATCCGTGCACGGGCTCGAACATCGACGGCCCCGTGCGAGCGGGGTTGAGATTGGCCGACGAAGCCAAGCCGATTCCACCGGAAACTGCTCCGCCCAAGTCGGTGAGAATGTCGCCGAACAAATTGTCGGTGACGATGACGTCGTAGCGCTGGGGATCCTGCACGAAGTAGATGCAGGCGGCATCAACGTGGTTGTAGGCCGTTTCCACCCCGGGGTATTCGGTGCTGACCTCGTCGAAGGCCCGCTGCCAGAGATCGCCGGAAAAGGTGAGGACGTTGGTTTTGTGGACCAACGTGAGGTGATTGTTTCGGGTCGTTGCGAGCTCGAAGCCATAACGAATCGCCCGCTCGGCGCCCATCCGCGTATTCACCGATCCCTGCGTGGCGATTTCGTGCGGTGTCCCCTTCCGCATGAATCCGCCTTCTCCGGCGTAGGTGCCCTCGGTGTTCTCTCTGATGACGACGAAGTCGTGACCACCGTCGGCCGGATCGCCCAACTTGAACGGCCGCTGGTTGACATACAGATCGAGCTCGAAGCGCATCTTGAGCAACAAACCCCGCTCGATCACACCGGGCGGTACGCCGGGCACACCGACGGCACCGAGATAGATCGCATCGAAGCCGCGCCATTCGTCGAGAACGGAGTCGGGAAGGATCGTTCCGTCGCGGAGATATCGGGTTCCGCCGAGGTCGTAGTCGACGGTTTCCAACGCCACTCCAGCAGCCTCGATCACCTTGAGACCCTGCTCGATCACTTCAGGACCGATGCCATCGCCACCGACGATTGCGACCTTGTGCGTACCCACGACGTGTTCCCTTCTGCAACCCACCGACGAGCCGCTGGGCCGAGGATCCTATCGTTCGAGGTTCTTTCTCAAGACTGCGGTCCTTCCGTCCGATTGACAGGGATGGAGGTCGCGGCATGAGTGGTACCAATCAACAATTCGACGAGAAGTCGTTTTCTGTCAGGACCGTTCCCGACTCGTGGGTCGAGGCGCAGAAGGACTCGGGGGTTCCCGATCCGACTCCCCTTACATCCCGGCGCTCCATTGGCGTGGTGCCCCTCGGCGGAGAGGCCGACGTCCTCACCGGAACACTCGCTGGTCTCGCCATCTCGGTGGTCGTCGGCGTGTCATGGTTCGCCTTCGAAAGCCAGGACGTTGTCAATTCGCCATGGCTCGCAGTTCTGGCCGCCGTGCTGATCGCCGTGGGCGTTCGTCTCGGCGTCGGCGCCGACCACAGCGACATCCGGGCCACGATCTCGCTGATCTTCTACATCGTGACCTTGTTCGTCGTTGCCTATTTCATCGAGCGCTACGACTACCTCCGCGTCTACGGCGTTCCTCCTGGTTTCCAGGAAGCGCAAACCGAACTGGTTCGCGACCGGTTGACCGAGCCGAGAACATTGCTGGCATGGTCCATCGGCGTCTTCGCCAACCTCCAGACCGGCTATCTCCTGCGCCGCCGCCTCACCCGAACCTTCTGAGCAGCTACACCCTCGCGTTACCGTTCCCGTTCGCTCCCCCGCCCTCTAGCATCGATGCGTGGATGTTCAAGAGCTTTCCCAAGACGCCTACGACCGCCTGAAGGCTGAACACAACGACCTCACCACTCGTGGTCGGATCGAAATCGCCAAGAAGATCGAGACGGCCCGCGAGCTGGGTGATCTCTCCGAGAACGGCGACTATCACGCGGCCAAAGAAGAGCAGGGAAAGATGGAGGGCCGCATCAATCTCCTCGCCGCCATCCTGCTCGACGCCAAGATCGTCGAGATCGACGGAGGTACCGACGAGGTCCGTGCCGGTTTCGTCGTGACGGTCAAGTTCGTCGGCGACGACGAGGTCGAGCAGTACCTCATCGGATCGATCGAAGAACGGCGCGAAGGTGTCACCGTGATGTCTCCTGGCTCAGCCATGGGTCAGGCGCTGATCGGCGCCAAGGTGGGCGAGACCATCAGCTATCAGGCACCGACTGGGGCAACACTGAGCGTCGAAGTGGTCGCCATCGAGGCGTAGTCCGCCCCGAGTGCAATCGCTTCTCGCAACACAACCGGCCCGAACCGAGAACCGGGATCAACTCCCATCCGGTCAACGGGTCCGCTGACGCTCAACGCCGCCACCACGCCCCCGGCGGCATCGAGGACGGCAGCGCTGACCGAGGCCACACCCGGCTCGCGTTCCGCCACCGACACGGCAATCTCGCCCGGCTCTGATCTTCCCGACAACACGGCGGCGGCCGAGCCACGTTCGAGCGTGAGCCGGGAACCGACCGGAACGATGGTTCGAAGCCCGTGCCCCGACTCGGCGGTGGCAACACACACTCGTTCGTCCCCGTCCCGCACGTAGAGCTGGGCGCTCTCACCGACGTCGCGAGTCAATCGCAGCAGGTGGGGGCGAGCGGCGTCGGCCAACGGCCCGAGGCCATCGATCTGCTGGGCCAGGGCCAGCACCCGATAACCCAGGGCGAATCGGCCGTCACCGACGCGCCGGACCATGCCGTGCAGCTCCAACGCCATCAGCAGGCGGTGGGTCGTCGCCCGCGTGATCCCGGTGGCTGCCGCGATTTCGCTGAGGGCCCGGGGCGAACCAGCCACGAGATCGATGATGGCGAACGACTTGTCGATGACGCCGACGCCGCTTACGATAGAATCCATCAGTTGAGATTAGCGTCTCACTATTTGAGACAGCAACTCATCGAGACCGCAACAGCCCGAGACCAGCAACAGCCCGAGTCAGGAACGCCGATGTCGAACGCCACCAGCAGCCAAGCACCCCAACCGCGAACACTCGCCGAAAAGCTCTGGGATCGCCACGTGGTGCACCACGGCACCGGCAGCGAACCCGATCTGCTCTACATCGACCTCCATCTCGTCCACGAGGTCACGTCACCGCAGGCCTTCGACGGCCTGCGCATCAGCGGTCGCACGGTTCGCCGACCCGACCTCACGATCGCCACTGAAGATCACAACGTTCCTACCGCCGACATCGATCAGCCCATCGCCGATCCGATCAGCGCCAAACAGATCCAGACTCTGCGAAACAACACGGCCGAGTTCGGGATCGTCAATCATCCGATGGGCTCCGAACTCCAGGGCATCGTTCACGTGATCGGCCCGGAACAAGGGCTCACCCAACCGGGGATGACCGTTGTCTGCGGTGATTCTCACACGGCGACCCACGGGGCATTCGGTGCGTTGGCGTTCGGGATCGGCACCAGCGAAGTCGAGCATGTCCTGGCCACCCAGACACTTCCGCAGGTCAAGCCGAAGACGATGGCGATCACGGTCAACGGCGAGCTCTCGCCCGGAGCCACGGCCAAAGACGTGATCCTCGCGATCGTCGGCCGGATCGGAACCGGCGGCGGGATCGGCCACGTCATCGAATACCGAGGCGATGTCATCACCGGGCTCTCGATGGAAGGCCGGATGACGGTGTGCAACATGAGCATCGAGGCCGGGGCCAAAGCGGGCATGATCGCTCCCGATCAGGTCACCTTCGATTACCTCGAGGGCCGAGCGGGGGCACCCAGCGGTGAAGCCTGGGAACAGGCGGTTGCCGATTGGCGGACGCTGCCAACCGACGACGGCGCAACATTCGATGCCGAGGTCGTGATGGACGGCAGCGAGATCACCCCCCAGATTTCCTGGGGAACCAACCCTGGTCAGGTCGCACCGATCGCCGGAGTCGTTCCCGATCCGGCCGATTTCGACGATCCTTCGCTTCGCGAGGCAGCCGAACGAGCCCTCGTCTACATGGGCCTCGAGGCCGGCACGCCGTTCCGCGATGTCCCGGTCGACACCGTCTTCATCGGCTCGTGTACCAACAGCCGGATCGAAGACCTGCGGGCGGCGGCAGAAGTGGCAAATGGACGCAACGTCGCCCAGGGGGTACGCACCCTCGTGGTGCCGGGATCGTTCGCGGTGAAACGTCAGGCCGAGGCCGAAGGTCTCGACCAGATCTTCATCCGTGCCGGATTCGATTGGCGAGAGCCGGGATGCTCGATGTGCCTGGCCATGAATCCCGACAAGCTCTCGGTCGGAGAGCGATCGGCCTCCACCAGTAATCGAAACTTCGAGGGAAGGCAGGGCCGGGGTGGAAGAACGCACCTCGTGTCTCCTGCCATCGCAGCGGCCACGGCCATCGCCGGAACATTCGCCACCCCAGCCGACCTCGCCTGAAAGAGAGAGACACCATGCAAGCCGTACACATCGTCACCGGGCGGGCTGTCCCCCTCGACCGCTCCGACGTCGACACCGACCAGATCATTCCATCCGACTGGCTCAAACAGGTCGAACGCACCGGATTCGAGAAGGGTCTCTTCTCCGAGTGGCGGGACGAGCCGAGCTTCGTCCTGAATGACGAGCGCTTCGCCGCGGCGAACATCTTGATCGCCGGACCGAACTTCGGTGTCGGAAGCTCGCGGGAACACGCGGTGTGGGCCATCCAGCAATACGGTTTCCAGGCCGTCGTCTGTCCCCGCTTCGGTGACATCTTCCGAAACAACTCGACCAAGAACGGACTCGTGCCGGTGGTCGTCAGCGCCGAGGTCGGCCGTCAACTCATCGACGCGGTTCAGGCCGATCCCGAACTCGAGATCACGATCGACGTCGAACGACGCCTCATCGAGGTGCCGGCGATCGGCCTGAGCGAATCGTTCCCGCTCGACGATTCCACTCGTGAGCGTTTCCTCGAAGGACTCGACGACATCGGGCTCAGCCTGCGCCACGTTGCCGAGATCGGCGATTACGAACAGCGTCGCCCGGCCTGGATGGCCTGAGTCGGGTCCGGCTCGACAACCCACGCGGCAGCCGCAGGCGGCAACCGCGGCAGCAAACCCGACCAAATTGCGCTCATGACGAACTCGTGACGATCGCAGCGAGGGCCACGGTGCCGGGAACCAGCAGCAGAACCACTTCGTCTGAGGTTCCATGACTGCTCGATTTCGACTTCTCTCTGTGATCCTGACGCTGACGCTGGCGGCAACGGCTTGTGTCACCGACGACAACGAGGCCATCGGCCCCAGCAGCACGGGGCCCGACGGCATCGACCTGTCGAGCGAGAACGTGATCCTCACGTCGACCCGGCTGCAAACCGAGGATTCGTGTGACGGGCTCCTTCAACGTCTGATCGCGGAAGGAGTCAAACAAGTCGGCCCCTTCGGTTTCGGCGGCCAGGGTGGACCCATCTTCTTCGAGGGAGATGTGGCGATGATGGAGGCCGCGAGCGATTCGGCCTCCAATGTGGGCGGCGCTCCGGGAACGACCGTTGCGGCTGCCCGAGACACGGGCGCCGACGGCAGTTTCTCGGGAACGAACAACCAGGAGGTCGACGTCGATGAGGCCGACCTGGTCAAGACCGACGGACAACGACTCGTCGTGATCAACGGCAACACGCTGCGAGTCGTCGACCTCACCGGTGAAAATCCTCGACTCGACCGCACGATCCAGCTCGGCGAAGACACCTGGGCCACGGAGATGTTCCTGGTCGGCGATCGTGCTCTGCTTCTCACGCAGGGCTGGACCAACGTTCCCTTCATCGACGATGTGGCCCGATTCCCCGTTCCGCCGGAGGGTTCACCGACGAGCAAGATCATCGAGGTGAACATCACCACCGGCGAGATCGGACAGACGATCGAATTCGAGGGCTCCTACCTTTCGGCTCGCGAGGTGAGCGGCTCCATCCGGGTCGTGCTCTCGGCCGGCATCGGCCGTTTCCCGTTCCTGTTCCCGTCGAACCAATCGGCCGAAAAGGCTGCCGAGGAAGCCAACCGGCGGCTGATCCAAGAATCAACGATCGAGCAGTGGCTGCCCACCTACCGCATCACCGACGATGGCGCCGTCATCGCTGAAGGGCCGGCGGTCGATTGCAACCGCATACACCTTCCCAGTGAGTTCTCCGGCTTTGGATCACTCACGGTCCTCACGGTCAATCTCGACAACGGCCTCGAGTTGCTCGACTCACTCGGTGTCGTCACCGACGGTCAAACGGTCTACGCATCCACCGATCGCCTCACCGTGGCCACGGCCCGTTGGCCCGAGTGGGATCGCGAGACCGGCTCCATCAGGGCCGAGGAGAACTACAGCACGGCCCTCCATTCCTTCGACATCTCCGATCTCGGCCGCACCGAATACGTCGGCTCGGGTGAAGTCGTCGGTCATCTGCTCAGCCAATACAGCCTCTCCGAACAAGACGGATTCCTGCGGGTTGCCACCACCGTCGGAGATCCGTGGACCGGCAGCGACCAGACCAGCGAGAGTTTCGTCTCGATCTTCGACGAAGTCGACGGAGCGTTGCAGCAGGTCGGCCAGGTTGGCGGACTGGGCAAAGGGGAGCAGATCTTCTCCGTTCGATTCCTCGGCAACACGGCGTACGTCGTGACCTTCCGACAGACCGATCCCCTTTACACCGTTGATCTCAGCAGCCCCACCGATCCGTCGGTGCTCGGAGAACTGAAGATTCCGGGAGTCTCGAACTATCTCCATCCGATCAGCGACGGGGTCCTGCTCGGCGTCGGTCAAGACGGTGACGAAACCGGCCGCACCACGGGAGCTCAGGTCTCGCTGTTCAACGTTGCCGATCTCTCGAACCCGACACGGGTCGACCAGCTCACGCTTGGTGAGAACAGCTACAGCACAGTCGATTGGGATGCAAAATCGTTCCTCTACTGGCCGGCCGAGAAGCTGGCGGTCGTCCCCGTCAGCTGGTGGGCCTACGACGAGGAAACCCAGACCGATGCGGGATCGAACGCCGCCGTGCTACTTCGAGTCGATGACGGCACACTCACAGAAATCGGCCGGGTGAGTCACCCGAGGATCACCCAATGCGACCGGGGCATCGTCTACGACGATGCACCAACCCCCGCTGACACCGAGAGCAGCGACGCCGAGGCAAACCTCGTTGTTGAGCCGACCACCACGGTGCCGGCCTCGGACCCCCCGATATCGGAGGAGTACTGCTGGACCCATCAACCCGAGGTCCGCCGCACGGTCATCGTGGGCGAAACGATCTACACCGTTTCCGATGCCGGGGTGAAAGCGAATTCTCTGGTCGACCTGAGCGACCGGGGTTGGCTACCGTTCGAGGGGTGAAACACTCCGACCTCAAAGTGAATCCCGTCACGACGCTCTTCGGCATCGTGGTGGGTTTCATCGTTGCCATCCTCTGGCCCAAGAATTGGAAGAACCCGAACCCGCGGTGAGAAGCCCCGGCTCGAACCGAGGCCGGTCCGACCAGCGTCAGCCGAGGCTGATGCGGTCGACCGAGAGAATGCCGGCGATTCCCTCGAGCCCGGAGATCACGGTGTCGGGCACGAAATCGCGAGCGGCGATGACCATGATGGCCGACGGCTCCGATGGGTTACGACCAACGGCCATGTCATCGACGTTGATCGAGGCGTTGCCCAGAACCGTGCCGACGAGACCGATCATTCCCGGACGATCGTCGTTGCGGACGATGACCATGTTGTCGCTGGGTGGCAGATCGATGTCGTGGTCGTCGACCTGCACGATCCGAGCCTCGTTGCGCAGACCCATCAGGGTGGCCGCAACGCGGCGCCCGCCACCTTCGATGGCGAGACGATTGACGTAGTCCTGGGAATTGGGCGACGACACCGACCGAACATCGATTCCCAACTCGGCAGCCATGCTGAGTGCATTGACGTAGGAAACCGGCTCGTCGGTGGTGACCGACAGCAGACCCTTCGTTGCCGCCAGGGTGGCGAGACGGCTGTCGTAACCACCGATCTCGCCCTCGAAGATGATCTCGATCTCCTTTGGCAAGCCACCGATCATCGATGCAAACATGCCACCGAGTTGCTCGGCGAGGGGAAGATAGGGCCGCATGGTTTCGGCCACCTCGGCGGCGTCGATGTTGACGGCGAAGGGCACGAAATCTCCGTGTAGGGCAAGCAGCACCTGCTCGGCGATGGTGACTCCTGCCTTTTCCTGAGCTTCGTGGGTCGAGGCTCCCAGGTGGGGCGTGAGTACGACGTTCGAATGTTGGACGAGTGGTGAGTCGACGAGAGGCTCCTTGGCGAAGACATCGAGACCGGCGCCACCGACCCTGCCGCTGAGCAGCGCCTCGTGGAGGGCGACCTCATCGACAACACCGCCTCGAGCAACGTTGATGATGCGAATTCCCTCTTTGGCCTTCGCGAAGAAATCGGCCCCGACCAAGCCAATGGTTTCTGGTGTCTTGATCACGTGGACCGTGACGACGTCGGCTCGAGCGGCCAGCACATCGAGGGTCACCGGCTCGACCCCGAGTTGGCGTGCTCGCTCGTCGGAGACGTAGGGATCGAATGCGATGAGGTGCATACCGAACGCAGCGGCCCGTTGTGCGACCAGCGCGCCGACCCGGCCCAACCCGATGATCCCCAGCGTCTTGCCGTGGAGCTCCATGCCCGTCCACTTCGAACGTTCCCAACGGCCCGCCTTCAGCGCGGCATCGGCCTGAGCGGTGTTGCGGGCCTGGGCCAGTATCAAGGCCATCGTCTGCTCAGCCGTGGAGATGATGTTCGACTGCGGGGCGTTGACGACCATCACGCCGCGCTTCGTTGCCGCGTCGACCGAGACGTTGTCGAGGCCGATTCCAGCGCGTCCCACGACCAACAGATCGGTGCCGGCGTCGAGGAGTTCTTCGGTCACCTGGGTCGACGAGCGAATGATCAATGCCGACGCGCCCTTGACCGCAGTGAGGAGTTCGTCGACAGACAACCCGATCTGCACGTCGACGTCGTGTCCGGCCGACCGAAGTTTCTCCAGTCCGATGTCGGAAATCTCCTCGGCCACCAAAATACGAGTCATTCGGTAAGGATTCCGTCGGACGCCCCCGAGGCCAACCGCATCGTGGAACTTTCTGCCCGATTTCCACAGAAAGTCAGGAGACGGGATCAGCGACGCTCAGGGAAGCAGTTGGGAAGAATAGGGAATCAAGAGCGCCACGATTGCGTCGACCCCACCACTGTGCTGACCGCACAAACCTCCGGTCAGCGTGGCCTCGAAAAGGACTCCCGTGAACAAGATCAGTTGCACGTCCTCTATCTCGCCGGCCAGCCGGGCTCGCAGCAATTCGTTGTAAACGTCGAGAGGTGTGGCCCCCGCATCGAGCACCGAGCATGTTTCCCAACCGATGGCGAGTACATCCGCGGCGCTCATCGTGGCCGGCCGAACGTCGTCGAGGGCGGAGACAAACGAGAGCTCGACGACTGAGCGGTACACCGGAGCCGCCGGGACAGCGGGACGAGGTCCCACGGGCGGCTCGACATCGACGACCACCGCTGTCGCCAATGTTGCCCCCACCGGGAGGACCCCAGACAACAACATCAGCCCGGCACACAGCGCCGAGGTCGAAATGAGTTTACGAACCATGTCACATCCAATAGATCTCTAGCCGACGGCTTCTTCCCTCCAAAGCCGTGGCAGCCGGTCATCTTGGTCCGAAGCGTTCCTCGATCCAACATGCCTGGGCGAAACGACTCTCGGGCTCATCGCACCTCGAACTCGAGCCTCCGTGCCCGCCGACCCATGCCATCAGCCCCGTGCCAACGGACCGTGTCCAGGGATCGGTGCCTCACCAGTACCCTGCGGCGATGCCGCACCACGACGTCTTGATCATCGGCGCCGGCCTGGCCGGACTCACGGCGGCCGCAGCCTTGGCCTCCGACGGCAAACAAGTGCTTCTCGTCGACAAGGGCCGCAGCGTTGGCGGCCGCCTCGCCACACGCCGAATCGGGGCGGCCGTACTCGATCACGGAGCACAATTCTTCACGGCCCGCTCGGAAGAGTTCAGCCGAGTGGTCGACTCCTGGCAGGCCGACGGCGTGATCAGCGAGTGGTGCCGAGGGTTCGACCAAGCCGACGGATATCCCCGGTATCGAAGCACGGGGGGCATGAATCAACTGGCGAAATACTTGGAATCCACGTTGCCGGAAGGGGTGGACGTCGCCACGTCTGCAGCCGTCAACGCCGTCATGTCACTGGGCGATCGATACGCCGTCACCTACGAGGGTTCCAACCGCGAGCCCGATGAAGCCACCGCGGTCATCATCACCAGTCCCGTTCCGCAATCGCTGGCCCTACTCCGGTCCGGAGGCCTCAAGGTCCCCGCCTCCATCTCTGACGGGCTCGACGCCATCCGCTATCACTCGGTCGTCGCGTTGCTCACGACGTTGAGCGAACCCGCCCCCTTCGGGCCCACCGGCGCACGTCAACAACCCGACGATCCGATCTTCACGTTCTGTGCCGACAACCAAATCAAAGGCATCAGCCCTGTTCCCGCCGCCACGTTCCACACCGCGCACGCGCTCTCGTCGGAGTTGTTCGACAAGACCGACGACGAGATTCTCGAGCGACTCCGACCCGAAGCCGAGCGGCTGCTCGAGCCGGCAACGATCGAGTCGATTCAGATCATGAAGTGGCGGTTCGCCGGCCCCGTCGAGCCATGGCCGGAGCGATGCGTCGTCATCGAGTCGACCTCGTCCACCGGCGCCGGCCCCGTCGTGCTTTGCGGGGATGCGTTCGGCGGGCCGAAGGTGGAGGGCGCCCACCTCTCCGGAGCGGCGGCCGCCACGGCCATGTCCAAGGCCCTGCTGCCCTGATGCGCTCACCGAGCCGTCCCATCGTGCTCGAGCAGTACGCCGAGGGCCTCGACGCACTCGAGTCCTTGCTCCAGGAGCTACCCGTTGACGCCACCGATCGACGCTGGCGACGAACCGCCACTCAGGATTGGACCGTCGAAGAACTCACACGCCATCTCCTCGCCGTCGCTGAGTGGTATCACAGCTGGCTGGATCGGGCCGAAGCCGGCGTGGCCGACGCACCGTTTCCGTCGAAACAACTCGACGACCGAAATGAACTCGCCGTCTACGACCTACGAATGATGAGTGGGCCCGAAGCCGGAGCGAGGTTTCTCGAACGGGCCCGCCAGTATCTCGCTCGCCTCACCGACGCGGCCGACAGCGATTCGGCCTGGGACCGGCCCTACGGCTTTGCCCGTGGAACGGTGACAACCGGTCAACACGCCAGCGCTGCTGCCGCCGAGTGGCATCTACACGCCTGGGACCTCTCCAGCGGCGACTGGAAACCGAGCGACGCCGTCTCGCTCTACCTCGGTGTGGCCGAGGCGATTTCGGCCACCCAGCCGCTTCCCCAGCGGCTCATCACCCGGCGAGTCATCCAAATCATCGCCCGGCGAGATCCATGGCACGACCTCCTCAAGCGGTCGGGTCGCTGACACCTCGATCGTCGCTCGACCGCGAGAGCGCAGCCCAGAAACCGGTGCCGGCAGCCGCCGTGCAACCGGTCCAGGAACCTGGCAACGCACTCACCACATCGTCAGCCGGCAGGTGAATCGGCGTCTGATCACCCAACGTGTTCACCCAGAGAATTGCTCCACCTGCGGCGAGCACCCGATTGACCTCGGCGGGGAACAGCAGCATGTTCACCATCAGCACGGCATCGAATGTGCGGTCGGGAAAGGGCAAGCGTGACGCATCGCCCCGAACCCTCGGGGCCAGATCGCCAGGGGCGTTCGCGAGCATCTCCGACGAGAGGTCCAATGCAACGAGGCCGCCGACCAAACCGTGCAGCACTCGGGTGCCGGCTCCTGTCCCCGAACCCAACTCCAGCCAACGACCGGCAAGCGGTAGATTACCTCGGTGGAGCCCATCGAGTATCGGGGCCGCCTTGGTTCGATCGACATGATCCTGTGACCAATCCGCTGCCAGCGAGTCGAAGAGAGCGGAAATCTTGCTCGCTCGTTCCTGGTCCCAGAGTCCATCGAACGCAACCTGCCGAGTGACCTTGCGCATTGGATGATCGACTCCGGCAAACGGCTCGGCCCGCCGACTCCCCGGGGCCGCGGTGAGATGCTCGAGTCGGTTGCCTGAGTCCGTCATGGGCACAGTCTGGCCGACCGGACTCCACCTACCGATCTGGCCCATCGAACCGGGCCGATCGAAGCCAGCCGATAGCGTCGCACCACATGGTCGCTCTCCGGTTGAAGACCTCACCAGCTCCCCAACCCGATTTCCTCAAACTGCCGTGGTCGACCCCGCTCGACCATTGGCCCGACGAACTCGCGGTGCGACTCCCGCGCGGGCGCCATCGACACATCGTTCGATTCATCGAGCACGGCGGCCGCTATTTCGCGCTGAAAGAACTGCCGCCACAACTGGCCAATCGTGAGTACGAATTCCTCAGCATGCTGAAGGAGGAAGGCCTCCCCGTTGTCGAACTCGTCGGAGTCGCCCACGAACGCCTGTCCGACGATGGCGAAGTCCTCGAGTCGGTGCTCATCACCGAACACCTCACATACTCACTTCCCTACCTTCACCTCTTCGCCCGTCCTGGCTCTGACGGGCTCCACGACCAGTTGATCGATGCCCTGGCGATCCTCCTCGTCCAACTCCACCTGTTCGGGCTCTTCTGGGGCGACTGTTCCCTCGGCAACGCACTGTTCCTACGAGACGCCGGTGCTCTCGTTGCCTACGTCGTCGACACCGAAACCAGCGAACAGCACGACGAACTGACGAAGGGGCAGCGACAACTCGACCTCGAAATCGCCCGCGACAACATCGGCGGTGGCCTGCTCGAACTCGAAGCTCTTGGTCGGCTCGGAGGCGGCGTCGATCCCATCCAGGTCGTCGATCAACTCCAAATCCGCTACGACGAGCTCTGGTGTGAGTTGACCCGGGTCGACGTGGTCCAGGCCAACGAGACCTGGCGGATTCGAGAGCGACTCAATCGGCTCAACCAACTCGGATTCGACACCGCCGAACTCGAGATCACCGAGCGCGACGGGGCTCAGATCGTGGTCTTCCGGCCGGCCGTGGTGGAAGAGGGTCACCATCGACGGCGGCTGAAGAATCTCACCGGGATCGAAGCCGAGGAGAATCAGGCTCGCCGCCTCTTGGCTGCGATGCAGAGCTTTGGTGCGTCGCTCTCACACGAGGCCAAAGGGCAGGAGATTCCAGAGGCGATCGTCGCTTACCGCTGGCTGACCGAACGCTACCGGCCGACGATCGAGTCGATTCCGGCCGAACTACGCGGCCGTCTGGTCGACGCCGAGATCTATCACCAAGTCCTCGATCATCTCTGGTTCATGTCGGAAAAGGCGGGAAGCGACATCGGCTTGAGCGACGCCGCCTCTCACTATGTGACCACGATCCTGCCGGTGCTACCGGACGAGCGCGCCGTCCTCAGAACCGACGTCGATCTCGAGATCTGAGCCGGGGCCGGCCCGCAGTTCAGACTCGGTCGAGCGGGTCGGACAGCCAGGCCGCGATGTCCTTGGCCAACTGCTGCGGGGCTTCGAGCGGGCCGAAATGCGTGAGATCGGGGTAGTGAGCTTCGACAAACGCCGGGTTCTTGGACACGGCGATCGGCACGATCACCGCCGGAGGACCACCGTCTCCGCTGGCCGCGATCAAGAATGGGAACTCGACGTCGCTGAGTCGATCGAACGCTCCGGTTCCGTGGTTCTCGAACACCTGGGCCTCGTGCTCGGGTTCGCATCGCAACCGGACCCCGCCGGCTTCGACATCCTTGAACCCGTAGTCGACATAATCCTGGAGCACATCGGGATCGACTCGATTGAACGGCGGACGACTGGCGTACCGCTCCCGGACGACTTCACGGGACTCGAAATCTGAGCGCCGCCGCCGGGCCCCATCGGGGAGCGCGGAGCGAGCCGCCCGATCCTCGAGACCCGGGATCGGCACCCCCGGTTCGGGGAAGAGGATCGGCTCGAACGCCCACGCCTTCGTGATCGTGCCCGGCCGCATGAGGTCAGCGAGCACAATCGCGGCCCCGCCCATGGAGTGCCCGACGGCGAACACCGGCCCGACCGTGCCGCCTCCAGAAGCGCCGCCGCCGACCGTGCCGCCGCCGACCGTGCCGCCTCCCTGACGTTCACCGCCACGTCGTCTCACCTCGTCGATGGCGGCCAAGAGATCATTGGCCATCCCCTGCCATTCCAGCGAAACCCCGGGCGGGAGTTCCGATCTCCCGTGGGCTCGAAAATCGATGGCCACGCAATGGAACTGGTCGACCAGTTGACCGGCGATCTGGCCCCATGTGCCACCGCAGAGACCCGTGGCGTGGCAGAACATCAGGAGCGGTCCGTCACCACCGAAATCGTAAACGGCCACATTGACACCATCGGTGGACGGGACGAAGAACGGTTCGATCACGAACGCCATCCTGCCGACGGCGAGCTTCCGACGCCAACCGGGAACGACATTCTAGAGACCGACGGCTCCGGCGATCGGTGCGATCTCGTCGGCCGGGTCGAAGCCAAAGACCTGGCCGTAGAACCAGAGCTCGGACTCGAACGCTCGAACGATGTTCTCGCTCTTCCGAAATCCGTGCTGCTCACCTGCGAACAGAATGTAGGCGTGCGGGAGTCCCTTGGCGGCAACGGCAGCCACGATCGCCTCGGCTTGGTTGGGTGGCACGACCTCGTCCTCATCGCCTTGTAGAACGAGGAGCGGACAAGAGAATCCGTCGGTGTGATTGATCGGCGATCGTTCGTCGTAGATGGCTTTGGCCTCGGGATACGGCCCGACGAGTCCGTCGAGGTAGCGACTCTCGAACTTGTGCGTGTCCTTGGCCAGGGCTTCGAGGTCGGCCACGCCGTAGAGGCTCGTACCGGCGCCGAACACATCACTACTGGTGAGGGCGGCCAGAACGGTGAAGCCGCCTGCTGAGCCCCCACGAATCGCCATTCGATTGCCGTCGACTCGTCCGGAATCGGCCAGGTGACGAGCCGCCGCGACACAATCCTCGACGTCGATGATTCCCCAGTTGTCGGTGAGGAGTTGTCGATAGGCCCGGCCAAAGCCAGATGAACCGCCGTAGTTGACGTCGACCACCGCAAATCCTCGGGTGGTCCAGTATTGGACTCGGAGGTCGAGCGTCGGATCGGTGTGGCTGGTCGGGCCGCCATGCCCCATGACGACGAGGGGTGGGAGTTCGCCTTCGGCCCGGTCGATCCCGATTCCCGTCGGCTCGTAGAAGAAGGCGTGTGCCTGTCGACCATTCGAGTCGAATGCGATGGCTTCGGCCCGACTGAACCAACCCGCTTCGATACCGAGTTCGTCCTTGGGTCGGATGGCTCCGATCTCGTTCGAGTCGAGGTCGATCGAGGCGATCACCGGTAGTGCATCGGCGGAGGCGCCGACCAACATCACCTTCGGACCCAGATGGGTGAGACCACCCGAGCCGCCAACGCCGGCAAAGGGTGTGTCGATTGAACGGAGCTCGCCGTCGGAACGCACTTCGACCAACGAATCCACGGCGTTGGTGATGATGCGCGCCACCAAACGGCCGTCTTCGGTTTCGGTCCATAGCTGGGTACCGAAGACCCACGGCGGCCCACCGATTTCCGAACCCTCCAAGGTCGTGAGTGCGACATCTTCGACGTCGCCCGGACGCCATGCGTAGAGATTCCAGAATCCGGTGCGATCATCGGAGTAGACGAGCCGCCCATCGGAAAGCCAGTCGGCACCGTGAACCGAAACGTCGGGACGGTCGGCCACCACCTTCACATTGCCGAGCCGAAGCTCGGTTTTGCTCAACCACACCGGGGCCGCCACGAGACGCGTGGTGTCCCAGGGCATGTTGGGGTGGTTCCAGCTGTACCAAGTCAGCCAACGACCATCGGGCGAGAACCGAGGGGCCGACACGAAATCGGCCTTCTGCGAGATCACGATCGGTTCACCACCGTTGGCCGGTATGGCGACGAGTGCGTTCACCGCTTCGCCGTTGTCGGCGACGACGGCGGCGTGGTGATCCTCGTTCACACAGACGATCCAACTGCCGTCGGGGGTGACCCGGCCATCGGCGAAACGCCAGGCATGGCGTTCTTCGGGAGCGGGAGTGAGGGGCTCGGGTTCGGTGGCCTGATCCGTCCCGGCGGTGTCGGCATGAATTCGGTAGAGGCGCTGATCGTCCCAAGAGCTGAAATACACGTGCTCGGGCCCGTGAAACCAGGCTCCGCCGCCGTATTCATGAACCCGGGTTCGGGCCGACCATGGAGGGGCGAGCGCGTCGAGCGTGGTGCCGTCGGCCAGTTGACGGACCAGGACCACTCGGCCGGCCTCGGCCGGACGGGCCTCGGTCCACCACACCTCGGTGGAGCCATTGCCGTTGGTGCGTGAACTCGGAGCGCCGACACCGACACCGCCGGCGGCGAGGAGCTCAGCTGAAAGCGGCGAGGGCCAGGAACCGAAAGGCAGCGCAGCCACGGCGATCAGCCCTCGGCAATCAGATCGGCGACCCGCTGGAGGCCCTCGCCGAGATCATCATCGCCGAGCGCGAACGAGAATCGAGCGTAACCGGGGCTGCCGAACGCCTCACCGGGCACGAAGGCCACCTTCGCCTGCTCGAGGACGACATCGGCCAACGTGAGCGTGGTGTCGATCGTCGTGCCCCGAATCGTTCGGCCGAGCACACCCTCGAAGCTGGGGAACGCATAGAACGCCCCCTCGGGGAGCAGACATTGCACGCCGTCGATGCCGTCGAGCATGCCGTGCATGACCTTGCGGCGACGATCGAAGGCCTCTCGCATCATGTGGACGGCGTCGAGCGTTCCTTCCAGCGCGACCTGAGCCGCAACCTGGCTGACCATGGCCACGTTCGAGGTTTGATGCGACTGCAGGCTCGTGAGCGCCTTGGCCATGTCGAGCGGTGCGATGAGCCAGCCCACGCGCCAACCGGTCATGGCGTAGGTTTTGGCGACACCGTTGACGACGATGCAACGATCGGCGATCTCCGGGACGAGGGTTGGCATCGAGTGGAACTCCGCCTCGTCGTACACGAGATGTTCATAGATCTCGTCGGTGAGGACCCAGATCTCGTGCTCGGCCGCCCAGCGCCCGATGGCGATGATCTCGTCCTTCGAATAGACGGCGCCCGACGGGTTGGACGGACTCACGAAGATGAGGACTTTGGTGCGGTTGGTGCGGGCTGCCTCGAGCTGATCGACGGTGGCCCGGAAACCGGCATCGATGTGCGTGTCGACGCTGACCGGGACGCCACCGGCGAGACGGACGGGTTCGGGATAGGTGGTCCAGTAGGGGGCGGGAATCAGCACCTCGTCACCCGGGTCGACCATGCCGGCGATGGCGTTGTAGACCGCGTGTTTGCCGCCGTTGGTGACCACGATCTGGGAGGGCTCGACCTCGAAACCACTGTCTCTCTTGGTTTTGGCCGCGATGGCGGCCTTCAATTCGAGCGTGCCGCCGGCGAGGCCATACCGGTGGTTCTTGGGATCGTGACAGGCCGCTGCCGCCGCCTCGACGATGTAGTCCGGGGTGGGGAAGTCGGGCTCCCCGGCACCGAATCCGATGACTGGCTCACCCGCCGCTTTGAGCGCCTTGGCCTTGTTGGTGACCGCCAGGGTTGCCGAGGGGGCGATCGATCCAACGCGCTGCGAAATACGGCCTGCTGCCATGTGCGGAAACTCCTGAATTCTTGTCGGTGACACCCGGTGTGCCGAGAAACTTCGCTCGAGAGGTTCCCCCTTCGCAACGAAGCTGCAATCCTCTCACCCCGTGAGCCAAACACCTACCGAAATTCAGATCCCCACCGAACTCCGCCCCCTGGATGGCCGATTCGCGTCGGGACCGTCGAAGGTTCGACCGGAAGCCGTCGCGGCACTCGCCGAGTTCGCACCCAACTACCTGGGCACCTCACATCGAAAGTCCGGCGTGAAGGATGTCGTCGGCCGACTCCGAGACGGCCTCGATCAGCTCTTCTCGCTACCCGACGACTGGGAGGTCGTGCTGGGCAATGGCGGCACCACCCTCTTCTGGGACGCCGCCACCTTCGGCCTCATCGAGGCCAAGTCCCAGCACCTGAGCTTCGGCGAGTTCTCGTCCAAGTTCGCCAAGGGCGTCGCCGCTGCTCCCTTCCTCGCCGATCCAATCGTGATCGAATCCGAGACCGGCTCGCACCCCGAAGCGGTGGCCGACGATTCGGTCGACTTCTACGCCCTCACCCACAACGAAACCTCCACCGGCGTTTCGATGGAGCTGAAACGTCCCGCTGGAGCCACCGACGGCGCGATCGTCGCCGTTGATGCCACATCGGCCGCCGGCGCAATCCCGTGGGACCCAGCCGAGGTCGATTGTTATTACTTCGCCCCGCAAAAAGCATTCGCCTCCGACGGTGGATTGTGGATCGCCTTGTGTTCGCCCCGAGCCCAAGAACGGATCGAACGGCTTGCGGCCGGTGCCCGCTGGATCCCCGCCGGGCTCGACCTCTCGATCGCACTTGACAACTCGAAGCAGAATCAGACCTACAACACCCCGGCCCTCGCCACCGTCTTCCTCACGATGAATCAGGTCGAATGGTTCAACGACAACGGCGGCATGTCGTTCTCGGCCGGCCGCAGCGCCGAACTGTCGTCGATCATCTACGACTGGGCCGATGCTTCATCGTTCGTGACGCCGTTCGTCACCGACCCTGCCAAGCGATCACCCGTGGTGGCAACGATCGACTTCGACGAGTCGGTGTCGGCTGACGACATCTCGGCCGCCTTGCGGGCCAACGGCATCCTCGACACCGAGGGCTACCGCAAGCTCGGCCGCAATCAACTCCGCATCGCCTGCTTCCCGGCCATCGAGCCCAGCGACATGACCCTGCTCACCAAGAGCATCGAGCACGTGGTGGCAGAACTGTCCTGATCAGGCTTCGGATTTGGGTTTGAAGGCCAACGAAGCCGAGTTCATACAGAACCGGTCGCCGGTTTCGGTTGGTCCGTCGGGGAACACGTGGCCGAGGTGGGCTCCGCAATTACCACACACCGACTCGACCCGGCGCATGCCGAATTTGCGGTCTTCGACCTCGCCGACCTTGTCCGCTGAGATGGCTCGATCAAAACTCGGCCAGCCACAATGGGCGTCGAATTTGGTCTCACTCTTGAACAACTCTTCGTCGCACACGACGCAGTGGTAGGTGCCGTCTTCGAAGACGTTCCAATACTTGCCGGAAAACGCCGGCTCGGTGGCTGCGTGCTGAGTGACTTCGAACTGCTCGGCGTCCAAACGCTCGCGGAGTTCGGCCTCGTCGTACTTCTCGCTTGAATGAATGTTCGTCATGGTTCCTTCAACGTTTCGATGGCCGACTTCTTTCCGTCGTTTCCACATTGTTCACAACTTCCTGTCAATCAGTCACGGTGCCCTGGTGCTCGACCCGCCGGGCATCTTCCACGAGGTTGATGTCGTAGATGACCTCGTCGAGTCGATCGCCCGACTCGATCGGGGCGTACCGCTGAGGATTGTCGGGGGTGATACACGACGGGACCGGGTTGAGAATCGTCCACGGTGTCGGATGACAGAACTGCACCACCGAGTAGCGGTCTCCTGGTTGTGCGGGGTCGGCGACCACCCGATGCCAGCCGCTGGGTATGAGGCCGTTGGTGATGTGTTCCAGCATGATTCCCGTGTTGATGATCACGCCGTTGTCGGGAGGAACGGCGTCGACCCATTCGCTCGCCCTCGGGTCTCGTTCGCCTTCCCCCACCTTCGAGACGTCCACCTGCAAACCGCGGGCGGTGGCCCGAGGCAGGGCGGTGATCAGATTGATGTCGGCGTGCTCGGCCGCCCAGACATGTGATGCGCCAGGGGCCAGGTCCATCGCCGGATAGTGGATGGCCCGAGTGAGGGTGGTGCCATCCTTGGTCATCTTGTCGAAGAAGGTCTCGTGACAACCGATCCCGGTTGCGATGATCCGGAGGAAGCGGCGCTGGAGATCGAGGACCTTGTCGTGGAACTCTTCGAGCACAGCGGTGATCCCGGGCACCTGTTGCTCGGGAAGCGTGCGTCTGGGATATCGGCCGGGGTACTTGCGTTGGAGGGGGTGTCCGGAGGGGATCTCGCGCCCCCAATTGAGCATTTCTTTCCAGTCGGGGACGTCGCTGACCGCCGCCGTCTCGACCAGGAGGTCGGTGTACCCCGTCTGACCGTGGGTTCCGGGCGCAATCGACTTCTGCTTCTCCTCGAGCTCGAGCGAGAAGAATGTTCGCAGCATCCCGTAGGCAGTGTCGACGAGATCGTCGCTGAGGTCGTGGCTCGTGTAGACGAATCCGGTGCGAAGACTTTGCATCACACCATCAACGACGGCGCGGCGTTGGCTTTTGTCGCCCTGCTCGAAGACGAGAAGATCAACATCCAGAATTGTGTCGCTCATCGGCGTGAGACTAGTGCGGCGACCCGAGCGTTGAGATGTCGTGGCGGCCAGGATCCATCTCGGTGCCGCCGACAGCTGTCGGCGGCACCGAATGGCGTCACTGGCGAGGCGTCAGTCGTCGTGCTCGGTGACGGTGACCGACTCGATCACCACGTCTTCGACAGGCTTGTCTCCCCCGCCGGTTTTGACCTTCTCGATCTTGTCGACGATGTCGAGGCCCTTCACGACCTTGCCGAACAGGGCATACGCCGGCGGCAGTCCGACACCGCTGGGGCCGCTGATCACGAAGAACTGGCTGCCGTTGGTGTTGGGTCCGGCGTTGGCCATGGCCAAGGAACCGAGTTCGTAGCGCCCGGGCTTTGGCAGTTCGTCTTCGAAGCGGTAACCGGGACCGCCCCGACCGGTTCCCTCGGGGCAACCACCCTGGAGCACGAAGCCCTGGATGACCCGGTGGAACGTGAGACCGTCGTAGTAGTGGTAGCGGGCCAGACTGATGAAGTTGTTGACCGTTTTCGGGGCCCCGACGGCGTCAAACGACAAGGTCATGGTGCCCATGCTGGTGACCATCTCGGCGGTGTATCGCTTCGATACGTCGATGCACATGTCGAATGGGCCGTCGAATTGAGTCTGACGAGGACTTGAGCCGTCCGTGGCTGGACACTCGGGCACGATATTTCTCCTAGATGTGGGCGAAACAACATCCTTCCACGGACCGTTGCGCTCGTGGCGTATGGGGAGCGCTCGATCTGGCACCGAGGTCCGACCGATAATCGACCGCTCCTCGGTGCCAAATCGGAGGCTCAGGCTTGTTTGGCCGCTCGGAAGCCGGTCTCCAGGTCGGCCAGGATGTCGTCGATCGACTCCAGACCGACCGACAGCCGAACGAGTCCGGGCTCGACGCCGGCCGCCAACTGCTCCTCGGGCGACAACTGGGAATGGGTGGTCGACCCGGGATGGATCACCAGTGACCGGACATCGCCGATGTTCGCGACGTGGCTGTGGAGTTCGAGCGCGTTGACAAACCGCTCCCCGGCTTCTCGTCCGCCCTTGATGATGAACGACGGCACCGATCCGAAACCCCGGCCCTGCATGTACTTCTTGCCGGCTTGGTGCCACTTCGAGGATTCGAGGCCGGCGAAGTTCACCTTCTCCACCTCGTCCCGGGCTTCGAGCCACTCGGCGACGATCTGGCCATTCTGCACATGGCGCTCCATCCGCAGGCTGAGCGTTTCGATGCCCTGCAGGATCTGGAAGGCGTTGAAGGGACTGATGGCCGGGCCCAGATCTCGGAGCAACTGCACCCGCGCTTTGGCGATGAATGATCCGTGGCCGAGCATCGGCCAGTAGGTGAGCCCGTGGTAACTCGGGTCGGGTTCGTTGTAGTTCGGGTAGCGCTCGGCATCGGAGAACTCGAACGAGCCGCCGTCGACGATGATTCCGCCGATCGAGGTGCCGTGGCCCCCGATGAACTTCGTGGCCGAGTGCACGACGATGTCGGCGCCCCATTCCAAGGGCCGAATGAGATACGGAGAAGCGACAGTGTTGTCGATGACCAGCGGAACTCCGACGTCATGGGCCACCGAGGCGATCCCCTCGATGTCGAGCACGTTGTTCAACGGATTACCGATGGACTCGCCGTAGAACAGCTTCGTGTTGGGCTGGACGGCTGCTCGCCAGGCATCGAGATCGTCGGCGTCGTCGACGAACGTGGTGGTGATGCCGAGTTTGGGGAGCGTGTAGTGCAGGAGGTTGTAGGTGCCCCCGTAGAGCGCGGCACCCGCCACGATGTGGCTGCCGGCCTCGGCGATGTTCAGGATGGCCAAGGTTTCGGCCGCCTGGCCCGACGCCACGGCCAACGCCCCGGGCACACCTGCTGCCGTTTCGGAGAGACCGTTCTCGAGCGCCGCCAGGCGGACCTCGAGCACCCCTTGCGTGGGGTTCATGATCCGGGTGTAGATGTTTCCCGGCTCTCCCAGGGCAAAGAGATTGGCGGCATGGGCCGAATCCCGGAACTGGTAGGCCGTGGTTTGGTAGATCGGTACGGCCCGTGAACCGGTTGCGCTGTCGGGTTCCTGCCCGGCGTGAATCTGGCGGGTTTCGAAACCCCATCCATCGCTGCTCATTGTTCGTCCTCTCGTTATTTCTGATGTGGCTGTTCTGATGTGGCTGTTGCCGATTCTTGGGGCTGCGGTTCGCCTGGTGATTCGTACCGCGGCTCGCGTCGATGCACTCGAACCCAATTCCCGACTAGGTCGCTCGACATTAGCGACCATGACGGCACCGCGCCACCGGGTCGCCACCGGTTCGCCTTGGTGAGCCACTAAGAACCTGCGGTCCCAGACCGACAGGAACAGGATGAGTGTGTGTCAATCCTGTGGTGCCGTGCGCCTCGAGCAATGGACGATTTGCCCGTTCTGTCGATTCGAGGCTGGGCCGGCGACCGTTCCGGTTGCCGAGGTCGAAGAAGCTGCAGCGTGGCCCGACGCAGTCGTTCTGGCTTCGGCCGGTGTCGACCTCGCTGAACTCAATGACCTGGTCGACGACGACGACGACGAACCCGCACCGAGTCGGGAGGCACCGGCCCCTCTTGTTGCCGCCGTTGCCCTCGTGGTCGTGCTGTTGTTCGGAGCCCTCGGAGTCTTCTTCCTCGGCGGCGACGATTCCGGTCCTGAAAGCTTGGCGATGACCGACGAGACCGCCCAAGCCAACGACGGTCAGGTCGAGGTCGACCAGGACTCCGCGGCCGATGGAACTGCGGCCGATGGAACTGCGGCCGATGGGGCTGCGGACGGTGTGGCCACCGACGCCGCGGCCCCGGGCACCGATGTTGCACCCGATCCGTCCGTTCCTCCGGGACCGACCCTGAACGCCGACCTGGCCCTGCAGTTCCGAGCGATCTGCGCCGGAGAACAGGCCTCGATCGCGGGCGCAGCGGCACCCGGCATTGCCGCCTTCAACGACGTCATCACCGTCACGTTCGACACCAATACCGCGGTGTGGTCCGACCCGAGCACTCAAGTTGCGTACTCCTCGGCGGTGCCACCACTCGTTCGCTGCGACACCACCACGGACGCCGAACCGATTTACTTCTGCGACGATTACGAAGAAGGCTTCTCCTACACCGGTCTGGCCACCGACTGGTCCACTCGTGTGATCCAGACCGTCGATGGCACCGTGATCGCCGAGATCAGCGGCAGGAACGAAAAGGTCGGGGATTGTCCCGACACGCTCACGGTGTACGACGACAACAAGGCGATCGTCGAACGGGCCGGAGCCGACCCATCGGCGCCCGCTGCCATTGCGCTGTTCCCGACGTCATCATCCTTTGCCTGTGCGCCGAATGCCGAACCGAATGGTCTGCTCGCCCTTGCCGCCAATGACCCGGCCCAGGTCGTGCCGATTCCCGACAGCTGGCCCGGCACACCGAACTCACTCGGGGCAACCACACTCTGCCTCGATCAACGGGCCGAACTGGGCGAGGACGAGTTGTGTCGCACCATCGTTGCGGCCACTGCGTTGGACACCGCAGGAAACCTTCTCGGGGCTTGGTCCTATACCCACGGAAATTGTGACTGGACCGGCGGTCCACCGATGCCGCCGATCGAGTGGTTCCGCAACATCGTGGGACCTGCCCTCGGTTATCCGCCGGCGTAGGTTCCGATGAAGGGAAGGTTGCGAAAGCGCTGACCCACATCCAGGCCGTATCCGATCACGAACGCCGGGGGTATCTCGAACCCCACGTAATCGAGATGGACATCAGGATGTTTGCGTCCTTCGCGCACCAACAGCGAGCAAGTTCGCAGCGAAGCCGGCTCTTGACCCGCCAGATGATCGAGCAGGTACTTCATGGTGAGGCCCGAGTCGATGATGTCCTCGACGAGAATCACGTCTCGTCCGGCAACCGGTGCATCGAGGTCCTTCACGATTCTCACGACGCCGCTCGATTCAGTGGCGTTGCCGTAAGACGAGACGGCCATGAAGTCGATCTCGACGGGGCCCTGGATGGCCCGCATCAGATCGGCCACGAAGATCACGCTCCCCTTGAGCACACCCACGAGTAAGGGAGTCTTCCCGCCCAGATCCTGGCTGATCTGCCGGCCCAGTTCCTGGACCCGGTCGTTGATCTGTTCTGCGGTGACGAGCACCTCTCCGAGGTCACCCTCCGGCGGATACGGAGTCACCTACTTTCCCGAGAACTTCGCTTTGCCCGCGCCGTGCTCGAGGAAACTGGTGATGCCGGTGACCGCATCGTCGGTTTGAAATGATGCGACGAACTCGCGCTTTTCGATGGCGATGGCCTCCTCGAGTGACACATGGAGTCCGTCCATGATCGCCCGCTTGGCATTGGCGATCGCGGCTGGGCCGTTGGCGTACATGGCGGCCAACTCGACCGCCCGTTCGAGGACCTGTTCGTCAGCGACCACTTCGGACACGAGCCCGATGGCCAGAGCCTCGTCAGCCTTGACCTGGCGACCGGTGTAGTTGATCTCCTTCGACTTGGTGACACCAACGAGCCGGGTCAGCCGCTGCGTTCCACCCGCACCGGGGATGATTCCGAGCAGGATCTCGGGTTGTCCGAAAACCGCTTTCTCGCCGCAAATTCGGAAGTCGGTGCCCATCGAGAGTTCGCAACCTCCACCGAGGGCGAAACCGTTGACGGCCGCGATCGTGACCTGAGGCAGACGTTCGATGGCGAGAATGCCATCGTTCAGCGGATCAACCATGGGCGACGGATCACGGTCACCATCGATCGGAAACTCGCTGATGTCGGCGCCGGCGGCGAAGATCTTCGGTCCTCCCCAGACCACGACCCCTCGTATGTCGGAACGACCGGCAAGCTCATTGGCCGCCGCCAACAGCTCGTTACCGACCTGCAGATTGAGGGCGTTGACCTTCGGCCGGTCGAGCCGAATGATCGCCACCTTGTCGGTTCCAGATTCTTCGATGCGGACGAATTCACCCATTGAGCTCTCCTGAGAAGGCGGCTGCGATCTGTCAGCCGACTGGTCTTTCAATAGCACAAGAAGCGGCCATGACCACTCCCGGCCATCAGATCGCCGCTCCCGATCGCGAGCCGACGCCTCGACCAGCTGGGAGACATCAGGCGGGGTGTCGTAACGTCACGAATCCCAACCCGTCGAGGAGGGTTTGCTTTGACTGATGCGATTCGCACCAACCAGCCGGACTTCATCGACAACCAGGTGAGCCGCGAAGCCTGGCTGGCTCTGGGTGTGACCACGACGGAGAGTGTTTCTGCCCGGGGTTGCCATCTTCATGGTCGGTTCGTTGTTGTGCGGGATCTCGCCGAACGTGGAACTGCTCATCACAGCTCGGCTCGTGCAAGCCGTCGGCGGGGCCATTGTGCTCGCCTCGTCCTTCGCCGTGATGCTGCCCGACTTCCCCCCGTCGAAACGCAGCACCGCCATCGGTTTCGCCGGAGCCACCGGTGCTCTCGGAGCCGTCGTCGGCCCTGCACTGGGATCGGTTCTGATCGAGGCATCGAGTTGGCGGGCCATCTTTCTGATGAACGTTCCGCTCAGCCTGTTGGTGCTCGTGCTCGGTCCACGTTTCCTGCGTGAGTCCAAGGATCCCAACGCAACGGGACGAATCGACCTGATCGGCGTGGTGATCGGCACCGTGGCCGTGGCCACCTTGATGTTCGGCATCGTCCAGAGCGAAACCTGGGGACTGGGCGATCCCCGGATCTGGGCGCTCATCGCGCTCGGGGTCGCGCTGCTGCCCCTGCTGGTCCGTCGGTCACGTCACCATGCCGAACCGCTGCTCGATCTCGAGCTGTTCCGAGTGCCATCGTTTGCCAGCACGAGCGCCGGCGTCGTGTTCTACGGATTCGCGTTCACCAGCGGAGCACTGGTCAATTCATTGGTCCTTCAGGACCTCTGGAACCAAGACCTCAAGGTTGTCGGCGCGGCGTTCATTCCGGGTCCCCTCCTCGCTGCGTTCGTCAGCCCACTCTCGGGTTCGCTCGCCGACCGGATCGGACATCGTTGGTTGCTCGGCGTCGGCTGCGTGTTGTGCGCCGTCGGGTACGCGTCGCTGCTGTTGTTTCTCGACGAGACGCCGACCGTGTGGAGCCGCTTCGTGCCGCTCACGCTGATCTCCGGGCTCGGTGTCGGCCTCACCGTGGCCACGTGGTCGAGTGCAGGACTGTCCGACATCAAGCCCGCCAAGTTCGGTGTTGCCGGCGCAACCGTGAACACGCTGAGACAGGTTGCCTACGCACTCGGCATCTCGGTGTCGATCACGCTGCTCGCCACCGGGGTCGACGAATTCGATCTCTCGGCCTATCGCTGGGCGTGGACCTGGATCGTCGTGTGTTATGTGTTGGCCGCGATCATGATCATGGTCACGTTTCCGCCTGGCAACAGCCATCAACGATCAGGCTGAGCCGCCGTCGGACCAACGATCTCAGGCGAAGAATTCCTTCGTTTCATCCACTCGGAATCGAAACGACGCGGCCAGTCCGAAGACGACGGCAGCGGCAACGAGAACGCCGACGAAGGGCGCAACATCGGCCACTCCTCCTGCTTCGAGGAAGATGCTGCGATGAGCCCGCATCGCCCAGTAGGGAGGCGTGATCGGTGCGACGGCTTGCGCCCAACCGGGCAGTTGCTCCAGCGGCACCAAGGCTCCACCCAAACCACCCATGACCATCGCTCCCAGGTTCGAGAGGGCATTCACCAGCTGAATGGTGCGGAACGTCGCCGTGGCCAGCAACATCAGGGCGATCAGGCAGGCGGCATAGCTCACCACCACCAGCAGCAGCGCAACCAAGGATCCGCCTCGCAGCCGGAGCCCCAGAAAAGCGAACCCGGCAACGAAGAGCGCCAGTTGATAGAAGGAATGGATCACGATCCAGGGAAGCGCGTAGCCGGCGAGGAGCTGCCGCGATGTGACCGCTGAAGCCCGCAGTCGATCCCACGTCTTCCACCCGTGTTCTCGGAACACGGCGAAGGCCGCAGAACTGGCGATGAAGAACCCGAACAGCACCGTCTGCCCCGGAACGACCTGCTCAGCACCGGTTGCATCGGTGAAACCGATGTCGGCCAGCGACAAACCCATCGTGCGCGAGAACAACGGCATGACCGCCAGCGGCATACCGAACATGATCACGAGAAACCAGGGGTCTCTGCGCAGAATACGAAACTGACTACGCGAGATGGTTGCAATGATCGTCATTTCGCACTCCTCGACGCGTCGCCGGCACCGGGGTCGACCAGCATCGGGTCGGGATCGTCAGCATCCAGCCGGCGACCAGTGACCGCGAGGAACACGGTCTCGAGGTCTGGGCGCAGAAGCTCCACGGAAAGCAGAGCGTCGGTGTCGGGACCCAAGACAGCCAGCAGCTCGGTCATGGAAATCGGCCGTTCGATCCGGAAGAAGCCGGGATCGACGGCAACGGGGTGGAGACCTCGCAGTGAATCGGGTAGCTCCCCTTCGATCTGAATCCGCAGGCCCTGGAGCGAGTGGGCTTCGACCAGCTGGGATTGTGTGCCGGTGGCGAGGATCGATCCATTGTCGATGATCACGACATCGGCTTCCAGGGCCTCCACTTCGGGCAGATAATGGGTGGTATAGATCACGGCCGCCCCTTCGGCTGCCAGTTGCTTGACGGCTTCGATGAGCTGAGCCCGCGTTGCAACATCGGCACCGACCGTCGGCTCGTCGAGCATCAACAGCTTCGGTTTGTGCAACAACGCGCAGCCGGTGTGGAGGCGACGAGCCTCACCCCCCGACAGTGACCCGGCCCGCCGCTCGAGCAGGGTTCCGAGGCCGATCTGCTCGGCAACTTCGGAAACTCTCCGGCGTCGATCAGCCCGATTCAGGCCCGCCAACTCGCCGAAGAAGTCGAGGTTTTCTTGCACCGTGAGGATGGGGTAGATCCCCGTTTCCTGGGGAGCGATTCCGATGAGCCTCGACGCAGCATCGGGCCGACGGAGCGCATCGAGTCCGTCGATCTCGACCGAGCCCGCGTCGGGCCGGACCAGGCCGGCAACGATCGACAGCAGGGTTGATTTACCGGCACCGTTCTTTCCGAGCAAGGACACGACCTGGCCCGACGCCACATCGAGATCAACACCCCGAAGCGCCACCACATCGCCGTACGACTTCATCGCCCCTCGCACCCGTAACACGAGCCACCCTTCGTCAAGATTCCGTGAACATGACGAGGGCAAGTCTGGACTGCGGGGGCGAGCCCTGCCAGCGCGTTTCGTCGTCGTTGACTGAAACTTCGGCGGTTAGTGTTCCCGGGCATGCAGTTGCGTCAACAGAATCTCGACCGACTCGACGGTGGCACCTTCGATGTTCTCATCGTGGGAGGCGGCATCAATGGTGCGGTCTCTGCGGCCGCTCTGGCCGCTCGAGGAGTGTCGGTTGCCCTCGTCGAACGGGCCGACTTCGCGAGTTTCACCAGCCAGGAGTCTTCCAATCTCGTCTGGGGTGGCTTCAAATACCTCGAGAACTACGAACTGCCTCTGGTGTGGAAGCTGTGCACCTCGCGCAACCAGTTGATGAAGGCGTACCCGACTGCCATCTCCGAGATCGGCTTTCTCGCGACGCTCGACAAGAGCGCACCATTTCCGGCACCGCTCGCCGGCCTGGGAACACTCGGCTACTGGATCATCGGTCGATTCGCCACGAAGCGGCCCCGCTACTTCCGCCCGAAGGCGATCAAGAAGGCCGAACCAGTCGTTGACACGTCCACAGCAAAGGGCGGCATCCAATACCAAGACGCCTATCTGAAGGACAACGACGCCCGATTCGTCTGGAGCTTCGTCCGCTCAGCGCTCGACAACGGGGCAACAGTGGCCAACTACGTCAGTGTCTCATCGGCGACACGAGAAGACGGCACGATGTGGCATGCCTCCCTCACCGACGAGGAGTCGGGTCGGGAGATGCAGCTCCAGGCCCGCACCATCGTCAACGCCGCCGGCCCGTTCGTCGATGGGCTGAACGAGGGGTGGGGAAATCACACCGATCATCGCATCGTGTACTCCAAGGGCATCCATCTGATCGTGCCGAGTCTCACCGATTCCGATCGGGTGTTGGCGTTCTTCGACGACACCGGCCGACTCTTCTATGTCATTCCCATGGCCCATCGATCGGTGATCGGCACCACGGATACCCGCACCGACAATCCCCGCGAGGGGGTGACGGAGGAAGACCGCGATTTCCTGATCAAACAGATCAACGCTCGCCTTGATCTCGTCAAACCGCTCACCAAGGCCGACATCATCTCCGAACGCTGCGGGGTCCGACCTCTGGTGGTCGAGAATGACGGTGACGATCGCACCGACATCGACTGGACGACGCTGAGCCGCCGACATGCGCTCGAGGTCGACGTTGCGAAGAAGATCGTCACCATCTTCGGCGGCAAGCTCACTGACTGCCTGAACGTCGGGGAAGAGGTCGTCGAGGCCATCGAAGACCTCGGCGTCCCTGTCGGACCCGAGGTGCCCGGTTGGTACGGAGAAGCACCCGACTCGGAACGGGAACGGTTCGAAACCGAGGCGGCAACCCTCGGCCTCGATCGACGCCCGTCCATCGAGCGGGCCGGTTCGGTGGCCGAGGTACTGTGGCGCCGACACGGTGTCGCCGCCTTCGATCTGCTGAAGGAGGTGGCCGAGGATCCATCCCTGGGTGAGGAGGTTCTGGTCGGATCCGACATCCTTCGGGGCGAGCTCCATCTGATGGCCGAGCGAGAGATGGTCACGCGTCTCGATGACTTCTTGCGCCGCCGAACGAAGCTGAGTCTCGTGATCCGAAACGACGAACTCGGCGCCGACCCCGGCATGTCCGAGGTGAATGCCGCCTTCGGTCTCTGACCGTTCGCGGCCCACGGTTCGCTGCGTTCACACCGTGAAGGTCGGCCCCGCCGATTGACGAACCCGGGGATCGGGAGAATCATCGACGACATGACCTCGCTGGCAGACTCGACCGAGACGGCTACCGACCGAACGACCGTTGCGTCGGTGGGCAAGCTCGACGACTTCGGAGTCGACACCATGAAGATGGCTTCGGTGGGGTCTCACAAGGTCGTGGTGATCCGCACCTCCAAAGGGGTGCATGCTCTCGACAACAGCTGCCCTCACCAGGGTTATGGACTCGCCACCGGCACGCTGAGCGTGGGGCCTGATGGCGAGCCCGCCGTCACCTGCCAGTGGCACAACTGGAAGTTCCGGGTCACCGACGGAGTGTGCATGCTCGGTGAAGAAGACGTGGCCTGTCACGCCGTGTCGGTGGCCGACGACGGCACGATCGAGGTGAGCGTCACCACGCCGACGAAGGATGAAGCGCTCGCTCGTTTGTGGCCGAGCCTTCGACGTGGCATCGCTTCGAACTATCCCG
Source organism: Acidimicrobiales bacterium (assembly GCA_037969565.1). Taxonomy (GTDB): domain Bacteria; phylum Actinomycetota; class Acidimicrobiia; order Acidimicrobiales; family SZUA-35; genus SZUA-35. The sequence continues at coordinate 15,897 of JBBKXQ010000143.1, read as the reverse complement.
GCCAAGTTGCTCGCGACAGCCTGCGTCTCCTCGCCAACGATGCCACCCCGGCCGACATCATGTGGGAAGGCGCCAAACTCGGGGCGGCGAAGAACGAAGACGGCCCCGGTCACGAGATCGCGCTGGCCGCCGATTGCCTTCACCTCTCCGAGGTGTGGCACGGCGACGACCGTGCCCTGGCGCTGGTCCAGGGTCTGGCAGGTATCGCCGAGGAGAATCGAGGCCATCCGAGCCGACCCATCCCGCCCCCTGATGGCACCGTCAACTTTCCTGCTGCCATGGAAAGCGAGAACTACTCGGGGGCCATGGCGTGGACGGCGTCGGCCGTGGAGACCGGTATCGATCAAGCGGTCATCCGCCATCAGTTCATCGAGGCGGTGAGCAAGCACCACATTGGTTACGGCCACGGAGCGATCTACACCCAGAAGGCATTCGAATTGCTCGATCGGGTGGGTTGGCATCGTGCCGGCGAGCTGCTCCCCCACCTCACGGTGTCGATCAGCGGTGGCACCCGCGAAGACACGCTCCCCTACATGCGCAAAACGATGCGGGCACTGGAAGCGATCGACCTCGACCTTCTGGCGTCGAGCGCAGACCGCACGACCACGGGCTGGACCCCCGAGGCACTCGCCACCGATCTCCTCACTGCCGATGAAACGCCCATCGACCTTGCGGCCCGCGCCGTCGTTGATGGGGCTGGGATCGAAGGACTTCTCGATGCGGTTTCACTCGCCGCCTCGCAGCGTCTGCTGCGCTACGACCTCAAACCCGAAACCGACCCGACGGCGGGATTCGGCTGGCTCGACATCACCCACGGCCTCACCTACGCACGAGCGGCCCGATGGGCCTGGCACCACGACCCCGGGCCCCACACAGCCAGACTGGCGTTGTTCACGGCATGGCTCGCCTTCGACACGGGCCGCTACGAGCGACGCGTTGGTGTTCTGCCCATGGAGGAACCCGGCGGTGTGGTCGCAGCCGCTCTCGAGGGCGACCGAGATGTGGTGGCTGATCAGTTGGCCCGCGACGCAATGGACGACCGAGGCGGTTCGTTCATCGTTGTTGCCCACTTGGTGAAAACCGTGCAAGCGGCCAGGGAGGAAGCCGCGTTCACCGGCTCCGCTCTACCTCTGGCCGCTGCCGCCCGATTGGTCCACGCTCCCCGGCGCGAGCGGTTCGTCGCCCGCACCGTTCAGGAGTCGCTCGACTTCATCAAGACCGGCCGCCCGCCCCGCCGCTGACCCGACCCGCCTCTCGCTCGTTCTGGAGGCGTCTACCGTCGAAAGCGACGGTGAGGGCCTCCAGAACTACGACTGATGAGGCCAGTCGGCCCAGCGCAGGTGGTCAGCCTTGCCCACCGCTGGTTTCGCGCACGCTGGCCTTGCCCTGGCTGATCCACGGCATCATGCCCCGCAGCTTCTTGCCGACAGTCTCGATCGGATGCTCGTGACCGGCATCTTCCAGACGCTTGAAGTTCTCCCGGCCCGAACGGCTCTCGGCCACCCAGTTGTTGGCGAACGTGCCGTCTTGGATGTCGGTCAAGATGTCCTTCATCGTGGCCTTCACGTCGGCATTGATCACTCGGGGACCGCTGGTGAGATCGCCCCACTCGGCGGTATCACTCACCGAGTAACGCATTCCGGCGATTCCTTCTTCGTACATGAGATCGACGATGAGCTTGAGTTCGTGAAGACACTCGAAATAGGCGACCTCGGGCTGATAGCCGGCCTCGATCAGGGTCTCGAATCCGGCCTGCACAAGCGCCGTCGTGCCGCCACAGAGCACGGCCTGCTCACCGAAGAGGTCGGTTTCGGTTTCCTCGGTGAAGGTCGTCTCGATGACGCCGGCCCGACTGCCGCCGATGGCGTCGGCGTAGGCAAGGGCAATGCCCTTCGCGTTGCCCGAGGCATCGTTTTCGACGGCGATGAGGGCGGGAACGCCGCCCCCTTCGAGGTAGGTGCGACGCACGAGGTGGCCAGGGCCCTTCGGCGCGACCATACAAACATCGACGTTGTCGGGCGGCGTGATCAGACCGAAGCGGATGTTGAATCCGTGGGCGAAGAAGAGGGCATCCCCGTCTTGGAGGTTGGGAGCGATGCTCTCGTCGTAGATCGCGCCCATTTCGGTGTCGGGCATGAGCATCATGATCAAATCGGCTTCCGCCGTTGCGTCGGCGACCGACAAAACTCGCAGCCCGGCCTCCTCAGCCTTCGCCTTCGACGAGGAGCCCTCGCGCAGGCCGATCCGAACGTCGATGCCCGACTCCTTCAGGTTGAGCGCGTGGGCGTGGCCCTGCGAGCCGTAGCCGAGTACGGCCACCTTGCGATCGGCGATGAGCGAACGATCAGCGTCGGCTTCGTAATAGATGTTGACCACGACGGGAACTCCTGGCTGGTTGGTGGGTTGAGCCACTTGATGCGGCAGAGACTAGAGGCGAGCGACGCGAGTGCGGATCTGATCGCTCAATCGGCCCGGGTGAGCGGGACGTTGGCCCCGATCTTGGGCAGGGCAATTCGACCGGTGCGCTGGAGCCCGACGATCGTGAATGCCCGAAGGCGCTCCTCGATGGCGTCGATCTCGGACGGATCCCCGGCCAAGCTTATGGTGACGTGACCGTCGGCGTCATGAAGCAGACGACCATGAGTTTCGGCGATAAGTGTGTCGAGCTCGGGCCGTCGGTCGGCAGAAACCTCGACGTTGACGACGATCAACTCGCGGGTGATGGATTCGTCGGGCCACATCTCGGCGATCTCGACCACGTTGATCAGCTTGAAGAGTTGCTTCACGATCTGTTCGAGCGGTGAAGACTCGACGTCGACGACGATCGTGATGCGGCTGAAGCGAGGATCATCGGTGGGAGCAACGGCCAGCGACACGATGTTGTAGCTCCGTCGAGCAAACAGATCGGCCACACGTGCGAGCACACCGGCCTTGTTTTCGACCAGGACGGCAAGGGTGTGGTGGTGAAGATCGCCGGGACGGTTCATGACCGGTCCCCTTCGGCCGCGGCCGAAGCGGCAGCTCGCTCGGCGTCCAGCGAAGGCTGTTGTGAGGGGTCGACGATGACCGAGTCGTTCGAACCGCCGGCCGGCACCATCGGGTAGACATTCTCTTCACTGTGGCACCGGAACTCGATCACGACCGGTCGATCATTGATCTCGTTCGCCTTCTGGATCACGGCGTCGACCTCGTCGGGGTCTTCCACCCGGAACGCCGCACAACCCATCGCCTCGGCCCACTTCACGTAGTCGGGCATGTCGTGACTGAGATAGACCTCGCTGAGGCGCTCGTCGTAGAACAGCGACTGCCACTGGCGAACCATCCCGAGGTAGGCGTTGTTCATCAGTGCCACCTTGATCGGGATCTTCTCGACCGAAGCCGTGACGAGCTCTTGGGCGGTCATCTGGAAGTTGCCATCGCCGTCGACGGCCCAAACCGTGCGGTCGGGCATCCCGGCCTTCGCACCGATGGCAGCCGGGATCGAGAAGCCCATGGTGCCGAGTCCACCGGAGTTGATCCAGGTGTAGGGGTAGTCGAACTTCCAATACTGACTCGCCCACATCTGGTGCTGACCCACTCCCGAGGCGACGATCGTGTCGGCCGGTGAGAGATCACGCAGACGTTCGAGAACGTATTGCGGTTTGAGCAACTGGCCGGGGGCAGACGGTTCGTAGGTGAGCGGATACTTCTCCTGCCAACCCGACACCTTTTGACGCCACGGAGCTAGGTCTGGCTGCGTGCCCGGCACGCCCTTGGCCCTCAGGCCCTCGACCAGCAACTCCATGGCGATACGGCAATCGCCGACGATGGGCACGTCTGGCATCCGCACCTTGCCGTGCTCGGCAGGATCGATGTCGACGTGGATCACCTTCGCATCGGGAGCAAAAGCACCGACCTTGCCGGTGACCCGATCGTCGAACCGGCTTCCCATGGCGATCAAGAGGTCGCACTGCTGGATGGCCGTGATCGCCGTGTAGTTGCCGTGCATTCCCGGCATACCCAGGCAGAGTTCATGACTGTCGGGAAAGGCACCGCGAGCCATGAGTGTGGTGACAACGGGGATTCCGGTGAGCTCGGCGAGTTCACGCAGAATCGTGGCGCCACGAGCCTTGAGCACGCCTCCCCCGACGTACAGCACGGGGCGTTTGGCCGCGAGCATGAGCTCGATTGCTGCCGCAATCGACGCAGGGTCGGGATCGACGTTCGGCGTGTACCCCGGCAGATCGAATTCGGTCGGCCATTCCCAATCGAAATAGGCATCGGGATTGCCGGCGTCGACGATGTTCTTCGGAATGTCGACCAGCACTGGACCGGGGCGTCCGGTGGTGGCGATGTGGAACGCTTCCCGGATGATGCGGGGAATGTCTTCGGCTCGAGTGACGAGGAAGTTGTGTTTCGTGATCGATCGGGTGATGCCCGTGGTGTCGCACTCCTGGAACGCATCGGTGCCGATCGCACTGAGCGCGACCTGCCCGGTGATGCACACCATGGGAACCGAGTCGAGCATGGCATCGGCCAGCGGGGTGACGACGTTGGTGGCTGCGGGCCCACTGGTGACCATGCACACGCCGGGCTTGCCGGTGGCGTGGGCGTAACCCTCGGCCATGTGACCAGCGCCCTGCTCATGTCGGACCAGGACATGGCGCAGTTTGGCATCGATGATCGGGTCGTAAACGGGAAGAATCGCTCCACCGGGATAGCCGAAGATGATCTCTACCCCTTCCATCTCGAGACTCCTGATCAGGGCTTGGCCCCCATTGAGTCGCTCAGGCTGGGTCATGACAGGTGCTCCGGTGTGTCGGCGGGGTGTGTGGGCGGGACTGATGCCATCGCATCGTTGCGAGAGGCAGTCTGGCGGTTTGGATCGGAAAAACAAGAAAGCCTCCCCGGGGGGAGGCTGAGCGCACGAAAAGAAGACCGCCGTGCGCTACGTGAGTACTACGAGAATTCTCTGGTCGGTCATCGTGGGTAAGTCAATCAGCCGAACGCCGTGGTCGCAACCGCTTTCCGGCCAAGCTCGTTCGAGTCAGCGGGACCAACGGGTTCGGGTCGGTTCGACGGGTACCGACTCGGGCATCGTGGCCGCCTCCTCCTCGGACATGTCGGCAAACCAAGCCCCGTAGGTCCGGGCCCCCCAGGAGGCAGTGGCCCCGTGCAGGACAACGCTTCCCAGGACGGTCCACGCGATGATCCCGAACAATTCGTCGGAGCCGGGTAGTTCCTCCTCCAACAGAATCAGTCCGAACAGGATCGATGCCAGGCCCCTCGGGCCGAACCAGCCGATGAAGGCAATCGTTTCCTTCGCCGGTCGGAGACCGATCAAGGCAACGGCCACTGGCAGGATCCGGCCGACGGTGAGAATCAACAGCGCCGACACCAGAACGGTGATCGAAGGGTTTCCGAGGTGGTCGTGAAGCAGCACGTTGCCGAATACGAAGAAGGCGATGATGGCCAACAACCGACCGGAGTCCTCGGCATATTCACTCACGTGCTCGGCCGTCTGATCGGGCATGACCGCCCCGAATGCAAGCCCGGCGACGAAGGCGGCAAGGAAGCCATTGGACTCCACGGCCAATGCGGTCAGGAACGCCGTGACGGCAACGGACAACGTGCCGAGCTGGGCGTAAATTCCGTCGACCCAGCCCCCGTCGCGAGCTTTGTTCATGACCCATCCACTTGCGGCGCCTATGGCCAGCCCGACCAGAATGCCGAGTCCTACTTGTCGCGTTGCGAACCGGATCCAGAACTCGGCGGAGGTGTCCTCGCCGGTCGCCAGTGCCAAGAAAAGCAACACTGCGGGCAATACGAGACCGTCGTTCAATCCCGACTCGACGTTGAGCGCCTGGCGAACTCGCAATGGCACCGACAGGTCTTCGACGACGGCCTGACCGAGTGCGGCGTCGGTCGGGGCGAGAATCGCCGCGAGCAACGCGGCCTCCCAGAAGGAGAAGGCCGGGATCACCAGCGCAATCATGATTGCGCCGATCCCGATCGACAGTGGCAAGCCGATCGCCAGCAGACGACCGGGCAACGCCGCATCCCGGCGGAGCGCCGTGATGTTGATTCGAACGGCGTCGCTGAAGAGAATCACGGCCAGCGTGAATTCACCCAAAACGACGATTGCGTCGACCTCGAGGTCGAGCTCGACCGCGCCGACGGCGGCGGCCAACCACCCGGCAGCCACGAACATCATGGGCATGGTCACCGGCGCCTGGGCCATCCGTCGACTGACGAACGCGAACAGGATGATCGAGGCTCCGACGATTGCCAGCTGGGAAACATCCACACGCCCAGCTTGTCATCGACGACTGCGCCCTGCTCGAGCCCGAGCCGAGTTGGGACGAGTCAGGAATCAGCGAGCACGGCCCGGTGACTACGCCGCAGCTTGGCAACCAAATCGCCGGCCTGTTCCTTGTTCAGCACGAGTTCACGCCGGACGTCGCGCCGAAGCGCACGATGGGTGAGGTCGAGGACATCGGCGAACGTGTGCAGTTCTCGATCTCGCAGGTGGCAGGGGGCTCCGTCGGGAAGCCGCCGCAACTCTCTGATGCAACTCACGAGACTGCGAAGGAGTTCGGCGTTCGTCCGTTCGCCGGGCCGAACGGGGATCGGTACGTCGTCGAGCCAGAGAATGCCGTGATCGGCATCGAAACGAGCGAGCGGCTTACTCTCGTCGCGCCCCGACTGCTTGTTCGTTTCGAGAGACGTCATCACTGCCCTTCAGCGCCGCTGATCCTGTTGCCGATAGCCCAACCGCTGAAAACACAATGGCATTGGTACGTCAGCATGGGCACATGACCGCCGACGCACCGTGCGCCTTCGTTTTCCTATCGGCCGATGCGTGCTCAATCTGAGTCGACCGCAGTCGAAACCCCAACAGAGGGCGGCGGACCGGCTCGATTGCAGCTCCGAATGCCAGGCTCTGACGTTCGCCGTTCTGCAGCACCCAGCATGAATTTTCCACTGTGGGGGCCGCAGAACGGCAAGGTAGAAACGGGAAGAGGCAGCAGCCTCAGCGTCGCCCGTTGGAGAAGGTGTTGTTGGAGCTCTTTGCCCTGGAGTTCAGAACGAAGATGCCTTCATCCGAGCTCGTGACGATCACTTTTCCATCGCCGAAGTAGGGATAGTTACCCCAGGTTCCGAAGAAATCGGTGCGATCGTCGATCGGGAAGACGTCGAAGAAGCCTCGCATCGTGAGCCGACCCTTGTCGGCCTTCCATGCGTCGTAAATCCAAAGACCCGAGGTGTAGTTCGACTGATACAGCAGTCCACGATGGACAAACATGTTGTGGTCGATCGACTCGTTCCCGTCGCTATAGGCCTCGATCACCTGAGGATTTCTGAGATCCGCAAAGTCCCAGATGTAGGTGGTCCTCGGAAACCCGGAGGAGTACTCGTCCAGCTCATCGCCGAGGAAGAAGTAGCTGTGGTCCTCGCTCAGCCAGCCCTGATGGGTGTAGTAGCTCGGAGGTCCGGCCTCAGGATCTGGCCAATAGTCAAAGTCGAGATATTTCACACTGGCCAGGATTTCTTCGTTGTCGAGATCGCTGACCTCGTAGATCGTCAGCGCATCCTCGTTCGAGCCGATGCAGATCTCGCGACCTTGAAATTCCCGGTCAGGGCCGTGGTACACCACGCACTGGATGTCGTGGTTGTAGCCATCAGCATCTAGGCAGCCCTCGAAAACCGGGTGGTTCGGGTTGCTGACGTCATAGACGATCGAGCCCCCTTCGCCGTTGAAAATGTCGTCATAGGGGGCGGTCGAGCACTCGTTCAGGAAGAAAACTGATCCGGTCACATAGAGTCGCTCGGTTTCTGGATTGAGCGAAAGATTGTGGGAGTTGGTCATGTCGGTCAAGCGGGCGGTCTCAGTGATCTCGAACGGTGCGCTTCGGCCCCGGAATTGCGTCAGGTCGACGACCTGAACACCGTGCCCGCTGGCCACACCACTTTGGAAGTAACCATCGAAGTCGACAGCTTCGCTGCCGATGTACGCAGTGTTCTCGTGGACTCGGATGTCTCCCCAAATGTTTCTGAAATCGTCAGGAACCGGGCTCGGAAGCGTTCCGAGATAGACCGGATTCACGCCATCGGTGACATCCATGAAGATCGTGCCTTCGAATGAGCCGACGATTGCCACCTGCATTCCGCTGACCGGATCCTGCCATCCCCAGACGTCGTTGACGAAGGTTGCTTCGACATCCGTCAGCGGGGTGAACGAGTCGAGGTCGACCTTGTGGCAAGGAAAGATCCCAGCTGCGACTCCACCCTTGCATCGGGCTCCAGAGATCGCTTCCATTGGAACGCCTCCCGGACTCGGATCTTCTACGCGGCCGTCGTAGAGCCGGCCCTTCAATGCCTCGGCCTGGTCGCCGCCAGGGTCATGTGCGTCCGCCGCAGGTGCGACGAGCGCTAGGGAAACAATCATCGCCAAAAAGACGAATCCAATTCGTACCTTCATCGGTCCCCCTCTTTATCCGCCAGCCCTTTGACAGGCGCAGCCATAGAGTAAGGCGCTGCTTCGAGGCAGTCAACGGCGCGAACCTCGTCCAACTCGGCCCGTCAACCGTGAACGGACCTGATGGAGTTCTCCGGCCCGATCCGAGCATCCTTCGAAAGATGGCTGCGTTCGCAAAGAATGCAGGCCAACATCTGTGAATGGGAAAGGCATTCGACAGCATCACCGACAGCATGAGCGAGTTCGTCGAGCGGCAGCATCTGTTCTTCGTGGCAACGGCTCCGAACGAAGGGGGCCACGTCAACCTCTCGCCCAAAGGCCTCGATTCTTTCTGCATCCTCGGACCTCAGCGGGTGGCGTATCTCGACCTCACCGGCAGCGGCGCTGAGACGATCGCCCACGTTCGCCAGAACGGGCGGATCACCTTCATGTTCTGCGCATTCGACGGCAAGCCGAACATCGTCAGGCTGTACGGCAATGCTCACGTGGTTCTGCCCGATGATGAGCATTTCGCCGATCTCCGGGCCCGTTTCGGGCCTCGCGACGCCGTACGATCGGTGATCGTCGCCGACATCACCCGCACCTCCAACTCTTGTGGCTACTCCATCCCCCTCATGGACTTCGTCGAGGACCGAACAACGCTCGACAAGTGGGCGAAGGGCAAGACCGAGGAAGATCTGGAGGCCTATTGGGCGCAAAAGAACGCTGTCTCGATCGACGGCCTCGATGCCATGAGATCCTGAGAGTGCCGTGCGGTCACGACCACACGGCACAATCACCACCCGACATCGCCAACGCCAGGAAGAGCAAAGAGTTACCCGTGACCGATCTCCCTCCCATGATCTCGTTCGTTGCTCCTTCGGGCACAGGCAAGACGACGCTCGTCGAAGGAGTGATCGCCCGACTCTGCGCCCAAGGTCTGGTGGTCGCCGGCGTGAAACACGACGCCCATCGGATCGAACTCGACACCGAGGGCAAGGACTCATGGCGGATGCGGAAGGCGGGCGCCGACACCTTGTTGGTCGGGACCAACCAGCTGGCATGGATGAGCGACAACACCGAAGCGCCCGCCCTCGACGATCTCGTCCGCCTCTTCTTCGCAGGCGCCGACCTGGTGATCGTCGAGGGTTACCGATCGGCCGGCTTGCCGACCGTGCTCGTCGAGCGGCCCGAGATTCACGATCCCTCGTGGCATCGTCCCGACTCCGATCGAATCATCGCCACGGTCCATCCCGGCGACATCGACGAGACCGTCGGGATCGTTCGACAACACCTCGGCCTGCCGCCATCCTGAATTGAGCCGAGGTGCGCTAGGACATCGTCGCGAGGCTCCGGAATCGTCCGGAGAAGGCGGCAAGAACCACGGCGACGACCGAGCACGTGAGCACGACTAGTCCGACCCAACGACCGGGGCCCGAGGTTGCGTCGTCGACCACCGAGAGAACCATGGCGATGCTCGCCGCTACCCAGCCAACCGCAGCGATGCGCAGAGAAACACGCTCGATGAACGTCAGCTCCGGATCATCCGCCACCGCCGTGGACGGAGCGCCATCGTCGCGCATCAGATTCTCGATCCAGCGAACCGGCGACGTTACCGCGAGCACGACCATCGGGGCCCATACGAGTACGACTCCGGCCAGCCACGCGCCTCGTGGGACGGTGAGTCCCTGGCTCACCTCCAGGCCGGCGACGATGGCGTCCCCGGCATAGACGGCCAATGCCGTGGTCAACAACGCGAGTAGGGCTTTGACGTAGCGCAGAACGAGTCCGCGGAGACGCAGCGCGTGGCGGGCCATGCCGTATTCGATCTTGGCCACCTCTTCGAGCAGGGGCCGACTACGCGACGCCGCCAACTCGAACAAGCCCGCAGCCCGGGCGAGGTCGTCGTGTCCGGTGCTGAGACCGCCATAGACCTCCAGTTGTCGGTCAACTCTTCGACGCGAGTTCTCGTTGGTCGGTACCAAGAGTTCCACGATCAGTGGGTCGGTTCGAATGGCTGCCAATTCTTCAGCTGCGCTCGGGCCGAGTTCGTCGGACGGCAGCTTCAGTGAGGTCAGCGTGAACCGCGGCGTGAACAATTCGCGGCCATCACTCCCGACGTGATTGGCGTGGAAATAGAAGCGAGTCAGATCGGCGAACAGCAACCACAACGCGGCGGCGGGTACGCCGAGAACGGCGACGACTGCGACGATCAACGCAACGTCGGACGTTCCAACACCACCAATCATCAGCGAACGAAGGATGCCGGTGACCGAGTCACGGGCGACCACCGGCAGGACAACCAAAAGGCCGGCACCCGACAACATGCCAACAGCAATTCGGTGGAAGGTCGACAGCCGCACCTCGCAACGAGCCACAAAGGCGCGAGCAGCAGCACGCTCGTCGGCGGTCAAGCCCTCGGCATCGTCGGTCGGCATGCTCATCAGGTCAGTATCGCCATGCGGTGGTGGCAACCAGACAATGGCGCCCGCATGGGGCTCGATCACAGAGCGGTGAGCAACTCGGCAAACGCCGCCTCGGCATCGACCTTCAGTCCGCGCTGGTTGAACCAGGTTGCGATGTTCTCGACGTCGCGGTGAAGGAAGTTCAAACCCTGTGGGTTCGCTGCGAGGTCGAGCGCCTGAGGAAAGTCGATGAACCAGACTCGTTCGTCCCACCACAACAGATTGAACGCCGAGAGATCACCGTGAATCCAGCCGACGCCGACCATCGTGAACAATCCGTCGATCACCTGCTCCCAGGCCCGCTCCAAGCGAGGTCGGTCGAGTCGAGCCGCGGCGAGATGCGGTGCCGCACCGTCGACCGCTCCGACGAACTCCATCAAGAACAGGTCTTCGCCGTAGCTGACCGGATACGGGACCAACACACCGGCGTCCCAGAGCGCGAGCATCACATCGTGCTCATGCCCGGTCCACCGGTCTTGCATGAGGCGCTTGCCGTAGGTACTCATTCGCTCGACGGCCCGACGGTCGCGGGTCTTTCGGAACTGTCGGCCCTCGCGGTAGGCCACGTCGTTGCGAAAGGTCGATGCCCGCTCGACGCCGAGGGCTTCGAGCGTTCCTTTGGCCGTGACCTGTCGCGGCACGTAGCGCTTCTGGGCCAGCAGCACGGAACGCCCATCGGGGGACGATCGCTCGATGAGATTCACCTGGCCCTCCTTCCCCGATCGGAGAATTCCCAGATCGACGTCCTCGAACGGTGAAGAGATGAGCCATGAAGGAGGCTCGTTTCGGTTCGGCATTGCGTTGCTCCCAGCAAATGAGTCGGTTCGATGAACCGGCCGCATGGGAGCGCGTGGCGCTCAGCCTCTTCGGGTGGCGCGACCGGATACGAAAGGGCCTCTGACGACAGTCATCGGGATCACTCCTTCGGTCCGGGAGGGATGCGTCCCTCGTGCGTGGATGGGAACCTAACGCACACCTCGCGGTCGTGCTGACCTTTTACGTTCGCACTACCGTGCGGCGTGGTCGGCAACGACCTGCGTCATCCATCACGAGGAGATCACCGAATGCCACAAGAAGTACGCGGCGTCGTCGCCAAAGCCAAGGGCCAGCCGGTCTCGGTCGAAACCATCGTGATTCCCGATCCCGGACCGGGCGAGGCCGTGGTTGCCATCCAGGCCTGCGGGGTCTGTCACACCGATCTCCATTACCGCGAGGGGGGGATCAATGACGAGTTCCCCTTCCTGCTCGGCCACGAAGCGGCGGGTATTGTCGAGTCGGTCGGCGACGACGTCACCGAGGTGGCGCCCGGCGACTACGTGATCCTCAACTGGAGAGCCGTTTGTGGCCAGTGCCGATCGTGTCTGAAGGGCAAGCCGCAGTACTGCTTCAACACGCACAACGCGAAGCAGAAGATGACCCTGCTCGATGGCACCGAGCTCTCGCCCGCACTCGGGATTGGCGCCTTCTGCGACAAGACGCTCGTTGCGGCCGGGCAATGCACGAAGGTCAACCCCGCCGCTCGCCCCGAAGTTGCCGGTCTTCTCGGCTGCGGCGTGATGGCCGGCCTCGGAGCCGCCATGAACACCGGCGCCGTCACCCACGGCCAAAGTGTTGCGGTCTTCGGCTGCGGCGGCGTCGGTGACGCAGCCATCGCCGGGGCCCGGTTGGCCGGTGCCTCGACGATCGTCGCCGTCGACATCGACGACACGAAGCTCGAATGGGCGAAGGGTTTCGGCGCAACCCACACCTGCAACTCGAAGAACGACGACCCCGTCGAGTTCATCCGCTCCGTCACTGATGGCAACGGTGCCGATGTCTGTATCGACGCAATCGGCCACCCCGAGGTCTACAAGCAGTGCTTCAACGCGCGCGACCTCGCCGGGACCGTCGTGCTCGTCGGCGTCCCGAACCCGGAGATGAAGCTGGAACTCCCGTTCATCGATGTCTTCGGCCGAGGCGGTTCGCTCAAGTCATCGTGGTACGGCGACTGCTTGCCCGAGCGAGACTTCCCGATGCTGATCGACCTGTACCTGCAGGGACGCTTGGACCTCGACGGTTTCGTGTCGGAGAAGATCGCACTCGATGGCGTCGAAGAAGCGTTCCACAAGATGGAGCGCGGTGAAGTGCTGCGTTCCGTCGTCGTGATGGACGGCACCGAATCGTGAGCATCGAACTGGTCACGACGGAGGGGATCTTCGCCCTGGGCGGAGGAGAGTGGGAAGTCGAGAACAACATCTGGCTCGTCGGCGACGACAAGGAAGTGCTGATCTTCGATGCCGCCCACGACCACCAGCCGATCGTCGACGCCGTCAACGGTCGCAAGGTCAAGGGGATCGTCCTCACGCACGGCCACAACGACCACATCAACGCAGCGGTCGCGCTTCGTGATGCCGTCGATGCGCCGATCCTGCTGCACGAGTTCGACCGATTCCTGTGGGACGTCGTCTACCCCGACCACGACTTCGACGGCCCGCTCGAGCCCGGACGAACGATCAGCGCAGGTGGACACGAACTGGGGATCCTCCACACCCCCGGCCACTCCCCCGGCTGTTGCTGCTTCCACGATGTGGCGACGGGTGCCGTAATGAGCGGCGACACTTTGTTCTGCGGCGGACCCGGAGCAACCGGACGCATCTACTCGGACGAGCCGACGATCCTCGCCACACTGCGTGACGTGCTGCTCGAACTTCCCGACGACACAGTGGTCCACACCGGTCACGGCGACACGACGACAATCGGCGCGGAACGCGCCGGCGTACTCGCACGCGCCACCGAACTCGGCCTCTGATCCGCCTCATCACACGACTCCGACTCCGATGAGAGATGAGAGTCGGGGTCGCGCTCATCTCTCATCGTCGGGCGGTCAGGTCGAGCGTCGTCCTCTTAGGCTTGACGGATGCCGGTTCGAGTCGTAGAGGGTGTTGTCCAACATTACGACTGGGGTGACACCGAGTTCATTCCCAAGCTGCTCGGGGTGCCCGGTCGGGGAAAGCCCTGGGCGGAACTGTGGCTGGGAACCCACCCGAACGGGCCCACGACGCTCGACGACGGTTCGCCGCTGAAGGATCTGACGGGCGAACTCGCGTATCTCCTCAAGGTATTGTCCGCTGCCACGCCGCTCTCGCTGCAGGCACATCCGACACCAGACCAAGCCGTTGCAGGGTTCGCTGACGGAGTGTTCGCCGATGACCAGGCAAAGCCTGAGCTCCTGGTGGCGCTGACCGACTTCGAAGCGCTCTGCGGTGTGCGGCCCGCTGCTGCCACCGTGTCGCTGTTGAGAACGATCGGAGCCGTCGAACTGGCCGACGTCGTGGAATCCGGCGGGCCGGGTGAGGCAATGAGCCGGTTGTACCGTGGTTCGATCGACCCGTCACCGACGATCGCCGCGTGCGCTGAGCGTCCCGAGCCCGAGGCCGTCTGGGTCCGGCGCCTCGATGAGATGTATCCGGGCGACGCGAGTGTCGCTGTGACACTGCTGCTCAACTACGTCCAGCTGCAGCCGGGCGACGCGCTGCACCTCACCGCCGGGAACCTCCACGCATACCTGCGCGGCTCGGGCATCGAGCTGATGAGAGCATCCGACAACGTCGTGCGTGGTGGGCTGACGTCGAAGCACGTCGACATCGACCTCCTGCTCGACACCGTCGATCCAACACCGCTCGCGAACCCGTTGATGGACGTCATCGACGGTCGGTACCCGTTGCCCGAAGCCGGCGTCGCGCTGGTCCGCCTCGATTCCGGATCCAGTCATACAGCGACCGGCCACGAACTGGCGATCGCGCTCGACGGCACGACGCTCTACCTCTCCCCCGGCACCCAGATCTACACCGACTCGGTCACCTTCGTCGTCACACCGTCCTGAACTCGACCTCGAGTCGGGTGTATGCGTTGCGTCGGGTGTTTGGGTCCGGACATGTTGCGCGGAAACACCCGACTCACTTCTTGCGGATCTCGACGATCTTCTCGTTGGCTGCGTTCACGTCGTCGCCCTGGTCCTCGAGCAGCTTGGCTCGATCCTTCTCGGCCTCACGCTTTGCCTTGTCGAGATCGGCTCGATCGAGGGCGGCATCGATGCCGTGCGCGTTGATGAACTCGGCCCACTCGACGAGTTGGTCGACCATCTCGTCTTCGGGGACGACGGCGACGTTCTGTCCTTTGATGAACAGGTGACCGCGCTTGTTCCCTGCGGCAATACCGATGTCGGCGTCGCGCGCCTCGCCCGGGCCATTCACCACGCAACCCATCACCGCTACCTGTAGCGGCAACTCGCGCTCGCCGAACGCCTCCATGGCGTCGTTCGCGATCTTGATCACATCCACCTCGGCACGGCCACACGATGGGCACGCGATGAGATCGACGTTCTTGCGCTCGCGCAGGCCGAGCGCTTCGAGCAGTTGGCGGCCGGCCTTGGCCTCCTGCACGGGGTCAGCCGTGAGCGAGTAACGGATCGTGTCGCCGATGCCTTCCATCAACAGCGTGGCGATGCCAGCCGTTGCCTTGATCAACCCGGCCGGAGGAGGCCCGGCTTCGGTCACGCCCAAGTGGAGCGGGTAATTGGTCACCTCACTGAGCGCCCGGTACGACTCGACCATCAGCGGGACCGACGACGCCTTCACAGAAATCTTGATCAGGTCGAAGCCGACCTCGTCGAAGTACTGCATCTCGGTCTGGGCCGACTCGACCATCGCCTCTGGAGTCGCCGAGCCGTACTTCTCGTACAGCTTCGGATCGAGAGAGCCCGCGTTGACGCCGATCCGGATCGGCAGATTGCGGTCCTTCGCTTCACGGGCAACGGCCTTGATGTGCTCCGGCTTGCGAATGTTTCCCGGGTTGAGGCGCAGGCCATCGACCCCGGCCTCCATCGCCGCCATCGCCATCTTGTACTGATGGTGGATGTCGGCGATGATCGGCACCGGCGACCGCGGCACGATCTGGGCGAGACCCTCGGCGGCCTCGGTTTCGTTGCACGTGCACCGCACGATGTCGGCGCCGGCG
>JBBKXQ010000142.1:0-6556 GCA_037969565.1 Acidimicrobiales bacterium | reverse complement strand
TCGCCCACCCGCCCGGTGATCAAGGCGGCAATGGCGAAGGCGAACGGCACCGAGAATCCGACGTAACCCAGGTAGAGCATCGGTGGGTGGAAGGCCACGAGAATGTGGTTTTGCAGGAGTGGGTTGGGCCCTGGGCCGACGAAGTCGAGTGGCACATCGGCCCGGATGAAGGGGTTGGCCGGACCGGACATCAGCGCAAAGAAGAAGGCCGAGATTCCGTAGAGCACGACGAGTGCCCAACCGAGCAGTTGGTCGTTGCCCCGATGGCGGAACTTGACGACGACCGCAACGATGTAGCCCGAGAGAATCAACGTCCAGAGCAGAATCGAGCCTTCGAGAGCCGACCACAGCGCAGCGAAGTTGAACAGGGGCGGGGTGGCGTCGCTCCCGACCTGCTGGACATAACTCACCGTGTAGTCACGCTGGAACAGCGCAATCTCCATGATGGTGAACGCGCCGACCCCCGACAACAGCAACAGCCAGGCCCAAGACCGAACCTGCCGCAACAATCGGTACTGGCCACTCAGCAGGGCGTAGGCGCCACCCAGACAACCGACGATGGAGGTGAGTAGACCGACAAGGGCGAACCCAGAACCGAGGGCCGAGTTCACTCGTTCACCAAGGCGGGGGCGTCGTCGAGAACTGCGTTGTCGAGAACTGGGCCGTCGAGAACCGGGTCGGATTCGGGGTCATAGCCGACACCATCCCGACCCTCGTTCTCAGCCACATACGATTCGGAGTGCTTGACCAGCAACTGGGTGCTCTCGAATTGGTCGCCGTCCCAGCGGCCTTGGGCGATGACGGGCATACCCGGCTTGAACAGGTCGGTCGGCTCCTCGCCGATGTGACGAACGGTGATGGTCTGGCCGTCGAATCCGAGGGGAAACACGAGCGCCCCGGCCGCGTCGGTTTGGGGCTCGCCGACGACGGAGCCCTGCAAGCGGAACGTGGAGTCGCCCAGCTCGGCTTGTCGATCGATGGCCTCGTCGACGTTGTAATAGAACACGCTGGCGCTGGTGACGGCCTGGACCAGGATGGCTCCCAGGGCGACGACGAGCACGCCCATGATCAGCCAGTTTCGCACGCGCTTCCGGGCCACCGGCGTTGTTGCGGCGGGTGGCGGCGTGCTCGGGGAGAGGTCCAGGTCGGTCGGTTCGGTCCCGGTCATGATCGTCCCTCGCCGAGGAAGCGACGTTTTTCGGGTGAAACCTGCCTGCTGAGGGCTCGACCTCGGCGAATCAGCGTCAGCGTGTAGACACCCAGACCACCGAACACGACGAGGTACCCGGGAACCACATACTCCCAGCCCATCAGATCGCTCCTCCGAGCGCCGCGTCGCCGCCGGCCTCGTTGCGACGTTCCCGGATGGCAACGTCGATGCCCGCTTCGGCCAGTTGGTGTTCGAGCCAGGCCACGCGGAAACGGTGGAGCAGCAGCCAGGAGAAGACGAGCAGCATCGTGAAGACACCGAAGACCCAGGTGAAGAGCATCACGCCGCTGATCTGCATGTCGAGAGGATCCAGGGTGGGTCCTTGATGAAGGCTGCGCCACCACTGCACCGAGTAGCGAACGATGATGAGATTGGCGAAGCTCACAATTCCGAGAACTGCGGCTCGTCGAGACCGGAGCACCGGGTCCATGTCGAGCCTGCGTACGGCCAGGTAGCCGAGATAGAGCACGAACGACACGGCCGTGCTGGTGAGCCGGGGATCCCACTGCCAGTAGGTGCCCCACGTGGGCTTGCCCCACAACATGCCGGTGACCAGGGTGAAGAAGAGGAACAGAACACCCACTTCGGCAGCCGAACCGGCAATGAGATCCCAACCGATCGTGCCCTTCCACAAATACATGATCGAGCCGACCAGCGTGATCGAGAAGGCGAGGTAGAGGCAGACGATGGCTGATGGCACATGGATGTAGAAGAGTCGGGCCGCATCACCTTGGGTGGCCTCGGGCGGCGACACGACCAAGGCGAACAGCAGCAGCACGGCGACGCTGACGAGCGTGACGATTCCGAGGGTGCGAGAGCCTCTCGTGCCGGTGTGCGCCGACCGATCGTTGCCCGCGTCGTGATGTTCGCTCGAACCCTTGACACCGGTTGTGGTCACGAATCCTCCAAGAGCGAGCCGAAGGCGAGGATCCCCGCCCCGAGGTAAAGAACAGCGAAAGCGCCGAGTGCGGCAAGCCAGGGCCAACCATCACTCGCCGGTCCGAACAATGCGGCTTCGGTGGCGAGAGATGCACCCAACAAGACAGGAGCCAGCACCGGCAGCAGAAGCAAGGGAACGAGGGTGTCTCGGACCCGAAGTCCAGCAGCCAGTGCGGCATAGAGAGTACCCGCTGAAGCGATGCCGACCGTGGCGGAGACGACCACAGTGACAAGCAGCACGGCGTTGTCGAGCGGGGCCCCATAGAGAACGAAGGATCCGAAACCGAGCACGACCTCGAGCAGAAGCAACTCGACAAGGACCGCTCCGGCCTTGCCGAGAAAGATTCCGGCCGGATCGAGACCGGCGAGGCGGAGCGCATCGAGGTTGCCGTCGACGGCCTCGATGGCGAACGAACGACCGATGGCCAGCAGCGCCGAGAACAGCACGGCCAACCAGAACAACCCGGGAGCAACCTGTTCGAGGACGGCCACTTTCGAGGTTGCTTCACCGGGTTCAAAAGTCTGGAGATCGGGAGAGATACCGAAACCGAAGAGAATCAGCACGAGCAGTCCAAAAGGAACGACCTGGGTGGTGAGTACACGGCTCACCCATTCCACTCGAAGATCTTTTGCCGCGATCAACCGGGCGTCACGCCACATGGCCACCGACCACCTGCACCACTCGAGTGGCCAATCCGGCCGCCCGATCGAGTTCGTGGGAGGCAACAATTGCCGTTGCTCCCTGGTCGACGGCTTGTCCGACCAACGCGTCGATGAGGTCTCGACCGGCCTGGTCGAGGCCGGCATGGGGTTCGTCGAGGAGCCACAATCGGGGGCGCCGACACACCATCACGGCCATCGCCGTTCGCTTTCGCTGGCCAGCCGACAAGTTGCGGACCGACACCGTGCGGAGACGACCGCCGATACCCAGCCGCTCGAGCGCGGCGTCGACGCCGGCCGACTCACCACCATTGGCGGCTGTCCAGAAGCGGACGTTCTGCTCGACAGTGAGATCGTCATAGAGCGCCGAGCCGTGGCCGAGCAACCCGACATGGCGGCGCACAGAACGACGCCCGGCCCGGGTCGCGACGTCGAACCCCATCACCTCTGCCGTGCCACTCTGTACGGCGGCCAGGCCGGCACAGAGCCTCAGCAGGGTGCTCTTCCCGGCCCCGTTCGGGCCTTGCAGGAGGACGACCTCGCCGGGGTCGACCCTGAGGTCTGCGCCGGCCAGCGCAGGGAATCGCCCGAGCAGGCTGACGGCCTGGCTGAGCAACACGACGGGGTCCGACACGGCTGGCACGATACGGCGCTCCGGCCGGAGACCGAAATGTGGGGATCCAACGGGTGGGCGCCGACGTTCGACCGCGGCTCAGCTCTACCCTCTCCGGGCATGTCAAGCCGAACTGCTCTGATCGTCGGTGGCGTCGGCCGCGCCATGATCGGCTTGGGTGTCATCGTCATGTCCTTCGCCGGCTTCCAGCTGTACGGCACGAACATCCTCGAAGCCCAGTCCCAAGACCAGCTGGAAGCCGACTTCGACCAGCGAATCGCCGATCTCGAGGCGGCCGGACTCGTCGTCACCGACACGACCCCGACCGATGCAACCTCCGACGAGGGCACGACCGACGAGGGCACGACCGGCGATGGTTCAGCTGCCCTCGCCGACGAAATCAACGCCGCCATTGCTTACGAGAATCGTCCAAAGCTGGGCGATCCCAATGGACCTCAATTCGAAGTGAGCACCATCGACCCCGAGGCGCTCAGCGACGAGCAGATCGCCGTCCTCACCCCGCGCCGGGGAGATGCACTGGGACGGATCGAGATCCCGAGAATCAAACTCGACCGCAACCTGGTGGAGGGCATCGGCCGCTCCGACTTGCGCGAGGGCCCGGGCCACTACGGCGACACGCCGCTTCCCGGACAGCCCGGCAACTCGGCCATCGCCGGACACCGCACCACCTACGGTGCCCCTTTCGGCGACCTCGACAAGCTCCAACCGGGAGACCTCATCAAGGTCACGACCGTGCAAGGCGAGCACTACTACGAGGTCTCTCCCCAGATCGACGAGAATGGTGAGGAGCGCGGTTACTTCATCGTCGAGCCAACGGCCACGGAGGTCCTCGACGATTTCGGCGACAACCGACTCACCCTCACGGCCTGCCACCCGAAACGATCGAGTCGCCAGCGAATCATCGTCACCGCACAGCTCGTGTCAGCACCGCAGCCCGTCCTCCCCGAACTCTCCGAGGAACAGCTCACTGAAATCCTCGGTGAGCCCGAGAACCAGTCACCCGTCGAAGAATTCGCCCTCGAGGAGGACTCAGCGGTCGGTGTCGACGAAAACTCGCTGGAAGCTTCGCTGGGTTGGAATCTCGATGAACGAAGCCCAACCCTCGTCTGGGGCCTCGGGGCCGCCGCGGTGGCCCTCGCCGCCGTGGTGCTGGCCCAGTTCATGAAGAAGTGGCTCGCCTACCTACTGGCCGCACCACCCTTCCTCTACCTGCTGTTCTTCACGTTCGTCCATCTGGATCGACTGCTGCCGGCTCTGTGAACCAGTCGAGCTGAGCCAGTCCGAGATCTGTCGCGTCATACTGCGTTCGTGCCCTGCCGTCACCCGCTGTTTCCGTTCGCCAGCGTCATTGTCGGCGTCCTCTTGCTCTCGGCTGCATGCACCAGGTCGAGTGACGGACCGTCGAGCTCGGACGGCGCCGTCGATGGAAGTGACGGGGGCACGGCCGAATCCCTTCTCGCCGAGGAAACGACCACCACAACCGCTGCGCCGCTGATTCTCGGTCTGGCCGAGGATCTCGGTCTTCTGCCGGCCCAGTGCTTCGACGCAGTGCCCGAGCCGCCGACCACCGAACCCCCGCCGTCGACAACCACCACCACGGTGGCCGGAGCCGAGTCGACCACCACCGTTGCGCCGACCACCACCGACCCACCCCCGCCAACGACCACCATCCCGAAGCCGCCCACCATTGCGATCGTGGATTGTCGCGGCACCCACGCCGGGGCCGCCTTCGCCGCCATGTGTGTCGGCTCGCTGATCGAGGCCAACGAGATCATCGATCAACCAAACGAACTCGGTCAGGTGGGGTGTCCCGGGGATGCGGCCCTGGAGTGGCCAGGCGATCGGCTCCTCCGGCGGGCTGCGGCTCGAGCCTGCCTCGTGATCTTCGAACAGGCATTCGGCGAGCCCTACTCCGAGTCCGAGGTGACCACCAGCGAACTCGTGCCGACACGCAGCGTCTGGGAGCGGGGCGATCGCCGAATCGTGTGCACCGCAGACCGGCTCGCTCCCTGACATCCAAACGACCGGCACTCCATCGACCGGCACTCCATCGACCAGCACAGCAATCGGACGCAGTAATCTCCGCTGGCGGAAGGAGACAAGCTCATGTTCACCATCGTCGCGGTAGCGATCGGAATCGTAATTGGACTGCTGCGGGGCGGTCGTCTGGAAAACTTGCGGGGCGTTCACGTCGTGGCCTGGCCCGTCCTGGCGGTGGGGTTCAGCCTCCAGCTGTTCGCCGAAGTCGCCGATATCGGGGCCGCGCTCACCATGAGCATCACGGCCTTGTTCGCCATGGTGGTGGGCCTTGTCCTCAACTCGCGGATCCGGGGCACGATCGTTGCCGCCGTTGGCGTATTCGCCAACCTCGTCGTCACGGTCGCCAATGGTCATGTCCCCACCCGTTTCGAAGCGCTGGTCGAGGTCGGAAAGCTCACCGCCACTGATGCGCCGAGCGCCGTCACGCTGGCCGGCCTTCGCAAGCTGGAAACGAGTGGTTCCACGCTGGCCTTTCTCGGCGATGTGATCCCGCTCCCGATTTTCGGCATCGTCGTCTCCTATGGCGATCTCATCACCCACGCCGGCATCATCGTGATCGCCCAGGGGCTCCTGACATCTCGACGACGGAAGGGAATCTCCGTCGACGACCTGTTCATCGCCGATGCCGATGCCGATTCCACCACCGAGCCGATCCACGAACTGGTCGCCGAACGCTCCAACGGCAACGGCGAATCATCGTTCGTCGAGACGGAATTCCCCGACGGAATGCTCGACCTCACCACACCCGATTTGCAGCCCGAACAACCGGTGCAGCCCAACCCCGACGACATCGACCTGCGGCCCACCGCCCCCGCCGAACCAATCCGGGTTCCGGCTCGATCACCGTTCGAAAACGGAACGGGCGATGGTCTGCCCTTCGACTACGGCGAGCCCGATGAGTTCAATGAAGGACTCGGGCCCATTCGGCCGCTCTCTCGCTGAACGAGCCGCTGGTCGCCCGATGAGTCACTGGGCGATCAGACACAGATGGCCAGTCCCGACCAGGTTTGAGGACGAGCGCCCAAGCCGCGAGCGGTGTCGGGATGCCAGTATTCGCTGAACGAACTCTCGTC
>JBBKXQ010000141.1:0-31846 GCA_037969565.1 Acidimicrobiales bacterium | reverse complement strand
CGTCAGTGCCGGCCTCCTCGTCAGTGCCGGCCTCCTCGTCAGTGCCGGCCTCCTCGTCAGTGCCGGCCTCCTCGTCAGTGCCGGCCTCTTCGTCAGTGCTGGCCTCGTCGGTGGCCTCGACCTCGTCACCGGCGGCCCACTCCTCAGCCGTCATCGCCGGACTGCCGTCGGCGGGCTGCCACAACTGCTGGCCGGTTTCAGCGTCGACGATCCATTCACCGTCGGCCCATTCTTCGCCCTCGTACTGGGCGATGCCGGCCTCTTCTTCTGCCAGCTGGGTTTCACTCTTGATGTCGATCCGCCAGCCGGTGAGGCGGTGGGACAGACGGGCATTCTGACCCTCCTTGCCGATCGCCAGTGACAGCTGGAAATCAGGAACGATGACCTCGGCGGTGCCGGTGTCCTCGTGGATCCGCACCTCCTTGACCTTCGCCGGGGAGAGCGCCTTCGCCACGAAATCGTGGGTGTCTTCGCTGAAGGGGATGATGTCGACTTTTTCACCGTTGAGTTCGTTGACGACCATCCGAACCCGCGAACCCCGGGCACCGACACAGGCACCCACCGGATCGACGTTCGGATCGTTCGACCAGACGGCGATCTTGGTGCGATGTCCGGGTTCCCGGGCGCAAGCCTTGATCTCGACGATTCCGTCGGCGATCTCGGGAACTTCGAGCTCGAACAAGCGCTTGACCAAACCAGGATGGGTCCGACTCACGACGATCTGAGGACCCTTTGCCGTCTTGCGGACTTCGACGATGTAGGCCTTGTAGCGGGCACCGGTTTCCGGGCGGGGGCCGACCGAAACTTGTTCGGCCTGAGGAAGTAATGCCTCGACTCGACCGAGATCGAGCAGGGTGAATCGCGAGTCGGTCTGCTGCACGATGCCGGTGACGATGTCACCTTCACGACCGGCATATTCTTCGTATTTCATTTCGCGTTCTTCTTCGCGAATGCCCTGCATCAGCACCTGTTTGGTGGTCTGGGCGGCAATCCGGCCGAAGTTTTCCGGGGTGACGTCGAATTCGGGGCCGGTGGGTTCGCCGTCCTCATCGAGTTCCTGGGCATACACGCTGATCGCGAATGACGACGGGTCGATCGTGACCCAGGCGTACTCGAACGAACCGGCCATGCGCTTGTAGGCCGACTCGAGTGCGTTGGCGAGGATCCCGTAGAGCTTGTCGATCGAGATGTTCTTGTCTTCGGCGAGTGCCGCGAGGGCCTCGGTCATTTCATTGCTCATTGCATTTCCTTCTATTCAGTTTTTGATTCTGTTGTGGGTACTGCTGCGGTCGAGGTGTCTTTCGGCGTTCGACCGCCCTTCTTGGCGCCGCCGGCTTTCTTCACATGACCGCCCTTCTTGGGGGTTGGACCCCAGTTGAAGCTGGTTCGAGCTTTCTGCACACTCGCGAGATCCAGAACCACGGATTCGGTCTGTGCCCGATCGATCCCATCGACCTCGATGGCATCGATTGTGAGTCGTTCGGCGTCGGAATCAAAGGCAACGAGAGGACCACGGATCCGCCGCGGGGTTTCCCCGGGCAGCATCTTGATGACAACCTCTTCACCAACGGCCCGACTGAAGTGATCGGGCTTGGTGAGCTTGCGCTCGATACCGGGGCTGCTGACCTCGAGGGTGTAACGCCCGGGAATGGGATCATGCTGATCCAAGATCGGCGAGATCAGCCGGTTCACCTCTTGGAGTTGGCTGGTCGTGATTCCGTTGGTCTTGTCGGCGACTTCACCCTCGGCCCAGAGCCGATCGACGACCAAACGAAGGGAATTGCCATTCCACTCCACGTCGAGGATCTCGACGTCGAGTGTGGCGACCACTGGTTCGAGGAGTTCGGTGATGGTTTCGGGGATTCCCATGGGACGAATCGATCGCTGGAGTTGGTGAGTGACGGTGCCGAGAATGACAAAGGCGTGGGCAATGCCCACGCCTCCACGGCATGGGCGGGAAGGATAGCCCCTCCTGACCCGCAAACTGGGAGACGGGCGCGACGAACGGCGTTCGAACCCCTGACGGGGTGCGATCAGATCCCCGCTTTACGGTCCCGCCTGATCAGTTCAACGACTTGTTCGGCGTGGTTGGCGTCCTCACCTTTTTCACCGAGGTTCCGGTTTCGGTCCTCTTCCGCCGCTCGGCGGGCAGCCGGAGCGCTGGCCGTGGCCCGCTCCATGGCTGCCTCGATGCCATGCTCACTGATGAACTCGGCCCATTCAACAAGTGAGTCGACCATTTCGTCCTCGGGAACAACGGCAACGTTGATCCCCTTCACGAACAGGTGGCCTCGTTTGTTCCCGGCTGCAATCCCGATGTCGGCATCTCGGGCTTCTCCCGGACCGTTCACCACACACCCCATCACGGCGACCTGAAGCGGAAGTTGTTTGTCGGCGAAGGCATCTTGGGCGGCGGCTGCGATCTTGTAGACGTCGACCTCGGCTCGGCCGCACGACGGGCAGGCGATCAGATCGACGTTCTTTCGTTCGCGCAGGCCGTAGGCCTCGAGCAGCGCACGACCCAGTCGGGCCTCGTCGACGGGATCCGATGTCAACGAATACCGAATGGTGTCGCCGATCCCCTCGGCCAGAAGGGTGGCGATCCCGGCCGTGGCCTTCATGATTCCATTCGGCGGCGGGCCGGCCTCGGTGACTCCCAGGTGGAGCGGGTAATCGACGACCTCGGAGAGCTGGCGGTAGGCCTCGATCATCAGCGGCACGTTCGATGCCTTCACCGAGATCTTGATGAGATCGAAATCGACTTCCTGGAAGTACTCGATTTCGCGTAGGGCCGATTCGACCATGGCTTCCGGGGTGACCCGACCGCCGTACTTCTCGTAGAGCTTGGGATCGAGACTGCCACCGTTGACACCGATCCGAATCGGAACGTTGCGATCCTTGGCTTCCCTGGCCACGGCTTTGATGTGCTCGGGATTGCGGATGTTGCCCGGGTTCAGACGCAGACAGTGCACCCCGGCCTCGAGCGCTTCGAGAGCCCGCCGATATTGGTGATGGATGTCGGCAACAATCGGCACCGGGCTGCGGGGAACGATCCGAGCCAGTCCTTCGGCTGCCTCCGGCTCGTTGCACGTGCACCGCACGATGTCGGCTCCGGCGGCGGCGAGGGCGTAGATCTGCTGGAGGGTTGCTTCGTGATCGGCCGTCTTGGTGATCGTCATCGACTGCACGGTGATGGGCGCACCTCCACCGACCGGAACGTCGCCCACCATGATCTGTCGGGTCTGCTTACGGGGAAAGGTGACCGCTCCAGCGTCCATGACTGCGAACTCTACGGCTCGAGTGTTCTCAGCCGGTGATCGGTCGGACGATGTCGAGCCAAATCGTGCTCAACCCCAGGAATCCGAGAAGGGCGACCACCACGTAGGTGACCGGGAGCAGCTTGGCGATGTCGGCTCGATAGGGCGCCTTCCCCTTGCGTGACCGGATGCGTTCGTAGGTTGCGATCGCCGCATGACCGCCGTCGAGCGGAAGCATCGGGACGAGATTGAACAACCCGATGAACACGTTGATGGAGGCGAGGAAGACGATGGGGAGCGCCCAGTCGATCGCGGCCACGTCACCGGCGATGCGAACAGCCCCGACGAGCGAGATCGGTCGGTCTTGGGCTTCGTCGCTCGTGATGGACACGTCTTCGGAGCCATCGAGAATCAGCGAACCGAGGTTGGCCCAGGTGCCGGGACTGAGGAATCGGGTGGGGATGAAAATCGTCGCCTGTTTGGCGACCGACGCGGTTTCTTGGATACCGGAGAAGACACCGAGCCGTTCCCGGGGGAAGGTGCGGTAGATGCCGAGAAAGCCGACCTCTCCACCATCGACAGTGGGTACCGCGGCCAGCGTGGTGTTCGTGTCGAAGGTGGCGCCATCACGCAGGACCGTGAGCGTGACGTCTTCACCGGGCAGGCCCTGAACGGTGTCGACGAGTTCGCCCCAGCCGTCGATTGCAACGCCGTCGATCGCGATCACCTTGTCACCGAGCTGGATACCGGCCTCGACCGATGGGGTTTCACCCGTTTCGAGCTGACTCAACTCCCCAACCGACCACTCAGCGCCTTGACCGTTGACCACCCCGATCACCGAGAACGCAAGGGTGAACAGAATGATCGCCTGGAGGAAGTGCATCACCGATCCGGCGGTGATCACGAGCATGCGTCGCGGATACGACTTGCTTCGATAGGTGCGAGGTTCATCCTCAGGATCGACGGGGTCGAGGTTGCTCATGCCGATGATCCGGACGAACGCACCGAGCGGAAGCGCCTTGATGCCGAATTCGACCTCGCCCCTGGTGCGGGAAATGATGGTGGGCCCGAAGCCGATGAAGAACTGCGTGGACTTCATGCCCGTCCACTTGGCGGTCATGAAGTGACCGAGTTCGTGGAGGAAAATCATCCCGATCAAGCCGAAAACGAACACGAGATACGTGAGCCCGAGCCAGCCGATGAGTCCGAAGAAGGCCAACAACGCGATCAGGGCGGGAACGTTGGTGACACTTCCCGTGGGTTCGGCGAGTTTCGTGTCACCGAGCACCATCGAATCGAGGCGCGAACCCGTCCGCGGGCTCACAGCGTCTGTGGTCTCGGAGTTGGTGCCCTCGGTTGGGGTGTCGATGTCGGTCATGCGTGTCCTGTCATGCGATGTGTCCTCAGGTACGGGCCTTGATCAGTCCATCGGCCAGTGATCGAGCAGTGTGATCCCCTTCGAGAACACCGTCCAGGGTCTCACCTGTTCCCCCATCATGGGCCGAAAGTACAGCGGAGTTGATGTCGGGTATGTCGACCCACCGGATCCTTCCCTTGAGAAATGCGTCGACCGCCTGCTCATTGGCCGCGCTCAGCCAGGCTGGAGCGGTGCCACCGAGTCGTGCCGCGGCGTAGGCGAGGTCGAGGCAGGGAAAGGCGTTGCGGTCGGGAAGTTCGAACGTGAGGGTTCCCAGCGTGGCCCAGTCGATTGCGCCGTAGGAAACGGGAAATCGTTCTGGATACGCAAGTGCGTAGGCAATGGGAAGCTTCATCGTTGGCATCGACAACTGGGCGATCGTGGCTCCGTCGGTGTAGGTGACCATCGAGTGAACAACCGACTGTGGATGGACCACCACATCGATGTCGTCGATCGTGATGCCATGACCATCGGGTCCGGCCGGAACGCCGAACAGTTCGTTGGCCTCGATCACTTCGAGGCCCTTGTTCATGAGTGTGGAGGAATCGACCGTGATCTTCGGCCCCATCGACCACGTGGGGTGCTCGAGCGCATCGTCGACCGTCACGGTGGCCAGCGATTCTTTCGAACGGCCCCGAAACGGTCCCCCGGAAGCCGTGAGCTGCACTCGAGCGACGCCCCCGTGTCCGCCATTGGCTGCCAGACACATGTGGACCGCAGCGTGCTCGGAGTCGACCGGCACCAGCTCGGCCCCTGGGGTGCGTCGAGCACGTTGCACCACTGGACCGGCGGCGATGAGCGACTCCTTGTTGGCCAAGGCCAGCCGTCGACCGGCATTCAAGCAGGCGAGGGTCACCGGCAGCCCGGCGAATCCGACCACTCCGTTCACCGTGATGTCGGCGCGGAGCGCACACTCAGCCAGCGCTTCGGGGCCGGCTCCCGATTCGATTCCTTTGGTTGCCGCCGAACTCGCGAGGGCGGCCCGCAGGTCGGACAGTTTGGATTCGTCGCCGATGGCCACGAATCCAGGTCGGATGACCGCAGCCTGAGCGACCAGACCCTCGATCGAGGACCCGGCGGCCAGCGCCGTGATCGTGTAACGATCAGGATCGTCGAAGACGGCTTCGATGGTTTGGGTTCCGATCGAACCGGTGCTGCCGACGACGGCGACGGAAGAGATCACAGCCAAGACGCTACTGGCGAGTGATCCCGTGTCAGATGAGGTCGAGAACTCGTGCGAGGTAGTAGGCCGCGGGCAGGACGAACAGGACCCCGTCGAGCCGGTCGAGAACGCCGCCGTGACCGGGGATCAAGTGGCCCATGTCTTTCACGCCCAGATCTCGTTTGACGAGCGATTCGGTGATGTCGCCCATCGGGGCGAAGATGCCGACGACCGCACCAAGCAGGAGGGCGTGGACGAGGTTGTCGGAGAACGGTGAGATTCCGAGCAGTCCGACGATGAATCCGGTGACGACAGCAGCGACGAACCCGATGATGGCTCCCTCCCACGTTTTGTTGGGGCTGGCCGGATGGAACGGCCGGGTGCCCATGGCCCGTCCGCCGGCGTAAGCCCCGGTGTCGGAGGCAACGGTGATGATCACGGCGGCAAGCAGAATCGACACTTGGTCGGCCCGGATCAACAACGCGGCGAAACCGGCCATTCCTCCGATCCACGTGATTCCCAGCATCGTGAGACCGAGGTTGAGCGCCGGCCGGTGATTGTCGGCTCCGACCAGATACCAGAGCGCACCAAAGATGACCGACATCCCGATCACCAGTGTGAATCCGCCCTCACCCCGGTTGTAGGTGGCAAGCGGCAGCGCGACGGCGGCGGTGATTCCGAGCAGCGTGGCCGGGTGGAGCCCGGCTTTGCGCATCGATTCGTAGAGCTCGGCGACGGCCAGCGCAGCGGCGACCGCGATGAGGATGATGGTGGGGATGTTGCCGAGCCAGAACGCAAGAGCCGCAACAGCGGCCAGCACGAACCCGAACATCACCGCCTGGACCAGATCGCGTTCGCCGTTGTCGACTTCGGGCCGATGGGCTGGTCGAGCGGGACTGGCGGCGGCTGCCGGACGGGCGCTGCGTTGAGGCGCTCCGGCCGCCGATGGAATCTCGGGTCGATCATCGGCCTCGTCGTCGATGGACACTCGACGTCCACCCACACCCTGCTCGTCGGCAAAAACTGCTTCGAGGTCATCTCCGGCCCATTGAGGACCTTCGCCGTGCCAGCGTGGCCCGGTGACATCGGACCGAGATTCTTCGCCGTCTCGGGCGATCACTTTGGGAACCACGCCGGTTGCGGGTTCGGTCCAGTGGGGCAGATCGGTGGGACCCGCTTCGGACGCAGGGCCGACCTCTTCCGCCGGGGCCACATCGGGGCCGGTGTCGGAGGCCATCGTGGTTCTGTCGCCGCCGGCCTCTTCTCCGTCGACGATGGGATCGAAACCGAAAATGGCGCTGATCGACTCGTCGGTCTGCTCTGCACCGGTAGCCACGGGGTCGGCCTCCTCTTCGGGATCAGGAACCATTGGGATCGGGCCAAAGCGGTTGGGATCGATCTCGGGCGGCGGCTCGAACATCTCGAAGACACCTTTGGCAGCCTCCGGCTGCTGGGGTTCTTCGTCGTCTATCCGGTTGTCGTCGTTCATTTCTTCCGACCCTGTTCTTCTTTCGACACTGTTTCCTTTGGTGATCCAGCCTTGGTGATCCAGCGACCGTCAGACCTCGAGCAGTTCGGTTTCTTTGTCTTCCAGGGCCGAGTCGACCGCGGCTTCACTGTTCTGCGTGACCTTGTCGAGATCCTTCTCGGCCCGAGCCAGTTCGTCAGATGAGAACTGACCATCCTTCTCTGCAGCTTCCAGATCCTTGCGCGCTTCGCGTCGAACATTGCGGATGGCAATACGTCCGTCTTCAGCCATCTTCTTCACCACCTTCACCAATTCCTTACGGCGTTCTTCGGTGAGCGGCGGGAAATTGAGCCGAATCGAACGACCGTCGTTGGACGGAGAAAGGCCGAGGGAGGACGCTCGGATGCCCTTTTCGATGGTTTCCAGATTGCTCGGATCGTGTGGCGTGACCATCAACTGGCGCGCCTCGGGCACCGAAACCGAGGCCAGTTCGACGATCTTCATCTCGACCTCGTAGGCAACAACGGTGATGCGCTCGATGAGTTGCGGGGCGGCCCGCCCGCTCCGGATGGTCGAGAATTCGGTCCGGGCGTGCGCCACCGCCTTGTCCATGCGTTCTGAGGCATCTTCCAACACCATGTCGACGAATTCGCTCATTCGACCAGCGTACCGATGCTCTCGCCGCACAGCAGGGCATGCAGATTGCCCGGCTTCATCAGCTCGAAGACTCGAATCGGCATGTTGTGTTCCATGCAATGAGTGATCGCCGTGGAGTCCATGACCCGTAGACCCTGATTGAGAACGTCGAGGTAGCTGAGCTTCTCGATCTTCGTGGCGTCGGGATTCACGTTGGGGTCGTCGGTGTAGACACCGTCGACGCCATTCTTTCCCGCCAGTAGGAGGTCGGCGTCGATCTCGACAGCCCGCAGAGCCGCCGTGGTGTCGGTGGTGAAAAACGGGTTTCCGGTGCCGGCCGCGAAGATCACGATTCGCCCCTTTTCCATGTGGCGTATGGCGCGGCGTCGAATGTATTCCTCGGCGACTTGGGGCATTCGGATCGCCGATTGGGTGCGAGTGGGAATGCCGTTCTGCTCGAGAACATCTTGCAATGCGAGTGCGTTCATCACCGTTGCCAACATGCCCATGTAATCGGCCTGGGCCCGATCGAGGCCGCCTTCGGCCCCCGAGATTCCCCGCCAGATGTTGCCGCCACCGACGACGACAGCCATTTCGACGCCGAGGTTACGAGCACCGGCGAGATCGGCGGCGATTTGCTGGAGCACGTCACCGTCGAGTCCGAAGCCCTTGTCTCCGGCAAACGCCTCACCCGAGAGCTTGAGCAACACCCGCTTGAACTTGGCCGTCCCGGGCGGGGATTCATCTGTCATGCGCGGTCTCCTGTCGATTCGTGCCAGATCGCTCGCTGGATCGGTCCCAACACGCGCCAACGGTCTCGGGGAGACTAGCGCCCCGAGACCGTTGGCCTGTTTCTATGAGAAGTTCCGTTCGGGCTCGGCCCGAACGAGGTTCAGCCGATCATCGCCAAGGCGAATCGAGTGATCGTTGCGTCGCCGAGCTTCGCGGCCACGACCTCTTTGTCACCGAACAGTCCCTGCTCGAGCAGCACCTGATCGCCGTACCAGGCGTTGACACGCCCCTCGACGATCTTGTCCCAGGCGGCCTCGGGCTTGCCTTCGTTCTTCGTGATTTCCAGGAGCGCCGAACGCTCCTTCTCGACGGCTTCGGCCGGCACTTCATCACGGGAGAGGTACGAAGGTTTTGCGAACGCGACGTGGAGGGCGATCTCGTGGAGAAGATCGGCCTCGATGCCTTCGCCTTCGATGAGCACACCGGCCCGACCCCCACCGTGGAGATAGGCGTCGATCGTCTTGCCCTCGGCGGCCAAGAATCGAACGACCGTGCCGATCTCGATGTTTTCCTTGAGTGTGAGTTTGAGCTGCTCGATCGTGTCCTGCTTCGACGAGACCGCTTCCTCACCCTCGGCCAGAACGATGTCGGCCATGTCCTGGACGAGCTGGCGGAAGTCTTCGGACTTTGCCGAGAAATCGGTCTCCGACTTCAGGTGGACCAGCGCCGCTCCGGTTTCATCCTGAGCGACGGCAACCAGCCCTTCGGTGTTTTCCCGATCGGTGCGGGTGAGTGCCTTGGCCAGTCCTTTTTCCCGAAGAATCTGGACCGCAGCTTCCATGTCACCCTCAGCGCTGGTGAGCGCCTTCTTGGCGTCCATCATTCCGGCGCCGGTGGATTTACGGAGGTCCTGCACGTCTTTGGCAGTGAATTCAGACATTGTTGTGTTCCTGGAGTTCGTGGTTATCGGTGCTGGACGGATCAGGCGTCGTCAGCCGGAGCGTTGACCGCTGCTGCGATTTCCTCGACCGGGGCTTCTTCCGACGTGATCTGGTCGGCCGTGATCGGCTCTTCGGCGGGCTCTGGGGCCACGCTGTCAGCAGCGGGGGCGTCGGCCGCGGGGGCGTCGACCTCGGCAGCAGGAGCATCGGCCTCGGCGTCGGCCGCGGCCTTGGCTGCAGAGACTCGAGCGTCGCGCTCAGCCGCGGCCAGCGTTGCTTGCTGCCGTGCCTCGGCTTGCTGGGTTGCGATCTCGGCCTCTTGTTCGGCTGTGCGCTCGGTAGGTGCCTCGGGGGCGCCGGTCTTGCGAGCGTTCATCATCTTGCCCTCGGCGATTGCCTCGGCAATGACACGAGTCATGAGATCCGAGGCGCGAATGGCGTCGTCGTTGCCGGGAATCGGGAAGGTGATGAGATCCGGGTCGCAGTTGGTGTCGACGACGGCAACGATCGGAATGTTGAGCTTCCGGGCTTCGGTGACGGCGATGTGCTCTTTGATCGTGTCCATGATGAACACAACCGACGGCTGCTTGGCCATCGTCTTGATTCCGCCGATGTTGCGATCGAGCTTGTCGAGTTCGCGGGTGTAACGCAGCGCTTCCTTCTTCGGCATCTGCTCGAAGTCGCCGGCGGCGCGCATGCGCTCGTATTCGATGAGCTTGCTGACGCGCTTGGAGATCGTCTGATAGTTGGTGAGCATTCCACCGAGCCAACGCTGATCGACGTAGGGCATGTTGACGGACTGGGCGTAACGCTTGATCGGTTCCTGGGCCTGCTTCTTCGTTCCGACGAAGAGCACGGTGCCGCCGTCGGCGACGGTGTCTCGTACGTAGACGTAGGCCTTCTCGATGCGATCGAGCGTCTGCACGAGGTCGAGGACGTAGATGCCGCCTCGTTCACCGTGGATGAACCGCTTCATCTTCGGGTTCCAGCGTCGAGTCTGGTGGCCGAAATGCACACCTGCGTCGAGCAATTGCTTCATGGTGACGACTGCAGTCACGTTGTTCCTCCGGTTGTTGCGATCGATGGCGCACGTTTCGCCGTTGACGGCGGCTGCCGACAATCGGGTGAGACGTGACCGTGGATTTCCATCGATCGTTCAGTTGTGTGGATCGATCCGGCGTCTACGTGAGTATTGGCCGTATCGGTGGACTGGCCCAGGGATCTGGACCAGCCGAGCAGTGTATGACCTCCCGAGAGTCGGTCCACCGTTGGAGCCCAGAGCCGAGATCGCCTTCGCCAGATCGCCCGTCACCAAAGCCATCGAGCCAAACCGACGGCCAACGTCGCCGCATCTTCGGCGGCCGAGATCGCATGGCCCTGTAGGGCCGAGGTCACGAGCGCCATCAGCCCGAGACAACGGGGGGCCATTCCGGCAATTGCCAGCGACAGCTCGCGAGCGACTTCGTCTCGTCCCGGCAGGTTGCTGTGCACCGAGACGCCATCGTCGATCGTCGTCGGCACCATGACGTTGACAGCGCCATCCCACACTGCGTGTTCGGGGGGCACGACGAGATCGGTGGCCCCGGCGACCGCGATCACGCGGACACCATCAGGAGGGAGTTCGGGCGAACCGAGCTCGAATCCGCCCGCCTCGGCGAGTTCTGCGACCGACTGCGCGGTGCGATCGAGTCCGTCCGAGGTGAGTATCGGGTCGAGGAGCAGCGACGACGCTTCGCTGCCGGCCGTCGCAACAGCCAGGGTGGCGAGGTCGGCCCCGCCATGAGGGGACGAGATCGTGATCATGACGTCGACGCCAGGTCGACCGGGGTGTCGTTCGGCCAATAGCTCCAATGCCCGCCGAGCGACGACTCCCCCGAGGCTGTGAGCGGCGACGTCGATCGGCTGTCCAGGCCTGGCCACTGCGACCGCATCGACGAGGTCGGCAAGGCGAGCGGCGGAGAGCTCGATCGTCTGGAACGTGTCACTCGGTTGGTACCGAACTCCGCCGACAGCATTCGAGAGCGTTTGCTCGATCGTCGGGGCCTCGGTGTCGCTTTCGGTCCGGCTCGGGGTGAACGGGCTGGTGCAGCCGCCGGCATAGCTGAAGGCAACAACATCTGCCGCCGAGTATCCGACCGAGGCCACATCGAGTTGGCCGATCGACGCCCCGTCGCTGCTCGAGCCAAGCCCGCCTACTTGAATCAGAACACGCCCCGAGCCGACCGGTGGCCCGTCGATGCCGACCGATGTGGCGATCCCGTCGTCGGTGCAGGTCTGGTGTTTCCACGCTCCGACGGCAGAAGCCAACGAACTCAACTGCGATGAGAGTTGGAGGTCGCTGGAAGCACGAAACACTGCGGCCCAGGGGTTCAGTCGCCGCTCGTCGAGCGTCGGCAACTGGTCGGCCACCAGGTGGGCCGTCACGCTCCCGCCGGCCATGAGCAGCATCGGGTCGATGTACGAATCACCGAGCCGCGCCGTGAGGTGAAACCCAGCAGCCGCGATCGCCACTCGGTCGCCAGCCCGAACGTTCTGCCCTCGAACAACCGACGTCGTCTGCACGAAGGCGTAGGTCGATCGCAGACCACTCCCATGATCGACCACGACGTGTCGCGACGCTCCGACCGCACCGGCAAAGGTCACTCGACCATCATCCACGGCAACCACGATCTCACCCCCGACAGTGCCGTACTCGAGCCCTCGATTGCCGGCACCGAAACGAGTAGACGGGGGCCGGAAGGAGTCGACCACCGGAGCATCGACGGGCTCACGCCACGCCGCTCCCGCCGGGATCGCCGCCAGCACAACACTCAGCGGAACGATCAGCCAAACGCTGAGAAACCAAACCGTGACGATTCGTGCTCGCCTGACTCGCCATACGCGCACAACCCACCTCCCCAATCAAGAAACAAGTCGAAGGGGGAAGTGGGTTGGGAGCGGTGCGAAGAACGACCGGCCGTTCAGACTGCCGTGCTTTCAGACTGCCGTGCTCTCAGACTGCCTCGCGTTCGGACGCCGTCAGGCGCGACCGCAGGTGGAGCACTGCCTTGGTATGGATCTGACAGACCCGACTCTCGGTGACGCCCAGCACCGTGCCGATTTCGGCCAGCGTGAGGTTCTCGTAGTAATAGAGCGTGAGCACGATCTTCTCGCGTTCGCCCATCCGATTGATGGCCTCGGCGAGCATCTGGCGCATCTCGACCCGCTCGTAGACACCACCCGGACCATCCTTGCGGTCGGCGAGGGTGTCGCCGAGCGTGAGATTGTCTCCGCCGTTGTACGACAGCATCTCGTCGAGTGCCACGAGACCGAGTGAGCTGATCTGGTTGTAGATCGTTGCCAGTTGCGTACTCGACAAGTCGAGTTCGGCCGCGATCTCCTCGTCGGTGGGTGCACGATGAAGCTCGGATTCCAGCTTGCTCATCGCTCGCTCCACCGACTTTGCCTTCGCTCGAACCGAACGAGGAACCCAGTCGATCGAGCGCAGTTCGTCGAGGACGGCACCCTTGATCCGGGAGATCGCATACGTCTCGAACTTGAATCCCCGACCGGGATCGAACTTCGTGATGGCGTCGATCAACCCGAACATGCCGTAACTGACGAGGTCAGCTTGGTCCACGTTTTGAGGAAGACCAGCCGCAATACGGCTCGCCACGTATTTGACCAGAGGCGCGTAGTACACGATCAACTGGTCTCGATCCCCCTGGGTGGGAGCATCTTTGTAACGAGTCCAGACATCGTCCAGCTCGATTGTGTTTTCTATTTCTGCCACTGATCCCGCCAAGGTGTGTGGTCCGCTCGGATGATTGGAGGACGGGACGAGGTGTAAACCCCGGCTTCGTCGCTCCCACTCTCCGTCGGAGCTTGACCACACAAAGTGAGAAGTTGGCGCGTCTTTTGTTTGGGTAATTTCACCGGCGACAACCGGCGTCTTGGCGGGACGGCTGCCGAACGTGGTGAGACGGTCGACAACATCGGGTGACGACG
Organism: Acidimicrobiales bacterium; assembly: GCA_037969565.1. Lineage (GTDB taxonomy): Bacteria > Actinomycetota > Acidimicrobiia > Acidimicrobiales > SZUA-35 > SZUA-35. The sequence continues at coordinate 18,246 of JBBKXQ010000141.1, read as the reverse complement.
AGCTCGGCTCGAACCCCAACGCAATCAGATATTTCATCTTCGCTGGGTTCGTCACGGAGGTGAACGGTAGCTCTGCCCTGTGGCCGGGCGGCGGACATCTGAGCTTGGACCCTCACACTTCGCCGCCGCCAGAACGTCGGCGGGAGGGCCGGGCGACAGTGCTACTCGCGATCCCTCCATGGCCAGCATCCCCACCGAAACCAGGCGCTGGACGGCCAACAGCACCTCGGATCGAGCGGCAGAAACCGACATCAGAAGATGATCGAGGTGCACCGGACCGCCCAGAGTTTCCGCCAGGACCCGACGCTCCAGTGCAGACGTTGCTTCGGGTCGTGCAGCCCGAACGTCGGAGCCGGTGGGGAGAAGCTCGAGTTGCTCGGGCGATTTGGGGACAAATCCGACCAAGTCCAACACATCCCGAGCCGAACAGATCAGTGGACAGCCGTCGGCCAACAGAGCGTTGGTGCCTTTCGACGCGCTCGAGAGAACCGATCCGGGAACAGCTCCGACGGTGACACCTCTCGCCGCCGCCTCGTCCGCCGTTCCGAGGGCTCCCCCCGCGGCGTGGCTCTCGACCACCACAACGAGGTCGGACAGGGCGGCAATGAGGCGATTGCGGGCCGGAAACTTCCAACGTTCCGGCGCAGATCCAAGCGGTGATTCGGACAACAAGAGCCCGTCGGCAGCCACTCGGTTCCACAACGAGGTGTTGCTCTTCGGGTAGGGCACGTCGAGTCCGCAGGCCACCACGCCGATGACCCGACCGGCGGCGGCCAGAGCGCCTTCGTGGGCGCCGGCGTCGATTCCTGCCGCCAGACCACTCACGACTCCAACTTCTCGACCCGACTCCGCGACGACGTCGGCGGCGAATTGGCGAGACACCCGACGACCGATCGACGTGCACCGTCGGGTTCCCACAACGCCGACCCAATGTCCTTCGCCCATGAGCGCGGTGTTGCCGAGAGCGAAGAGAACCGACGGCGGATCGGGATCGTCGGCGAAAGGCCAACGAGGATGACCAGGCCACAAGATCTCCACGCCGGCCGCCCGATGTCGCTCGAGTGCGCCGGATGAGTCTTGGGCCCGCAAGGCCACCGACCAGCGCCCGACCAGCTGGCGGTTCACCCCGGGGGGAGCCTGCCCGAGTCGTTCCGGTAGGTGACCGCGACGCAAGGCAGCAACCACCTCACTCGGCTGATGCTCGGCCGTGAGCCACCGAGCGCGGGCCGGCCCAACACCGTGGAGATGGAGAAGATCGAGCATCGCTTCGAGTTCGTCGTCATTCATGCCGTGACGTTCCCGGCGATCGAGAGTCGGACTCGCAGCATCATCGCCGCGGTCACGTCTGCTTCGGTGAGCACTTGGTGACCACCCTCGAGATCAGCCAGCGTTCGAGCGACCCGCTGCACTCGCCGCAACCCACGGGCCGTGAGCTTCCCGGCCACCATCGCCCGCTGGAGGCAGGCGGTTGCCCGATCGTCGAGCGGGGCGAGTTCTTCGAGCCGGTGGTCGGGAATGTCGGCGTTGGCCCGAACTCCCCGAGACCTCGCGATCGCGCGGGCCGCGGCCACTCGCTTCGCCACGGTGGCGGTGGTTTCCTCGGTGGACGAACCGAGCAGGAAGGCGGGGTCGGGCGGGGTGACTTCGATTCGGAGATCGAAACGGTCGAGGATCGGCCCCGACACCCGCTTCGCGTACCGAACACGGTCTCGGGGCGAGCACGGGCACTGGCCCTCGGCGCCGCCCTCCCCACAGGGACACGGGTTCATCGCTCCCACCATCTGGAACCGGGCCGGCACCGTGGCCGATCCGTGGGCCCGGCTGATTCGGACAACACCTTCTTCGAGCGGTTGGCGCAGCGCATCGAGCACCTTCTGAGGGAATTCGCCCAACTCATCGAGGAACAGCACGCCAGCGTGCGAGACCGAGATCTCACCCGGTCTGATGAATCCCGACCCGCCGCCGATCAACGCCACTTCGGACATGCCGTGGTGCGGCGCTCGGAAGGGCGGATGCTCGTTCAATCCCGAACCAGGTAGACGCAAGCCTGCGACCGAATGAATGCGCGTGACCACCAGAGCATCCGCTGGTTCGAGCGGTGGAAGCAGCGAGGCCAGCCGTGAGGCCAGCATTGTTTTGCCTGCTCCCGGGGGCCCGACCATCAAAAGGTGATGGCCCCCTGCGGCCGCCACCTCCATCGCCCATCGAGCCATCGGTTGACCTCGGACATCGGCAAACTCGGAGATCCGGGGCGGATCGCCGGTGGGAATCGGAGGTTCGATCAGCGGGGGTAGCGGCCCCTCACCCAACAGACCGGCAACGAGATCGGCGATGTTGTCGACCCCACGAACCCGGCCCGGCCGCACCAGTGCCGCCTCGCCGCCGCCCTGGAGCGGCACCAACAACTCGTCGCAGGCGATCGCTTCGGCCAAACTCACCAGACCGGGCACGGGGCGAATCGATCCGTCGAGTCCGAGTTCGCCAACAGCGCCGAAACCGGCCACCTGGGAGGAATCGAGTTGCTTCGAGGCAACGAGAACGGCCAGTGCGATCGGCAAATCCAGCCCGGCGCCGTGTTTCTTCACATCGGTCGGCGCGAAGTTGACCGTGAGCGGCAGCGTCGATGGCCACTTCAGGCCCGAACTCATGAGTGCGGCCCGCACTCGATCGCGACTTTCCCGAATCGTGACGTCGGGTGAACCGACCATCACGAATCGAGGAGTACCCACGCCGGTGTTCACCACCTCGACCGTGATGGGGCAGCCATCGATTCCGTCGACGACTGCACTGGGAATCCGTCCCTGCATGGTTCACCCGCTCTCGTTGCTGTTCACACGAGGGGGCAAAAGCCGCCGATCTGCCGAGATCGATTCGATCACACGAGCAGAATGCGACCTTACCGCCGAGGACTGACAATCGTCCCGTCGGCACCGACGAGGCTCCCGGCACGGACGATCAGGGCCGGGACTCCACGGCCACTTCGAACTCGAGCAGCGTTGCACCCATCGAGACGGGCGATGGTGCCGCTTCACCATCTCCTGATTGTCCTCCTGATGGTCGGGCGTGGGCTCGGCCGGCGCCGTCACCGTCTCGCCAAGCCTCATATGACGTCTCGTCGGCCCAACGGGTGTAGACGAACCACCGCTTCTCGGCGTCGCTCGTTGGCTTCAGCAGCTCGAAACCCTCGAATCCGGCCACACCGGCCAGGCTCTCCATCCGAGCGGTGAATCGCTTGACGATCTCATCTCCCGCTTGCGGGGGAATCTCCAGAGCATTGATCTTCACAACAGACATGACGCACTCCTACTTTTCGTTCGGACTCTTGCTGGTTCAGCACCGCTCCTATTCAGAGGCGGCATCGGGTATTTCGTCGTTCAGCACCTCGCGGGTGTATCGAACCACGGCTTCGACATCGGTTTCGCTCAACCGGCCGGCGAAAGCCGGCATGGCCCCTCGGCCGGCAAGCACCAGCTCGATTTGTTCCGCCGCAAAGGGATAGCGCTCGAGGACCTTGCCATCGCTGAGCTGGACTCCTCGTCCACCACCCCCGCTGGCCCCGTGGCAGCTCGCACACTGATTCGACCAAATCGTTCGGCCGCGATCCAGGGCCGGATCGGCCCCTTCCGGGACGCTCGGTGCTGCGGCCGCACAGGCGGTGATCGTCAACGCCGCGCCGACGAGGGCAGGAGCGAGCCAGAACCGTGCAGACAGAACCCGTGCAGACAGACGCATGACCCGGCACCGTAGCGATCTCGTCCTGGTCACTGACTCCGACGTGTCGAGCGCCATACTGCTGACGTGGGATTCGATCCGAGGCGAGTGCACAAGCGAACGAATTTCGACTATTTCTTCGTTGCCGCGTCGGTGATCGCGGTCATTGGCTTGCTGGTCTGGGCGCTTTTCGGCTGATGGGGCGAGGCAACGCCAAGAAGGCCGGAAAGAAGAAGGCCGACAAAACGCCTCGACCGCGCAAGAAGCCCGCCAACATTCGCAAGGAAGCGAAGAAGAAAGAGGCGGCCAAGCGCAAGAAGAAGCGCACGGCAAAGGCGCGCCTCGCCTCGTCGACCGCAGCAGCACCAACAGCATCGACCGCAGCCACGGCGATGTCGGCGGCCCGATCGGCCGATCCTTCGGCCACCGAAGACGCCGAAGCTCGATTCATCCAGCCCTACCAGGCAACCAAGCCTTACCGCTGCCCTGCCTGCAACCAGGCGATCGCCGTTGGTGTCGGCCACATGGTTTCCGTGCCGCCGGAGGATCCAGAGCTTCGTCGTCATTGGCATCGGGGCTGCTGGAACAACCGCCACAACCTCCGCTGACGGTGCAGGCCTGCGGGTCCCGGGCCCCATGTTGCGGCGCAAGCGTCAGAACGCGTCTTCGTAGACCGTGACGGTTTCGTCACCATCGACGTCGACGATGTCGTAGCGAATCGACCCGAAACGCACCGGCTGCTGGGAGAGCCACGCGCCGGCCAGCCGGCGAATGCGCTCCTGCTTCTTCCAACCGACGGCCAAGACCGCTTCACCAAATCTCGGTGATGAGCGGAATTTCACCTCGACGAACACCACGGCTGCAGCTTGGCGGGGCCCCGACCGACGGCTGCGGCCAGGGCGACGAGCGGCAACCAGATCGAGCTCGCCGGCTTCGTTGCGCCAGTTGCGGTCGACGATCACATATCCCTGGGCCTCGTACCACCGGGCGGCGGCGTCTTCGCCCGCTCGGCCGGCTCGTTGGTTGTGACTGGCCTGGTCTCTTGCCGCTTTACGCGCCACGTTCGCTCCCAACGGGGAACGTCGAAAACAGCGATCCCGCTTCGCTCGGTGCGTACGATCGCACGAGACCTCGGGCTGCTCGGCAGCCCAGGTGGGGCGGATCTCGATCAAACCGAACGAAGACCCGCGATCAGCGACTACTTGAAGCGCTTCTCTTTGATCTTGGCCGACTTGCCGACACGATCGCGGAGGTAATAGAGCTTGGCCCGACGCACATCGCCGTAGCTGACGACCTCGACCTTGTCGATGGTGGGGCTGTTCTTGGGGAAAGTTCGCTCGACGCCGACGCCGAAGCTGAGCTTGCGAACCTTGAACGATTCGCCGGCACCCGAACCCCGCATGCCGATGACAACACCCTGGAAAACCTGGACGCGATGCCGGGCGCCTTCAACGACCTTCACGTGCACCTTGACGGTGTCGCCGGGGCCGAAGGCTGGGATGTCATCGCGGAACTGCGTCTGCTCGACAATATCAATGAGGTTCATTTGCGTTTTCCTGAGTCATTTGTCTGAGAGGTAGGGCCGGTTTCCGAGGCTACGTCGAGACGCGAAGTTCGCTGCAATTGAGGCAGCCAGTAAGACTACGGTTTTGGTTCTTCGCTTCCACTCACCACTGCGGCAAGGTCGAACCGCTCGAGAAGCGACCGCTCGGATGCGGAGACGCCACCTCGGGCCGCGATGAGGTCGGGTCGGTGCCGAATCGTGCGGGCCAGGGACTGCGCGTGCCGCCAGTCTTCGATGAGTTGGTGATTGCCCGACCGGAGCTCGTCGGGAATGGTGCGGCCCTCGAAGTCGGCCGGACGGGTGTAGTGCGGATATTCGAGCAACCCACGGGAGAACGATTCTTCCTCGGGTGAAGCGTCGTTGCCCAACACGCCGGGAATGAGGCGCGCGACCGCCTCGATCACCACCAGCGCGGCCAACTCTCCGCCGGCCAACACGTAGTCGCCGATCGAGATCTCTCCGTCGACGAGTTCATCTCGAACTCGCTCGTCCACACCCTCGTAACGGCCACACAGCAGCGAGAAGCCGTCGAGGGTGGCGAGTTCGGCGGCGTAGGGCTGATCGAGCCGGCGGCCGGCCGGCGACAGGTAGAAAAGTGGCCGGGGAGGCTCGACTCGGCGGATGGTCTCGAAGATCGGCTCCGGTTTCATCACCATCCCTGCTCCTCCCCCATAGGGCGAATCGTCGACGGTGCGGTGGACATCGCTGGTGGCATCACGCAAGTCGTGAGTGCGCACCTCCAACAATTGCGCAGCCTGGGCCCGACCAAGAATGCTGGCGTTGACGTAACCCTCGATCAGAGCCGGGAAAATCGTGAGCACGTCGACCTGCACGCTGGCAGCGTAGGCAGCCGGACCCAAAACGGAGCCGGGCCGGGACAGAGTCCCGACCCGACCCAACCCCACGTCCGCCCGTGGGTTACCTGGGATTCGTCAGCTCAGCTCGCAGGCGAGAAGGTTCTCGCCTTCAGTGCATTGGTCGAATCCGCGTCCTCCATCGAGATCATCGGTGCCAGCGCCGCCGACGAGCACGTCGTCGCCATTGTTACCGACGACGGTGTCGTTGCCAGCACCAGCATCGACACGGTCATCGCCTCGACCACTGTCGACCGTGTCGTCGCCGAATCCGGCATCGATGATGTCATTCCCGTTGCCTGCGTCGATGGTGTCGTTGCCGTAGCCGGCGCAGATCACGTCGTCGCCGTTGCCGGCGAGGATCGTGTCATCGCCACCGAAGGCAACGATCACGTCGGGACCATTGGTACCAATGATCGTGTCGGCTCCCGGCGTGCCGATGATGGTGGCCGGCAGACCCATACAGGTCGGGTTGGCGGGAATCGGCACGTTGATGCCGACGAGCACCGGATCGTGATCCGAGGACCGCAACGCGTCGGGGGCGTAGAGCTCGAGCACGCCCGATTCCCGTTCGAACGACGCTTCACCCGGCACATCGCGGATGTCGTCGTTGTAATCGAACAGCGGGATCTCGTCGGCGTTGATGTGCCACGCCGTCGTTCCCGTGACCTGCCCCAACAATGCGCTGTTGGCCAGTGCGTAGTCGAGGTAGCCGAGCTGCCCGTCGAACAGGTAGCTGTAGGCATCGGCCCCCTCGAAGGCGTTCAGCAGATCGGTGTAGCCCGCTGCAATGAGGGCCATGATCGGGTCCTCCATCGCATACGAGTTGAGGTCGCCGATGATCAGGAAGTCGGGATCGCCGCTGCCAGTGGGATCGGTTTCCAAGTAGTTGGCCAACGCAACCGCAGCGGCGGTGCGGGTGGCGGCACAGCTGGCCTGACCGTCGTCCGGCTCGGGGTCACCGACATCGGCACACGAGGAGCCCTTCGACTTCAGGTGGTTGACCGCCACCGTGAGCCGGCCTTCGCTGTCGTTCCGCTGGAACGTCTGAATCAGCGCCGGACGGTTCTTGGTGTCGATGAAGGTCGGGTCGACCGAGGAGTCGAGGATGGCGAAGTCGCCCACCGGGGAGACGTTCGCCGGCTGATAGATGAAACCGACCTTGATCTGATCGGTTCCGATCTTCCCGGTGTCGAGGAAGTCGTAGGTACCGGCTCCGGCCGAAGCGTTGAGCCCGGCGACCAGATCGGCAGTAGCCGCTCCGGCGTCGTTCTCGACCTCGATGATGCCAACAACGTCGGCGTCCATCTCGACGATGGCGGCGACGATCTTGGCCCGCTGCCGATCGAGTTCGGCGATGCTGTCGGCGCCACGTACGTCGAGCGTCGTGAAGTAGTTCAGCACGTTGAAGCTGGCCACGGTGATGTCGCCGCCGACCTCGTCAGGCGAAGCGGGTGCCGGATTGAACGGGGTGAACGTGTAGTCGACGCCCGCAATAGGACGGACTCGCCAGGCGTCGGTGCCGCCCTGGCCGGCAAAGCTCCAATGCATCACACCCGTGAGGTTCGAGATGGTGTCGCCACCGCGGAACCGGTTGGTCGTTGACAGGCCCGGATTGGGGTAGAAGTAGGCCTCGTCGGCTCCGTCGGAGATGGGATCGTTCTGATCGTTGTTGTCGTCGTCGAGGATGATCCGGCGAGTGGCGAGATCGGCGAGGAACGCGGCGTAGCCCGCCACGCTCGGGGCGTTCTCGTCGGTGAACTGATACGGACGGGCGGTCTCGGTGAGCACCACCTGCCCGTAACGAGCCAGCTCGAAGTACTCACTGACGGCCAGCGTGTCGGGGAACGACACGATCATGCCCTCGGTGGCCTCGAACGTGGCCTCGGCCTCGGTGTCGCCGCTGGCCGGCAGATCGATCGGCGTCGCACTCGGCAACGGATTAACCGAACTCACGACGGTGGTCGTGCCGCCGCCGAAGGCAATGCTGATCTGGCTCATCCCGAAGAAATCTTCGGGTGTGCCGGTGACGGTGACTTCGTCGCCGACCGAGACGGTGGGGCAGTTACCTCGACAGAAGACGAAGATGCCTTCCGAGGTGTTGACATCGCCGTCGACTTCGAGGTCCGGCTCCTGGATGAAGAATCCGTCGAGGACGTCATCTCGGGTGAACAGGCTGGTGACGATGGCCGTGACCTCGACCGGGGTGGTGATGGCCACGCTCGAACCGCTGCCCTGGATCTCGTGAATCTGCACCACGGCCGCAGGCGGCTCGATGACTACACATTCGGTGTTGGCCGCGCCTGGGGTGCCGCTGTCACCAGCTCCGAACACGCTTGTCGCATCGCACCAGTTCGCACCGCCATCGTTACTCACGATGTCGGCGCTATCAGGGTCGAGGTTCATCGACGCGCCGTTCGGGTCGGGCCACACCGGGCCACCGTCCCATTCGATCCGGTCGTACTCGACAGGACCTGGCGCCGTCAGAACCAGTTCGTCGTCGCCGTTGGCCAAGAAGAAGCTGCCGCCGTAGCCGTAGTTGACCGTGACACCGCCGTTGGTGCCGCTGTTCGTGTTGTTCCCCAGCACGACGAAGCCGCCGGCCGGGACGACGAGTGGACCGCCGTTGTTGATCACATGGCTGTCTGAACCAGCATCGCTGATCGTCCAACCGTTGATGTCGATGGCCGCCCCGGAAACGTTGAGAATCTCGAACCACTCGCCGACGTTGTCGCCCACGACGTTTGGATTCTGCATGACCTCGTTGATCACGAGATCACCAGGAGCGGGGCCGCTTGGTCCGCCGCCTGTCTCACCCGAGATGACGATGTTCTGGAACGCCATCGCCTCGCTGCCGCCGTCGGTCACCACGGTCAAGCTGAGCGTCAGCACAGCGCCGGAACCGTTGAGTGGAGCCACGACTGGCTGGAGAACGTTTGACAATGCGGCCGAACCGACATTCATCGGATCATCCAGCGAAACAGCCGTTCCGCTGGCCAGCGTGTAGTTCCGCGTTCCCGCTTCGTCGACACTCGACGAAAACGCTGACGCAGTTGTTCCAGCGTCGATCGAGTAAGTCCAACTGAACGTGTCGTTGGCCTCGAAGTCGCCCATGGCGCCCATGTCGATCGAGAGCTCGAGGTCCGTCGCACCACTGATGTCGAATTCCCAAGTGGCGGTCACGGGGCCCACGTTCTCTGGGTTCTCGGTGTCGGTGGCTCCGAAGAACGGAGCCAGATTGTTGTCGTCGACAATTCCCAACGTGTCTGGGGGAAAGGTGACGAGCGAGTCATCGAGAACGGAGAACGGGATGGATGGCGAAATCCCTCGTTGATAGATCTCGAACCCGTCACCGGCGCTCGCAAACGCGCCGGCATTCGAGTTGGTATGGCTGTTGAGGTTGACGTCGGCCGCTGGGGTGAGCGTCGAGGCGACCACGACTGGAGCGGCCGACGCGGGCGAGACGGCCACTGCGGTGAGCAGCGCTGCGACCATTGACAAGACCGATACGAACCTCAAGGTTCGCCTGGGATTTCGAGACATGTGTCCTCCGCGGAGACGTTGGTGTACGCGCCAGCGGTTCCACCCCACTGGTCGCGAAAGGCACCATAGGGCAGGCACCTTCACCCATTCACAACGAACCGTGAACAATTCGTGAAGCCCGGGGGCTCAGCGGGCTTCGTCGGCCTCGTTGTCGAGCAGCCCGAGGGGAATGTCGACCCGAATGAACGCTTGGTCCTGGGCCACGAAGAAGGCCAAGGGCACCAGTTTGTCGTCACCGAGGTCCAGGAGATCGGAGGCGGGGTTGTCGATCACCGAGAGAACCGGACCGTGATCGGTGCCGTGCTGATCGACCACCCGTTTCCCGATCAATTCGTGTACGAACAGCGACTCTTCGCCGATCAATTCGTCGGCCGACAACGGTTCGCCGAAGATCATCAAACCGCGCAGAGCATCGGCCGCCTCTCGCGAGGAAACACCTTCCAACGTAACGAGCCACTTGCCCTGGTAATCCTGACCGTGGGCGACGATGTAGGAATTCACCGACGCCAGCGCCTTGCCCAAAAACAGTTCCGCACCGGGCGCGACGCGCTCGGTGCGGTTGGTCGTGAGGTGAAGAATCAGGTCGCCCCGCAGACCGTGGGCCTTCGTGACATGACCGAGTTCCAGAAGATCCACTTACTCGACGAACTCGACTTCGGTGGCAACGCCATCTTTGACCCCGGCGGCTGACACGACGGTGCGGATGGCCGAGGCCACACGACCACGTCGACCGATGACCCGGCCCATGTCGTCTTTGTTGACCGAGACGTCGAAACGAACTCGGTCGTCACCAACCGAGGAGGCCTCGATCGCCACTTCGTCGGAGGCGCTGACCACCGACTGACAGAGGTGGAGAAGAACGGCTTCGGCGGTGGGCGCGAGTTGCTCGCTCACGCGTCGGCCTTTTCGGCTTCAGCCTTGGCTGCGGCGTCGGCCTTCGCCTGTTCGGCTTCGAGTTCTTCCTTGGTGGAGCCGGACTCGAAGGCGCTCCACGCTCCGGAAACCTGGAGAAGTTTCTTCACCCGCTCTGAGGGTTGCGCGCCATTGCGGAGCCAGCCCACGGCCTTGGCGTTGTCGATCTTGATCTCGGAGGGCTCTGAACGCGGGTTGTAAGTTCCCACGATCTCGATGAAGCGCCCATCACGAGGCGAGCGGGCATCGGCAGCCACGACGCGGTAGGTCGGCTGCTTCTTCTTGCCCATGCGCATCAGGCGGAGTCGTACGGCCACTGGTTCTCTCTGTTCTCTGTCTTCTGGCTTCGATTGCGGTGAAGCGGGGTGCGATCTGCATGCTCAGCTGCGGCCAGGAGGGCGCGCTATGAGCCGGGTCATGGTAGCGGCTCCGAACGGGGAACCTCACCAGGCCGACCACCGGAACCGGTCGTGCGTGACCCCCGGCGATCAGCCGATGATTTCAGGTCAACTCGTCGAGCTGGGCGGCCAGGCGGTCGAGATCATCGTTGTCGAGTCGATCCAGACCCGGCAACATCAGCGGCGACTTCGTGGTCTTGCCGCCCGGTTCGGTGATCCGGGCCGTGCTCTTCTGGGTGACCCGGCCGCCCGGACCCTTCTTCTTGCTGTTCTTGGCCTTGCGGTTCTTCTTGGCCTTCTTGGTGCCGAATCCGCCCATTTTCTTCATCATCTTCTGCATCTCGGTGAACTGCTTGATGAGCATGCTCACCTGATTCGGGTTCGTACCCGAACCCTTGGCGATTCGACCCCGACGTGAGGCGTCGACCAGCTCGGGTTCGGCCCGTTCGGCCGCAGTCATCGAGCGAATGATCGCCTCGACCTGCCCGAGTTGCCCGTCGTCGACCTCGACATCGCGCATTTCCTTCGGCAGCCCGGGCAGCATCTTCACGAGCCCACCGAGGGAGCCCATCTTCTTCAGCTGCTGCATCTGCTCGAGGAAATCGTCGAGAGTGAAACGACCCTCCATCAGGGCCTGAGCGGCAGCCTCGGCCTCATCCTTTTCGAAGGTCTGCTCGGCCTTCTCGATGAGCGTGAGCATGTCGCCCATGCCGAGAATCCGACTGGCCATACGGTCGGGATGGAAGAGTTCGAACTCGTCGAGGTTCTCGCCCGTGGCAGCGAAGGCGATCGGCTTTCCGACCACTTCCTTGACCGAGAGGGCAGCTCCGCCCCGGGCGTCACCATCGAGTTTCGTGAGAATCACACCGTCGAGGTTCAGCTTCTCGTTGAAGGCCTCGGCGACGGTGACGGCATCCTGACCCGTCATGGCGTCGACGACGAGGAACGTGTAGTCGGGAGATACGGCGTCGGAGATATGACGGATCTGCTCCATCAGCTCTTGGTCGATGGCCAGACGACCGGCCGTGTCGACGATCACCACGTCGCGACCGGTGGCTTTGGCTTCCGCAATGGCCTTGGTGGCAACCACCACCGGGTCGGACGGCTCACTGAAGACCGGCACGTCGACCTGGCGGCCGAGGGTACGCAGCTGCTCGACGGCAGCGGGGCGCTGGAGGTCGGCACCGACCAGCAGCGGGTTCCGGCCCTGGCTCTTGAACCATTTGGCCAATTTGCCGGATGTGGTGGTTTTACCCGAGCCCTGGAGGCCGGCCATCAACACCACGGTGGGTGGCTTGGAGTTGTACCTGATCGTGATCGTCTCGCCGCCGAGGCTCTCGGTGAGTTCCTCGTTGACGATCTTGATGACCTGTTGCGCCGGATTGAGCGCCTTGTGCACCTCTTCTCCGAGGGCCCGGACCTTGATCCGGTCTCGCAGACTCTTGACGACCGTGAGGTTCACGTCGGCCTCGAGGAGGGCAACCCGGATCTCCTTGAGCGCCTCGTCGATGTCGGCTTCGGTGAGCACTCCCTTGTTGCGGAGTTTGCTGAAGATGCCGTCGAATTTGTCGGTGAGCGACTGGAACATAAGGCAGACGATCCTAGCCCCTGGACGCCCTCGGTCCGGTTGACGGAGCGACGACAGATGAGCGGGCGCCCGCGGTTGGACTCGAACTACGATCGGTTTCGTGGCGCCCGACTTCCAACCTCCGACCAGCGGAGACTCCGGGCCCGGTCAGGCCGAAGACCCCAACCGACAAACCATCGCCCCCTTGCCAAACCCGCTGACCTCCGGTGTCGCAATTCCCAAGTTGGCCAGCATCGGGGCCTCCGCCGGTCTTGCGATCGCCGTCCTCATCGTCGCCGACCGGCTGTCCACCTTCTCCGTCGGCCTCCTGCTCGTCGTGACCGCCATCGTCGGGGCCCAAGTCGCCTTTGCCAGATTTGTCGCCTCCACCTGGGGCGATGCCTCGCTGACTCTGCCTCGGCACACCATTCGCCTCGGCGAGAACTTCGCCGTCGATTTCCACCAGGAGATCAACAATCCTTCGAAATCGGCCCAGGCCAAGATCACGGCAGCCACGGTGTGTTCGGAATGGGTCCGATACAACTCAGGATCATCGACCCACACCCGCACCTCAGCCGTCTGGCGCAGCGAACTCGTCAGCCACGGGGGCCCACGTCCCAGCGATGGAGCAGATCTGCGGGCAAGCTTTCAGGTCACCATTCCGGCCGATCTCCCGCCCAGTTTCGAGCTCCGAGACAATCGCCTGCGTTGGATGTTGGAAGTCCGAGTTGCCACACCCTCGTTCCCTGATGCGAAGCACTTCTTCCCGTTCACGGTGGTACCCGAGTACTGGGATGGCGACGTTCGAACCGCGCCACCATCGTTGGGTGGCTTCCGCCCGCCCAGTCCCGGGTTCCCATGAGCTTTCAGAAGGACCGGTGAACCTTGTCTGACCCTCTCGACCCCGATTTCATCGATGTCGTGCTCGACCGTGATGTCGCCTCATGTGGCGCCGCCTTCTCCGGCACTTTTTCTTGGAGCGAGGAGCGGCAGATGCGAGGAGCACGCGTCGTGCTCCGGTATGAGACCGAGGGCCGGGGCGACACGAACCGAGAAGACGTGACCGTTACCGATTTCCCCGCGGCGAAATCGGGTCAACACCGTTTTCAACTCCGGGTTCCCCAGAATGGTCCGACCAGCTATGTCGGCGACTTGATCACCCTTCGCTGGGAAGTGCGGGGCCAGCTCGACCTCGCCGGTCGACGAGATCCACACGCCACCGTTCCCGTCGAGGTCGTGCCGCGAGGTACGGCACCACTTGCTGACGGCCGAGGCTGATCGCGTGGGAAACTCTTCCGGGTGACCGACCTCTATCGACGAGCGGGCTTGACGAGAAACCCCTTCGCCTGGGTCGACGGACGCGACAACGGCCCATTCGTCGACCATCTCGGCCTCCCGCTTCCCGAGGCCGGCCGGGGGAGCCTGCGTCAGCTCATCGGCGACCAAGGTGCAGGCAAAACCACGCATCTCCGTTTCTGGTTGGACCAGGTCGGCGGGCAATATCACTACATCGACCGAGATTCGACCGCCGTCCCGCCCATCGGCCCACTCGTCTATTGGGACGAAGCCGACCGCCTGAGCGATCGACAGCTCATTGCGCTCTTTCGTCGGGCCAAGGAGTGCCGTTCGACGATCGTCGCCGGCACCCATCGCGATCTGAGCAGGCCCGCGAAGCGAGCCGGGCTGCCGAACACCACGGTGGTGTTCGGTGCCGTTGATCTTCCGCTTCTTCGATCATGGGTGGACAGCAGACTCGAGGCGGCACTGATCGATCGCCGACAACCGTCGACGGTGCGGGTGAGCGATGAAGAACTCCGCGACCTGCTCGAAAGTCGACCGGGAGTCTCACTCCGCTTCGTCGGCGACGATCTACACCGGATCGTCGCCCGCCAGGTTCTGAACCGATGACCCCCATCAGGAACTTGATCCTGTTCGTTCTTCTGGCCAGCGCATGCACGGCCGTGAACGATGTTGCGGCCGACGTGCCTCCCGACTCGTCGACCCAAACGTCTGCGCTCCCGCCCGCCACGTCGGCCCCCGCAGCGACACCCACATCGACATCGACGACCCCAACCACCGTCGTACCCGTCGACCCCGAGCCAACTGTGCGGCTGGGCGTCGACGTACTGATCCGGAGCGACTTCGAACCGCTACAGGGGCTCCGGGTCGGACTCATCACCAATCCGGTGTCCACCGTGGACGGGGTCCATCTGATCGATTGGCTCGAAGCCACGCCGAACGTCGAGCTGGCCGCCATCTTCGCCGCCGAACACGGCATTCGAGGCACCCTCAACGGTGGCGAGCTGATCGATGACGACATCGACCCAGCCACGGGGATACCGATATTCAGCTTGTACGGCGACGCCCGCCAGCCGACACCTGAGATGCTCGAAGGGCTCGACGCGCTCGTCTTCGATCTCCAGGATGTCGGAACCCGCTACTTCACCTACACAGCAACGATGGGTCTTGCCATGCAGTCGGCGGCCGAGGCCGGTATTGGTTTCGTGGTCCTCGATCGGCCCGACCCGCTGGGAGGAGAACTGGTCGAGGGCTTTCTCCGCCACGACGACCAGGCCTCGTTCATCGCCCAGTACCCGGTTCCGTCGGTGCACGGCCTCACGGCCGGCGAGTTGGCTCGAATGATCAAAGGCCAGGGCTGGCTTCCGGGACTCGAGTCGCTCGACTTGCGGGTGATCGCAGCCCAGGGTTGGACCCGAGACCAGGAATGGCCCGACACGGGACTGGGGTGGATCCCACCCAGCCCTGGCCTCCAAACCGCGGCCGCCGCCCTCACCTATCCCGCAACGGTGCTGTTCGAGGCCACCAGCTTGAGCTACGGAGCCGGCACCGAATGGGCCTTCCAGTCGGTCGCCGCACCGTGGCTCGACGGCAACGACCTCGCATCGAAGATGAACGCCCGAGGGTTGTCCGGCGTCGAGTTCGCCGCGGTCAGCTACGTCCCGCGCGTGATTCCCAACATCTCGTTCAAGCCCCACTACGCAAACGAAGAGATCTTCGGCGTCCGAATCATCGTCACCGACCAGGCATCCTTCCGACCTACGGCGGTCGGTGTTCACCTTCTCGAGGAAGTGCTGCGAATCGAGCCGCCTCCGATCGAGCCCGAACTCGACGAAGATGACGAACCGATCGGCGAACCCCAGCCTCGGGTGGTCATCAACCGACCCCGAGTCCTCGACCTGCTCACCGGTTCGACCGAGGTACGGGCCTCGCTGGAGC
Source organism: Acidimicrobiales bacterium (assembly GCA_037969565.1). Lineage (GTDB taxonomy): Bacteria > Actinomycetota > Acidimicrobiia > Acidimicrobiales > SZUA-35 > SZUA-35. Next base: position 2,460 of record JBBKXQ010000141.1, on the reverse strand, counting down.
TCGGCATCCCCGCAGCCGAGATCGTGGCACGGTGGGAGGCTGAATCAGCTGCCTTCGCCGAACGATCCCTGCCCTATCGCCTCTACTGAGCGTCAATCGAACAGCGCGTCGACGAACTCGTTGGGGTCGAAATCCACCAGGTCATCGACGCCTTCACCGAGGCCGACGAGCTTCACCGGCAATCCGAGCTCGCTCTCGATGGCGAACACGATGCCCCCTTTGGCCGAACCGTCGAGTTTGGTGAGAACGACCCCGGTGACGTCGACCGCCTCGGCAAAGACCTTGGCCTGTTGCAACCCGTTCTGACCGGTCGTTGCGTCGAGCACGAGCAACACCTCGCTCACGTGTCCGGGTTCCTTGGCTGCCACCCGCCGGACCTTCCGGAGTTCGTCCATCAGATTCGATTTGTTCTGAAGCCGGCCGGCCGTGTCGGCCAACACCAAGTTGCAGCCTCGTGATGCTGCGGCCTGGATCCCATCGAAGATCACACTCGACGGATCGCCGCCCTCCGTGCCACGCACGATCTCGGCGTTGGTGCGCTCGGCCCACATCGTCAACTGCTCGGCCGCGGCGGCCCGGAATGTGTCGCCGGCTGCCATCAGGACCGTGTTGCCTTCCAGCGCGAGACGCTTTCCCAGCTTGCCGATGGTCGTGGTTTTTCCGACCCCATTGACGCCGACGAAGAGCCAGACATTGGTTTTGCCCTCGGCAATGGTCAGCGATCGGTCTTTGGCTGCGATCTCGGAACGCATTCGCTCCTTGAGCAGCTCGAGGATCTGGGCACCGCCCTCGGTCTCGCGTTCCTTGGCCGTGGCCCGGACGTCTTCCAACAGACTCATCGTGGTCTGAACGCCGATGTCAGCCCGGATGAGGGCCTCCTCGAGCTCCTCCCACGCCTCGTCGTCGAGCGGTCCGACCCCGACCAGACCGCCGAGAAACCCGGCAAACGCCTTACGGGACTTCCCGAGCCGGTCGAAGAACGACGGCCGGGCGACCGCTTCATCGATGCGTTCCTCAACGAGTTCTTCGGCGAGTTCTTCCGCCGTCGGAGCGTCGATCGATGGCGTGGTCGGTTTCTTGTCCCGCTCGATGAGCGCCGTGCCCCCGCCGCTGTCTCCGGGACGCGGTTCGAGTTCGAGGTCGACGTTGCGCCGTCGTACGCCGACGAAGGCGGCTCCTCCGAGCACGATCACGACGAGGGAGATGATGAGAACGATCAGGATCGGGTCCATAGCGGGCCGAGCCTATCGAGCGGCCGGACTACCGTTCGCCGAGGACCGCCGTGAGGCTCAGCGTTTCACCGTCTCGCACCACTTGGAGTTCGACTTCGTCACCCGGGAATTGGGTCTGGACCAGCCCAGCCAACTCTTCCAGGCTCGTGATCGGGCCACCGTTCAACCCGATGATCCGATCTGCAATCTGCAAACCAGCCGACGCTGCGGCCGAGCCCGGGGTGATTTCGGTGACCTCGACGCCCGAAGAACCGTCGGCGGCCTGATCTCCGGCGACGCCGAGGAACCCGGCAACGAGCGGCTCGCCGGCAGCGATCCGATGGGCGATGTTCAGCGCAGTGTCGATCGGTATGGCGTAACCCACGCCGATGTTGCTGTTGCCGACGCCGTCGGTCTGGATCGCCGTGTTGAGCCCGATCACCCGCCCGCTGCGGTCGGCCAGTGGCCCACCGGAGTTACCCGGGTTGATCGCCGTATCAGTTTGGATCATCGCGTTGAGGCCCACGCCGTTGAACAGGGGCCGGTTCAGGGCCGAGATGATCCCCGAGGTGACCGTTTGTTGGAGTTCGAACGGACTTCCGATGGCGATTGCCAGCTGGCCGACCTGGAGTTCGTCGCTCGAACCCAGTTGCGCAACGGGAATTCCCGAATCGGGCCCGATCGAGATCACTGCGACGTCGGTGCGGGCATCGGAACCGAGGATCTCCCCGCTGATGACGCGACCATCGGCCGTGCGCACGGCGACCGAATTGGTGGCACCGGCGATCACGTGATGGTTTGTGAGGATCAAGCCGTCGGCGAACACCACACCGGAACCCAAACCGACGTTCGGGACCTCGACCTGCACGACCGACGGACCGAGAATTTGGGCCACGAAGGCGGCCGGGTCGGTTGTGTCGACGTCGGGAGGCTGCACGACGATCGGCGGAGAAGCAGACGATTCGGATCTGACCGGAGCGGAAGCGGCGACAATCTCTTGGGTCGGCTCGGGATCGTTGAGCAACTGCGACGCGCCGAAACCGGCGGCGGCAAGAAATCCACCAACGATGAAGGCGATGAGGGGTCGCCAACCCCAGGAGGATGTGGCCCGCCCGCCCGGGTCCTGGGCGGCGGCAGAGGACTCACGGGCAGGCGGGCCGACCGCACCGAGCTGAGAATTCACAGCACCGGGCGGCGGGGTGGGGGGCAGGAACGAGCGATCGGACGTGACGGACGCGACGTGACGCGA
>JBBKXQ010000140.1:0-9671 GCA_037969565.1 Acidimicrobiales bacterium | reverse complement strand
TTTGGTCAGCACGCGGTTTTGGTCAGCACGCGGTTTTGGTCAGCACGCGGTTTTGGTCAGCACGCGGTTCGTCAGCAGGGCAACGATGCGGTGACCGGGCCGATGTTGACGTAGCCGTGATGACCGTCGGCGCCGACGTCGTCAGCCCAGAGCGCCCCGGCGGGCAGGGCGAGTTCGGGAACGTCGACGACGATTCCAGCCGAACCGTCTTTCGGGAGCACCCACCTGGTGCCACCCGTGAGTTGACCCATCAGGCTCACCATCACGGGGAACCAGGGGTGCAGCACCGAGCCGAGCGTGCGCCAGGCTCCCGCATGGACCGATGTGTGCATACTGCCAGCGAGAACCACTGTGAACGCTCGGGGCGTTGCGTCGATGGCGGCCAAAAGATTCTGCGCCATCAACTCGTCGCGCGGGCGCTCGACGAGGTCGAGGTACTCCAATGGCAGCACCGAACCAGGAGCGACCCATGGTCCGTCCATGGCCACGACGCGCACCGGCTTTCCGTCCTTCCGGAGGGCCGCCAGAGCTCCGACGAGTCCGGCCATCGCCTCGCTGGACCGACCATCCTGAAACTCGGAGCTCCGGGTCCAGAAGGCGCCGAAGGGGCCGTTCTCGACTTCTTCGGTCATCGGCACCTCGAGCCCGACGATCACTTCGTTTCCCTCGTCGAGCACCCGCTTCGCCATCTCGAGCACCAGGGCCGGAAACTCCTTGGTGCCGGGCGGCTCGCCGATGAGAACGATCCGTCGCCGTTGCAAAAGCGGTTCCAGATCGCTGAGTGCCAGCTCGATCGACATCGGGTCATCTTCGCACAGCCAACGCCTTCTCCCGGGCAATCGCCATCGCTTCGGACCCTCCAGCCTCTACGGTCGCGGCATGGTCGACGAGCCGACTGACCCTGAAGCGGCCAATCCCGACAACCCGAAGGTTCCCGACGACCCGAAACCGGGGGTGCCCGAGGGCGCTGGAGCCGACGGCCGTTCCTCACCGAGTGTCAAGGATGAGATCTCCCGAGTTCTGCAGGCCAACCAGCGCTTCTATCAAGCGCATGAAGACCGGGACCTGTTGATGCTCGAGTCGGTGTGGGAACACAGTTCACGGGCGATCTGCATCCATCCGGGTTGGCCCGCGCTGAAAGGTTGGCCCGCGATCAAGGAGAGTTGGTCTCGAATCTTTGCCGGCCCCGGCCGGAGCCAGTTCATCCTGACGAACATCACCGGCACCATGCATGGCAACGTCGCTTGGGTGGTGCTCGATGAGAATCTGATGGATGAGTCCAACACCGGCACGATCGCCGCCACGAACATCTTCATCCGAACCCCCGGCGGCTGGCGGCTGACCCTCCATCAAGGCTCACCCGTTGCCCGTCGGCCGAGCGCCTCGGAGTAGGTTGCGCTCATGCATCCTGACGTGGAACATCTCGGCCCGCTGCTCGGCACCTGGCGAGGTCGGGGCTCGGGCCACTACCCCACGATCGAATCGTTCGACTACCTCGAAGAGGTCACGTTTGCCGAGGTGGGCAAACCGTTCATCGCCTACACGCAGAAGACACGCAACGCCGACACCGATTTGCCGTTGCACGCCGAGGCCGGTTACTTCCGACCGGCCGGACCGCATGCGATCGAGCTCGTCCTCGCTCAGCCATCGGGCATCGTCGAGGTCGACTCCGGGTCGGTGGTCACGGACGACGGGGGAACGCTCACCATCGATGTCAGCTCTCAGACGGTGGCCACGAGCGCAACGGCCAAAGAGGTGACACGGGTGCAGCGCACGATCACGGTGTCGTCCGACCAACTCACGTACGACGTCCACATGGCGGCGGTTGGGCAACCGTTCCAACATCACTTGCGGGCAACGCTCTCGCGAGTGGTCTGAGAGGAGCGCTCGCGTGCGTCGCATCATCATCGACACGGACCCTGGGCAGGACGATGCCCTCGCGATCCTGTTGGCCTTGGCCAGTCCCGACGAGTTCGATGTGCTGGGCATCACAACGGTGGGTGGAAACGTGCCGCTCGATCTCACCACGAAGAACGCGCTGATCCTCGTCGAGCTGGCGAACCGAACCGACATTCCCGTGTACGCCGGTCATGCTCACCCCAAGGATCGTCCTCTGGTCACCGCCGAGAACGTTCACGGAAAGTCCGGACTCGACGGCGCCGATCGACCCGACCCCACCACGAAGTCGGCTGATGGTCACGCCGTCGACTTCATCATCGACCAGCTCGAGCAGTATGACGATGTCGTTCTGTGTGTGCTGGGCCCACTCACGAACATCGGCGATGTCCTCACCCGGCGGCCCAACCTCGCGGCGCACGTCGAGCAGATCGTGCTCATGGGTGGTGGCCATTTCGAAGGCGGCAACGTCACGCCGTCAGCCGAATTCAACATCTACGTCGATCCGCCAGCCGCCGCCGTTGTGTTCGCCAGCGGGATCGACCTCGTGATGATGCCGTTGGACGTCACCCACAAGGCTCTCACCTCGCCCGAACGGATCGACGCGTTTCGAAAACTGGGCACGCCGGCCGGCACGGCCTGCGCCGGCATGCTCAGCTACTTCCAACAATTCGACATCCAGCGATACTCGTCATCGGGCGGACCGCTGCACGACCCAACGGTGATCGCGTACCTACTCGAGCCCGAGATCTTCAGCGGTCGGCGATGCAACGTCGAGATCGAGGTCGAGTCGGCGCTCACGATGGGAGCCACCGTTGTCGACTGGTGGAAGGCGACCACCCGAGAGCCCAATTGCCTCGTGATCAACGACCTCGACGTCGATCGTTTCTACGAACTCTTGACCGAACGCATCGCCCGCCTCTGAACGGGTCCACCCCTGACCTGACCGGACCTGACCTGACCTGACCGATCTGGCACCGAGATCGGGGCGAGAATCGACCCGATCTCGGTGCCAAATCGGAAGTGGGAGTCTGGGTCAGGAGGAGACGGCTTGGACGCCGGCCTCGAACAGCGGCAGGCAGAGCCCACCCGTGGTCCGACCTCGCAGCGGATCCTGACGGCTGAGCACGTGATCCTCGGGATGAGGCATCAGGCCGAGCACCAGACCCGACTCGTCACACACCCCGGCCACATCGCCGGCAGAACCGTTCGGGTTGGCCGGATAAGCACCACGGGCCGATCCTCCGCCGTCGTTCGCATACCGAAAGGCGATCTGATCGTTGGCCTCGAGCGCGGCGAGATCGTCGCTGACGAAGCGCCCCTCGCCATGGGCAACCGGGCATCGCAGCGGCTCCTTCAAGCCGCTCACCCACACACTCTTCAGCGACGTCGGGGCAAGAGTCACCCAGCGGCACTCGAAGTGGCTCGACTCGTTCGCGGTCAGCACCGCCTTCGCCGAATTGCCGGGCAACAGACCGGCCCGAACCAACGCCTGGAAGCCGTTGCAGACGCCGAAAATCGGCATGCCGCCGGCGGCCGCCTCGCGAAGCTGATCACCGAACCAGCCGGCGAGATCGAGACCGAGGAGACGACCCGCTCCGAGCGCATCTCCATACGAGAAACCGCCGGGAATCGCCAGCATCTGGAAATCGTCCAACCGCCGCTCGCCGTTACGGAGAGCAGTGAGCGGAACCTGCTCGGTCTCGGCCCCCGCCAGTTGGAATGCCGTGGCCAGGTCACCGTCTCGGTTGGTGCCCAGGGCGACGGGGATCAGAACTCGTGGCGCGCTCACGCGGCACCTCCGTTGATGGTCGGTGACTCCAGCGGAGCATTGCCGTCTCGCCAGGCATGGCCAACGTCATCGAGCGTGACTTCGAGGTCTCCGAAGACCACGACCGGATCGACGAGCACAACACCGATCTTCACCGCCGACGGAACGCACTGAGCAAACTTCGCCTCGTCGTCGGGGCTGACCTCCACCAAATACCGGCCCGAACCCTCGCCGAACAATGACTCCGTCGTTTCGTCGACGTTGAGCGCCAGACCCAAACGACCGGCGAACGCCCACTCGGCGGCAGCCACGGCGAGCCCGCCGTCGCTGAGATCGTGGGCGCTGCGGACCAGACCGGCCTGGATCGCGTCAGCCAGTTGATGGTGGCGTTCGATCGCACCGAGATCGGGGGCCGGGACGGCGCCGCCGAGATCCGAGCCCAGCACGTTGTCGAAGTGCGAGCCACCAAGCGCTCCCGCTTCTGAACCGACCAGCCACACATCATCGCCCGCCTCGACCACGCCGGTGAGCGGCACGACGTCGAGGTTCTTCACGATGCCGAAGGCGGTGATCACCAAGGTGGGAGCAACCGGATCGGCCGTGCCGTCGGGGTGGACGAACACGTTGTAGAGCGAGTCCTTGCCGCTGACGAACGGGGCATCGAGTGCCAGAGCGGCGTCTCGACACACCCGACAGGCGGCGACGATCTCGGCCAGCGTTGCCGGGTCAGTGGGATCACCCCACGCGAAGTTGTCGAGCAGGGACAGTTCCCGAGGGTCGGCCCCGGCGATCACGACATTGCGCACCGCTTCGTCGATGACGTGCCAGGCCATTGCCGCAGGGTCGAGTCGCCCGATCAGCGCGTTGATGCCGATGCCCAGTGCCATACCCCGAGTGCCCGACGTACCGGGAGGAATCACGACGGTGCCATCCGCCGCCCCATCACCGGCAACGCCGGCATAGGGCCGCACGAGCGTGCCGCCGAGCACCTCGTGATCGTACGTGCGGACCACGGCCTCGTTGGAACGGATCGACGGATGAGCCAGGAGGGCCAGCAACATGGTTTTGTGGTCGACGGACACGTGGTGGCGCTCGGGGCGATGCAGATCGAGCGCCGCGGCGAACATCTCCCGCTGGGGTCGCCCGTCGTGGAGAAACTCGCAACTCAGATCGATGAGCCCATCGGAACCGTCGTTGACGACGATTCGCCCGTCACCCGTGAACCGACCGACGACGGCCGCTCCGACCGACCAGCGCTCGGCCAACTCGAGCAGCGGAGCAGGATCCGGAGCGGCCACCACCATTCGTTCCTGCGCCTCGCTCAGCCAGACTTCCCACGGAGCCAATCCCGGATACTTCCGCGGCACGAGCTGCAGATCGACTTCGGCCCCGAGGACCTCAGCCATCTCGCCGATCGCCGACGAAAGACCACCGGCCCCGCAGTCGGTGATGGCGGTGTAAAGACCGGCGTCGCGAGCGGCGAGTACGACGTCGATCAGGCCCTTCTCGACGATCGGGTCGCCGATCTGCACGGATGAGCCGGCGACCTCGGCCGTTTCTGCGCCCATCGTCTGAGACGAGAAGGTTGCGCCGCCGACGCCGTCACGGCCGACGGCTCCACCGAAGACGACGATCGCATCACCGGGCTGAGCCGACGTCGGATTGGAACCCGTTGGCAACAGCCCGAAGCAACCGGCGAACACCAGTGGGGTGGTTGTGTAGGAGGGATCGTGGACGATGGCGCCGGCGATGTTGGGCACACCGATCTTGTTGCCGTAGTCACCGACACCAGCGATGACTCCGTCTCGAATGCGTTGGGGGTGGAGCACCCCGTCGGGGAGGTGGTCCGGATCGAGATCCTCGGGGCCGAAACAGAGGACATCGGTGACGGCAATCGGCTTGGCCGATACCCCGAGGATGTCTCGCACCACGCCACCGACACCGGTATTGGCCCCACCGAATGGTTCGAGCGCCGATGGGTGATTGTGGGTCTCGGCCTTGATAGCCACGTCCCAACCATCCTCGAACGCCACGATTCCGGCATTGTCGACGAATGCGCTGTGGACCCACGACGCATTGATCTCGTCGGTGGTGTTCCGAAGGAACGTCTTCATAAGCCCGTCGATCACCTCAGTGCCACCGTCTGGCTGCTCGACCGTGATTCGGGCCCGGAAGGTCTTGTGGGCGCAGTGCTCGCTCCAGGTTTGCGCCAGCATTTCGAGTTCGGCATCCGTCGGAGCCCGGCCCACCTCGGCAAAGTGACGTTGGATCGCCACCATCTCTTCGGGATCGAGACCGAGACGACGCCGCTTGTTCACACCGGCCAGCCCCTCGGCATCCAGGCCGTCGAGGACCACGGTGGTGGTGCGCGGCGTGGCGGCCGACCGATCGGCGAAGGCCGGTGGCAATGAGCCCACGGCCCATCGCTCGATCACGTCATTGTGGAGCACCCGCTGCGATAGCTCGTCGACCTGGGCATCGGAGAGATCGCCTTGCACGACCCAACGGCGACCAACGGTGGCTGCCGTCACGGGCAGGCCCAACTCATTGGCGCTGCGGACGAGTTCGGCTCCTTCACGGTCGGTGACCCCTGGCCGGAGTCCTGTTTCGATGACCAATCCGTCGACCATCTGGTCCGAGCCCGGCATCCACCATTGACCCACGGGGTCGACGAGAAGCCGATTCGCCAATTCGGTCAGCTGCGCCTCGGACAGGTCGCCCTGCAGATGGAACAGCTGATACTCGGTGATCTGGTCGGCAGGTATGTCGAACATCCGGGCCGAGGCCGTTGGTCCGTGATCAGCGACATCGAGGTGTCCCGGTCCGACGACGATTGCATGCGTGTTCTCCACGGGCGACAAGGATGACGGAGCTGGGAACAGGTCAGGTCGACCCGGCATGGATTCAACGAAAAGTTGATGACAGGGCATCCGGCTACCGCCGTGGGTGTCACGGATACGGTCTCGGGGTGACACTCGGCAACGGCGCATTCATCTTCGGCGTGGATCTCGACGGCGTTTGTGCTGACTACACCACCGCCTTCCGCGCCATCGTGGCCGACGAATTGGGTGTGTCGCTCGACGATCTGCCGCTCGAACGCTCTTGGGACTTCCACGAATGGGGCCTCGATGCCGAGGGTTTCGAACGGCTCCACCAACTTGCCGTCACCGAACGACGATTCTTTCGCGACATCCCGGTGATCGACGGTTGTGCCGATGCGCTGTGGCGTCTCTCCGACGCTGGTGTCTGGATTCGCATCATCACCCACCGGCTCTACGTGAACTGGGGCCACGCCACTGCGGTGAGCGACACCGTCACCTGGTTGGACACCACGAAGATCCCCTACCGGGACATCTGCTTTCTCGGCGCCAAACCTCAAGTGGAGGCCGATGTCTACATCGACGACGCCCCCCACAACGTGGAGGCACTCCGGGCCACTGGCAACCCCGTGATCGTGTTCGACCAGCCCTACAACAAAGATCTTCCCGGCCCTCGGGCCGTCGACTGGACCGAAGTCGAAGAACTCGTCCTCGAGCTCGCCTCGAGAAATGCCGCCGTGCAACCCCAGCTACCCGGCATGGACGCCGGCGCCGACCGTCTGCTGAGGCATCGGACCAATCCGAACCCCGAACAACCCAATCAGTGAGTCTGTGGCTCAGTGACTCTGTAGCCCGATGACTCAGGTGCTCGATGACTCAGGTGCTCAGCGACTCTGTAGCCCGATGACTCAGGTGCTCGGTGATTCAGTGAGTTCCTAGCTCAGTGAGTTGTGAGCTGGCGGGTTTCGCTGAGATCACGGAGGGCCAGGACCCACCACGATGATTCGACCATCGATCTTCCTGGAGCGCTGGCCAGTAAACCGTCGATGCTGGCCAGTACCAAAGGAGAATCGGCCGCCGCCGATCGGAGATCGAGCAAATGGTCGATCACTCGCGACTTGTCGATGAGCTGTCCATGTTCAACGGCTTGGAGTTCGGAGATCAGATTCATCAGCACGGATGACATAGTCCCATGTTTTAGTCGCTGCTCCCCCATCAGGACATGAGTCATTTGCGCCTCTTCATCTGGGCAGGTTGGGTCTGATCACCCATACGGTCGCCGGAGGCAAATACCATGCGGCCCTTGCCTGCTCTCCTACGCGTCCTTTTTGCAGCAACATTGGCTGTCGTCACCGTGCTTTCGTCGTCGTTGACGTCGCCCGTCTCGTCCCAAGACGCTCCTCCCGAGGGAACCGTCGAATCGACTCCCTTCGAGCAGCGAGAGTCGACCCCACCCGCCAACATCTCGTTCGTCGGCGTGGCGAGCAGCGCCAACGCACGTTGGCTGGTGGCGATCTACGACCAGACATTCCTGCGGCCCGCCGACAATGCCGGCCTCGACCATTGGCTGTCGCGGGTCGTGGCGGGTGGAGACCGGAGTCGACTCGCCGTCGTCCGATCCTTCCTCAACAGCGAAGAGGGGTCTCGGGGTGAGGCAACCCGGGCCTACGCCGAGATCCTCGGTCGTTCGCCCGATCCGGCCGGACTCGCCTACTGGACCGACTACCTCCGCGATCATCCGGTGACCACCCTGCGATTCCTTCACCTCGCCAGCGACGAGTACTACAGCGTCGCCGGCGGCTCCGATCGAGATTTCGTGATCAGCCTCTATCAACAACTCCTCTTCCGGGCGCCCGATGAGGCCGGACTCGAATACCAGATCGGCCTGCTCGAGCGCGGTGTACCCCGCTGGGATGTCGTGAAGGGCATCTACGTCAGTCCCGAGTCACTGTCGAACCGCGTCACCGCCTACTTCCAAGAGATCCTGGGAAGGGTGCCTTCAGCGGCTGAGGTCTCGATCGGAACCGGACTCATCGTCGCCGACGATGAACGGGCCGTCCGAGCCTGGCTGCTCGCCTCCGACGAAGCCTTCGATCCATTCGTCGCAGAAGCTCTGTCCAACTGATGGCCGAGGTGTCTTCCATAGCCGCGGTCGCGCTGGCTCTGATCCTCGTTTGGGCTGCGATCGCCAAAGCCACCACACCAGCCGAGACCACCGCCGACTTTGCATTGCTGGGCTTGCCGACACCGGCCATTCTGGCCCGACTCGTCCCCCTTGCCGAATTGGCAATCGGCGTATTGCTCGTGATCCTGCCGGGCTGGGGAGGTGTGGCCGCCTTTGTGATGCTCACCGGCTTCACGGCGCTACTCGTTGGGTTGGTGCGATCCGGCCAACAAATCTCCTGCAGCTGTTTCGGCGCCGTGAGCGGCGAGCCCGTCTCGTGGGTCGAGGTCACCCGCAATGGCGCACTTCTGCTGATGGCAGCGGGAGCGGCCACGCTCGACTCCCTCGTCGGGCCCGGGTTTGCGGCCGTCGTGGCCTTCAGCGCAGCCTCGGTGATTGCCGTCGTCGTCATTCAACTGGTGACCTTTCGACGCGATGTTGGCGTGATCTGGTCGACTCAACTCGCCGGTGAGGCGCAACGATGACCGGCGGGGTGTGGATTGCTTCCTACGTGCTGCTGTGGATCGCGGTGCTGGTGCTCGGCTTTTCGGTGGTGGCCCTACTCCGCCAGATCGGCGTCTTACACACCCGAATCGCACCCATGGGGGTGCACTTCGCCGGCGAGGGCCCCGAACGAAACACACGGGCACCCGATGCCGACGTCTTCGACTACAGCACCTCGCCGTTCACCCTGCTCGTCTTCACCTCACCCACATGCGAGATCTGCGCCAAGCTCGAGCCGGCCCTGCATCGCATGGCCACGGCCTACGAGGAACTCGAACTGCGCGTCGTCTCGGCTGAAACCCACCAGCCGACATTTTCCGCGTTCAAGGTTCGATCGACGCCGTATCTCGTGGCCGTCGACGACACCTCGACGGTTCGGAGTCGCGGCGTGGCCAACACGCTCGATCAGGCTGAGGAAATGCTGGCCGAAGTACTCGAAGGAGCCAATTGATGAGTCGACGTCGAACCCCGACGGCCGATCGCACTGCCGAACACAGCGCTGCCGAACACAGCGCTG
>JBBKXQ010000139.1:0-34955 GCA_037969565.1 Acidimicrobiales bacterium | reverse complement strand
TGGGGGTCTCGGGCGGCAGTGGGGAGGGCAGAGGCGCGGGTCAGGATTGTGACTGCACGGCGGCGATCGTGGCCACATTCACGATGTCGTCGACCGAACAGCCGCGAGACAGGTCGTGGAGGATGCCGTCGAGACCTTGGAGGAGTGGACCGAACGCCTGCGCCCGGCCCAGCCGCTCGGTGATCTTGTAGGCGATGTTGCCGCTGTCGAGATCGGGAAACACGAACACGTTCGCTCGACCCGCAACTGGCGACCCAGGCGCCTTCGCCTCCGCGATGGCTGGAACCCAGGCTGCGTCGAACTGCAACTCACCGTCCAGGGCGAGGTCGGGGGCCAGCGTCCGAGCGATTGCCGTGGCGGCCCGAACCTTGTCGACCCGAACATGCTCGGCGCTGCCCTTGGTGCTGAACGACAACATGGCGACCCGAGGCTCGGCGCCGGCCAACTGACGGAAGGTCGTCGCGCTGGTCAAGGCCACCGACGCCAGCTGCTCGGCATCCGGATCGGGGAGCACGCCGCAGTCGCCGTAGACGATCGGTTGCCCCGTGGGGAGTACGAAGAAGAAGCAGCTGCTCACCGTCGTCACATCAGGGGCGACTCCCAGAATGCGAAGGCCCGCACGGATGACGTCGGCCGTTGGTCGACTCGCCCCGGCGACACACCCGGCGGCTTCCCCGGCCTTCACCATCAGGATGGCGACAACGAGCGGGTCGGTCAGATCGGGAGATCGTGCGAGGCTTGCCGCCGCGGCCAGTACCGCAGCAGAGAGATGGGCCGACGGATCCTCGATCACGAGCGCCTCCGCCAGGCCGTCTCGGTTGAGAATCTCGGCCGCCGCTCTTGCCCGAGGATCGCCGGCGTCGGCGAGCACGATTCGGGCGACTACAGCCGACGCCCGTTGGTGCCAAGCCTCCAAGATATTGCCCATAGCTCATCATCATTGCTCACCACCGTCAGCGACATTCGACGCTTCGTGTCTGAAACGGGGCTCACCAGCCCACAGTTCACCTGAATGCAGGGTTCAACAAATACCCAGCGCCGCGAACTTGACCGAGCGGTCAAGTTCTGGGACCGTTTCTGCCTCGCAACACCGTGGCGCCGGCCTGATTGCGGCACGCTCATCAATTAAAGCTCACCCATTCACGCTCACCATTCACGCTCACCAATCACGCTCACAACGGAGTGACGCCATGACGACAGCAAACCTCGACCGAGCAGCGCAGCGTTCGCTTCTGGCCTCGCGAACTCTCGATCACGTCGTGGTCATCGGCGCCAACGGAACGATGGGTTTCGGCAGCGCCGCGCTCTTCACCACCGCAGTACCGAAAGTCACCTTCCTGGCTCGGACTCGAGCCAAAGCCGAGGAAGGGCTTCAAGCAGCCATCGATCAGGTGCGGTCGAGCACGGTCGCTCTGCGATCCGAAGTCGGGAGCTACGACGACGACCTACCGACTGCGCTCGCAACTGCCGACCTGATCTTCGAGGCCGTGGCCGAAGACATGACGCTCAAGAAACAGATCTTCGATCTGATCGAGAAACATCGTCGGCCCGACTCGATCGTGGCCACCGTGAGCTCCGGCCTTTCGATCAATGAACTGGCGGCGGGACGATCCGACAGTTTCCGTCAGCACTTCTGCGGCCTTCATTTCTTCAATCCACCGAACGTCATCACCGGCACCGAGTTGATTCCGAACACCGATTCCGATCCCGAGATGCTCGATTTTCTCGAGGTGTTCTGTCGTCGGCGTCTCGGTCGAGAGATGGTCCGCACCGCAGACACGCCGGCGTTCGCCGGGAACAGGGTCGGCTTCAAGGTGCTGAACGAATGCGCCCAACTCGCTGAAGACCTCGGTCCGTTGCTGGTCGATCGGATCATCGGGCCCTACACCGGTCGAGCCCTCACGCCCCTCGCCACGATCGATCTCGTCGGCTGGGACGTGCACCGGGCAATCGTCGACAACGTGCATTCGCTCACCAACGATGAAGCCCACGACACACTCCGTCTGCCCACCTACATGGCCGACCTCATGGACAAGGGCGTGCTCGGGCGCAAGAGCGGGGGCGGCTTCTTCGCTCGCGACAACGACAAGAACGCAACCGTGCTCGTACCGGCCACAGGGGAGTACGTACTGGAATCGTCGGTCGTCCTTCCGGAGATGAAGTATGTGGCGCAAATCGCTGACCTCTATTCCCAGGGTCGTTATGACGAAGGCATGCGGGTACTGCTCGCCGCCACCGGCGACGAGGCAGCACTGGCGAGGAAGATCCTCGCCGGCTACATCAGCTACTCGTTCCAGCGGGTCGGCGATGTGTGTGAGACGATCACCGAGATCGACCGCATCATGGGATTGGGTTTCAACTGGGCCCCACCCTCGGTGCTCGTCGACCTCATGGGGCCGGCCGCTGCCGTCCGCATGATGCAGCAGTCGGATGTGGTTGTTCCCGACATCATTGCCCGGGCCGACGAGTCGACCCGTTTCTTCAATCATCCCGCCACCAATCGCGGCCGTTTCTTCGTCGCCGCCTGAGAGGTCTTGATCATGACGAACAACCAAACTCCCGACGTGTACGTCCTCGGCGGCTACCAAACCGACTTTGCTCGCAACTGGACCAAAGAGCGCAAGCATTTCTCGGCCCTGATGCGTGAATCGGTCATCGGCGCCATGGAAGCAACCGACATTCCGGCCGAAGACATCGAGAGCGCCCACGTCGGCAACTTCGCCGCCGAGCTCTATTGCATGCAGGGCCACCTCGGAGCCTTTTTCACCGAGGTCGATCCGGCCTTCAGCGGGCTCCCCACCGGCCGGCACGAGGCAGCCTGTGCCTCAGGCTCGATTGCGTTGTTGGCCGCATCGGCTGAGATCGAGGCCGGCCGTTACGACCTGCAAGCAGTGGTTGGCATCGAACAGATGAAAACGGTGGCCTCGTCGTTGGGCGGGTCATATCTCGGCACGGCGGCCTGGTACGAGAAAGAAGCCGAGGGGATCGAGTTCCCCTTCCCGAAGCTCTTCGGGAAGTTGGGCGACGAGTACGACAAGCGGTACGGCCTCGCCGATGAACACCTCGCCGAGATCAGCCGGATCAACTATGACAACGCCAAGCTCAATCCCAACGCGCAAACCCGCACGTGGTACATGAACAAAGAACACGCGCTGGCCCGCGACGACATGAATGCCGAAGTCGGCGGTCGGATCCGCCTGGCCGACTGTTCACAGGTCACCGACGGCGCCGTGTGCGTTTTCTTGGCGTCTCGTCGTTACGCCGAGCAGTACGCCGAGGCCCAGGGCGTGAGCATCGACGACATCCCCCGGATCAAGGGCTGGGGTCACAACACCGCTCGGCTCACGTTCGAAGACAAGGTTCGCGAGAGTCGTGAGGCCGAATACGTCCTTCCCCACGTGCGCAGCACGATCACCTCGGCCATGAGCCGAGCCGGCATCAGCGACGTGTTCGGAAGTGAGGGCGGCGAGAAGATCGACGGCATCGAAACCCACGACTGCTTCACCACGTCGGAGTACATGGCGATCGACCACTTCGGGATCACGGCCCCTGGCGAGAGCTGGAAGGCAGTGGAAGACGGCTGGCTCGAGATCGACGGCAAGATACCGATCAATCCCAGCGGCGGGCTCATCGGAGCAGGCCATCCCGTCGGCGCCACCGGCACTCGGCAACTCCTCGATGCCTACAAGCAGGTCACCGGCACCGCAGGCGACTACCAGATCGAGGGCGCCAAGAACGTCCAGACCCTCAACATCGGCGGAAGCGGCACCACATCGGTGAGCTTCGTCGTCGGGGTCTGAACCCCCCGGCTGTTTGGTCCGAAGATCGGGCGGCTGAGTAGTCTCCAGCCATGGGGAGTCGAAACGAGTCAGCAGCCGACCGCTTCGACGTCGCCGTCGTCGGTTTGGGATTGATCGGCAGCGCCGCACTGCGCCACCTCGCCCAAACCGGTGCGTCGGTCATCGGGATCGGACCCGGTGAGCCGCCCCCGGTTGCCGACGGACTCTCTGCCACCGACGGACTTTCTGCCACCGACGGACTCTCTGCCACCGACGGACTCTCTGCCACCGGCGGCCCGTTCGCCAGCCACTACGACTCGGGCCGGATCACCCGACGGCTCGACGCCGAACGTGAATGGGCCATTCTCGCCTCTCGGGCCATCGCCGAATATTCAACCATCGAGCAGTCGTCCGGGCTCCGGTTCCATCGGCCATCCGGCCTTCTCTTCGTGCGCAATGACGAGGAGGGCATCGCCAAGCAACGGGCAGTGGCCGCTGAACTCGAAATCCCGATCACCGTTGAACTGGTCGAGCAACGCCGAAACCAGTTTCCCCAACTCTCGTTTCCGTCCGGGTTCACCGCCATCCACGAGAGTGCTCCGGCCGGCCACATCGATCCTCGGATCCTGGTCGAGGCTCAGCTGATCGCGGCCCGACAATCGGGGGCCGAAGTGGTCAGGAAACCGGTCCGAACGCTCGACGCGAGCGACGGATCGAACGCCGGACTTCCCGGCTCACGATGGCGAATCGAAATCGAGGGTGGCCGTGCGATCGTTGCCGACTCGGTCATCGTGGCTACTGGCCCCTATCCAAACGACTTGTTGCCGGACGAGGTGGCCATCTCCGTCCGACCGGAGGCAGTCATCTTGGGTGAAGTCAGCGAAGCAACCGCCGACGCACTGGCGTCGCTGCCATCGATCATCCACCTGCTCGAACACGACGACCTCGATGACGTCTATGTCGTGCCGCCCGTTCGCTATCCAAACGGAAAGATCTACGTGAAGATGGGTGGTTCGATGCGAACGGCCGGCTCGTTCGCCACGGTCGAGGAGAAGCGCACCTGGATGACCGGATCAGCGGCCGATGCCCAGCTGCCGACGATGAGAGAAGTGCTCATGGCAATGCTTCCCACCACCGAATTCGTCGGCTGGTCCATGAAGCCCTGTCTGATCTCCGACACGCGTTCGGGGCTGCCGTATGTCGCTCCGATCGGTGATGGCCTCTTCGTCGCTCTCGGCGGCAACGGCCACGCCGCCAAGAGCAGCGACGCCATCGGCGCCCTCGTGGCCGGGCTCGTCGCCAGCGATGGGAGATGGACGGATGCCGAGCTCGACGAGGCGGCATTCCGGGTGCAATTCGGGTCCTTTCAGCCCGGCCCGGGCTCACGGCATGGCAGCTGATCCCACGACATGAGTAGCTTCCAATTCGACATCGAAACCGCCACGCAACGGACCAGTGCTGATGCGGCGACCGTGCACCTCTCGAACGACTGGAACATCGGCGACAACCCGAACGGTGGCTACCTGATGGCGATCGTGCTGAACGCGCTGGCCTCGCTACCCGGTCTTGCCTCGTCTCCGCTCGACCCACTCACACTGACCGCACATTTCTTGCGCCCCGGTCTTGCAGGTCACGACGGGCTCGTCACCGGCGAAGTGCTCAAGCTCGGTCGAACGATCAGCTCGGTTCGAGGAACGCTCCACCAGGACGACAAGCCTCGGGTCGAGATGTTGGTGGGGCTCGGCGATCTGTCGGCGCTGAGAACACAACCGAGAGCCGACTCGGTGCCCATGTTCGAGCTTCCCCCACCCGCGCAGTGCATCGATCGAGCCGAGTTGGCTCAAGGCGTCGACCTCCCGATTCTCCAACGAGTCGAGGTCCGTGTCCCGGTCGCGTTGATCGAACCGAATCCAGCCGGTCCATCGGTGATGGCGGGGTGGATCCGGTTCGCCGACGGTCGCCCACCCGACACCCGTGCGCTACCCCTGTTTGCCGACGCCTTTCCACCGTCGGTGTTCACTCGCTACGGCAACATCGGCTGGGTTCCCACGTTGGAGATGACCGTGCAGGTCCGACGCCAACCGGTCTCGGGGTGGGTGGCCGCCCAGTTCCAGTGCGACGATCTCCACGACGGCACCATGATCGAAACCGGATCACTCTGGGACGAGGCGGGCAACCTCGTGGCCCGGTGTCGGCAGCTCGGACTCCTGATCGAGCAGGAAGAGGCGTGATCGCAACCGGCCAATCGATGCTTCGCCGTGAAGACCCAGACCTCCTCACTGGTCGGGCGATCTTCGTTGCCGATCTCGAAATCGAGCAACTCGCCGATTCCTGCCACGCCGTGTTCGTGCGATCGACCTTCGCTCACGCCCGGATCGAGTCCGTTTCGGTCATCGACGCCGGGGTGATGCCGGGCGTCGTTCGTGTCGTCACCTCCGACGAAATTTCCCATCTCGTGACCCGGCCCTTTGCTCCTTCCTTCCACGAGGACTTCGCCCAGCCACTGCTTGCCGGCCATCGCGTGCGATATGTCGGCGAGCCCATCGCGGTGGTACTCGCTGAAACCGTCGCCCAGGCCGTCGATGCAGCAGAGCTCGTCGAGGTCTCCTACGCGCCGCTCGAGGCCGTGGTCGGACCAGATCGGGCGGTTGCGGACGGGGTGCTGTTGTTCGACGGGGCCGGCACCAACATCGTCGCACGAGGATCGGCTGCAAAGGCTGAACCGGAGATCTTCGATCGCGCCGCTGTGGTGGTGCACCGGCGGGTCGTCAATCCGCGCCAGTCGGCGGCTCCGATCGAACCCCGGGGAGTGGCCTGCTTCTGGTCAGGCGACGACGTTCACCTCTGGTCGTCGACGCAGAGGCCCCACAATTTGCGCGACCGAGTGAGCAAGCTCTACGGCATCGACCGACAGCGAGTGCACGTGGTTGCCGGCCCGAACGTCGGTGGGGGATTCGGTGGAAAGGGCACCGCTTCGGTCGAAGAACAGCTCATCCCGGAGCTCTCCCGTCTCGTCGAGCGTCCCGTGCGCTGGATCGAAACTCGGACCGAACATCAAACCGCGTCGACCCAGGGACGAGGAGAGATCCTCGACGTGACGCTCGTCGGCACACGGGAGGGCGTGTTCGAGGGTGTGCGGATGCATCTCTTGAAGGATTGCGGTGCCTATCCCGTCGGGGGTGCTCTGATCCCACCGAACTACAGCGGTCCCATGGTTTCGGGGCCCTACGTGATCCCGCACGCCGAGTTCGCCTACACCTCGGTGGTCACCAATGCACCGTCGATCGGTGCCTTCCGCGGCGCCGGACGGGCGCCTGTCATCGACGCACTCGAGTGTGCGGTCGACGGATTCGCAGCAACGATCGGCATGGATCCTGCTGATCTGCGTCGTCGGAACCTGGTCACGGCTGAGCAGATGCCGTACACCTCGGCCACCGGCGTCGTCTACGACGAGGCTGACTACCCACGAGACTTGGAGCGGGCGCTCGAGTTGGCCGACTACTCCCGCCTCCGTGTCGAGCAGGAACGTCGGAGGGCAGCGACCGATGTGAGACAGCTCGGTATCGGCGTGGTCCCCTACAACCACATGACCAACGGCGCCGGCGGCGAGGATGCACACGTGACCATCCGGCCCGACGGATCAGCCCTCGTGATCACTGGCAGTACTTCTCAGGGTCACGGACACGACATCACCTGGGCTCAGATCGCCTCGGATGTCCTCGCCATTCCGGTCGAGGCCATCGAGGTGGTGCAAGGCAACACCGACGCCATCGCAACGGGTATCGGCGCCGTCGGTTCGCGGTCGCTGCAAACCGCTGGAGTCGCGGTTCACCGAGCGTCCGAAGTGCTCGTCGACCGGGCCCGTCAACTCGCCGCTGACCACTTCGAGGCCGATGCCGGCGACGTAGTCCTGGATACCGACCGCGGCGTGTTCCACGTCGTCGGAACTCCGGCGGTCGGCATGGGTTGGTCAGAGCTGGCGATCGTCGGGCAGCACACCGACAACGAACTGGCGTGCGGCGAGAACTTCGCTGGACCCAACACCTTTCCGTCGGGTTGCCACATCGCCATTGTCGAGGTCGACACCGAGACCGGCGGGGCGCAGGTGGTTCGATTCGTCGCGATCGACGATGCCGGGCCCCGAGTGAATCCGATGATCGTCGACGGGCAACTCCATGGCGGTATCGCAGCGGGGATCGGCCAAGCACTCGGCGAGATCGTCGACTTCGACGATGACGGGAATCCAATCACGGCGAATTTCATGGATTACGCCATCGCCACGATCGATCTCATGCCGTTGTTCGAACTCGAACCATCGACAACCTCATCATCGTTCAATCAGCTCGGATTCAAGGGTGTCGGCGAATCGGGCACCATCGGCGCCGCCGCCGCTGTGCACCTGGCGGTGGTCGACGCCATCCGGCCCCTTGGCGTCAGCCACCTCGACATGCCGTGTACGCCCCTTCGGATCTGGGAAGCAATCAACCGATCGGAACACGATGACTCCTGAGATGGTCGGCGCTTACCTTGCCCGCATCGGTCACACCGATCCCGTTCGCCTCGACCGATTCGGCCTCGAGGCCCTCCAGCGGGCGCACCTCACGGTGGTGCCGTTCGAGAACCTCGACGTGGTCAGTCGAGTGCCGGTGTCGACCAGCATCGAGTGGTCCGTGCCCAAGATCGTCGAACGACAGCGCGGCGGTTGGTGCTTCGAGCTCAACGGTGCATTCGGAGCGCTCCTCGAGGCGCTGGGATTCACGGTGATGCGGTTGGGCGCCGCCGTGCTTCTCGACGGTCCGACAACGGTGATCGACCACCTGGCCCTCGAGGTCCAGCTCGATGAACCGTGGTTGGTCGATGTGGGGTTCGGTGACAGTTTCATCAAGCCGCTCGCACTGAACCGGCGAGGGCCCCAAAACGGGGGCAGTGGAGAGTTCGAGTTCCTTCCCAGCCCCCAGGGAACGACGTTGGCTCGGCTCGATGGCAACGTCCCGATCGCCCACTATCGGTTCAAGCGAGTCAACCACCCACTCGCGGCGTTCAACGCAGTGTCCGAGCTCCTGCAGGCCGCCGGAACGCGATGGAGCTCGAAACCGTTCGCCACCCGCCTGCTCGATGGTGGACCAGATCGGGTCACGCTGCTGAGCGACGAGTTGAAGATCACGCGCTCGGGAATCATCACCAGCGAACCGGTGGCCGAGGCCGATTGGGACCAGGTTCTCCATACGTGGTTTTCCATGACGGTTTGACATGGGGGTTTGACATGAGCCACGCAGGGGCACCCCTGCCAGTTGAGTACACCTAGACCCGATCGATCAGATCGTCTGGCGCAGGCTCATCAGGTTCTGTGTCAAACGGCCGACGGTCACAGAAGGAGGTTCCGTCGGTGTCTACAGTCAGGCCCAGATGTGCCAGCTGAAGCAAGCTCTCGAAACAGGATCCGCCCTGTGAAACGTCGTGTCCCCCGGATCGGGCTGGCCCTCGGCGGTGGTGGTATCGCCGGGTTCTCGTTTCACGCGGGCGCGCTGGGTGCGCTGCAGGAGGCCACGGGTTGGGACCCACGCACGGCCGATGTGATCATCGGAACCTCGGCCGGCTCGAGTATCACGGCACTTCTTCGGGGCAATGTTTCCGTCGGCGAACAGGTTGCCTGGGCGCTGTCGATTCCTACCGATCCGGTGTCGATGGCACGGCTACGGGAGGTTGCGGGAAGAGGACAGCCGTTGTTGGGAACGTGGTGGCTGGGTCCGTCCGCTCCCAGCATGGTCGTACGGGAACTATTCCGTTTTCACCGGATCCGCCCACTCAACGTGGTGGCCGGGATGCTGCCCGCCGGACGAATCGCCACGAGTGTGGTCGGCGACCAGGTCAGAGCCTTGCACGGTGATGATTGGCCGGCGCAAACAACCTGGATCCCCGCCATCGCACTCGACAGTGGAGAACTCACGGTCTTCGGTCGCGATCCGATACCGGCGAGTTTGTCCTCTGCGGTGCAAGCCAGCTGCTCGATTCCCGCCTTCTACGAGCCCGTGCTCATCAATGGACGTCGGTATGTCGATGGTGGTGTTCGATCGATGTTGAACGCGGATCTTCTTGCCGATGAAGAGTTGGATTTGGATCTCGTGGTCGCCCTTTCTCCTCTTTCGATCGATGGTTGTTATGCCTCGGCCCCATTTTCGACGATGATCCGGGGGATCCCGAAGCTCCAACTGAGGCGGGAGATCTCGGCGCTGGCCGATGCGGGAATCCCCACCCTGAGCCTGGAACCGGATCCGTCGGTCTCGAGGGCCATGGGTCGTAATCCGATGGATCCGACCCGCGTGGTTTCCACCCTCACTGCGGCCGCAGCCTCGGCAGCCAACGAACTCGAGAAGAAGACGCACAAGCCTATGCTCGACATCCTTCGCGAAGCCGGCCGCAGCCTCACCCCGCCCGCCGACGTGCCCTTCCCGGACTGAGAGAGATCCCGATGGAACGACTCACCGCCGACGACGCTGCTTTTCTTCATCTCGAAGACCAGGTCAGCGCGATGCACAACGTCACCGTTGGCATCTTCGAGGGCCCCGAGCCCAGCCATTCCGACATCGTCAGCCGAGTTGCGCAGCGGGTTCCTTTGGTGCCTCGCCTCCGTCAGCGAGTCATCGACGTGCCACTTCACATCGAGCGGCCAGTCTGGATCGATGATCCACACTTCAATCTCGACTACCACATTCGCCATACTGGGCTGCCGGCCGGTGGTGGACGTGCGTCGCTCCAGAACCTCATCGGTCGACTGCTCTCCCAACGTCTCGACCGCGGGAAGCCCCTCTGGGAACTGTGGATGGTGAGCGGGCTCCCCGACGGCCAGTGGGCCATTGTTTCGAAGGCCCACCACAGCATGATCGACGGTGTCAGCGGAACCGATCCGCTGGGTCTCATCATCGACCAGGTACGAGGCTCCCGGCGGGCCAGTGAACGTTGGAAGCCGGATCCGCTTCCGGCCGATTCGCACCTTCTCGGCCAGGCGGCGGTGGATTTGATGTTCGATCCGGTTCAACAGATGAGACTGGTCCGACGATTCATCGGCAAACCGATTCGGCGCACGATCGGCGTGCTGAGTGCTCGTCGGGATGAGCCCGGCCTCGTCGGCGCCGCCGGTCCCCATCGACGATGGAGCCCGGCCACGGTCAGCTTCGACGACGTGCGGGCCACCCGCGACCGATTGGGCGTCGCAACCAACGACGTGGTGCTCGGACTCGCCTCGGCCGGCTACCGAAGCATGCTGATCGAGAGCAAGCAGCCGGTTCCCGCGTCGCTCCGCACTCTGGTGCCACTGGCCGTGGCCACCGGTGACAGCTTCACCAACGAGATGAGTGCGCTCGAAGCCCAACTTCCGGTGGGCGAAGCGAACCTCGACCAGGCCATTCTCAGCCTCAGCGGACAGACGACCGGCCTGTCCTCGAACCACAAGGCCGTTGCGGGGGCCACGTTGTCGTCCCTCAAAGGACTTGCCTCGCCAACGCTTTGCGCGTTGGGGCTGCGCACCGCAACCCGGGCCGGTGTGAGCTTGAAGAACATCGAAACCGTGATCGTCAATTCCCCTGGACCAAAGAACACCATCACGCTTCTCGGCAAGGACATGGTCGAGATCTTCCCCGCAATTCCGTTGGTCGCGAAGGTGAGGATCAGCGTCGGCGTCATGAGCTATTGCGACTCCTTCTACTTCGGCGTCAGCGGCGACCTCGACGCCGGTCTCGAAGTCGAGGCATTGGCCGCAGGTATCGAACGAGCGGCCGAGTTGCTCCGATGAGCGACACAGCCCGCTCCATCGGCCCGGACCCACGCCGGTAGCGTCGCGACATGGTTCGGCGACCCGAAGGTCTTTCCCAGCGGCTCCGTGAGGCCACGATTCAGGCCAAGCAGTTGGCTGATCGCGGTCTCGAAATCCGACGCGAGCGAATGGAACGCGAAAATCAAAAAGCGATTCGCACGCTCGACGAGATCCGGGCCGATCTCGACGCCCTCGTCGGTCTCGACTCGGTGAAGGAACAGATTCGATCCCAGCTGGTCTTTCTCGAAGTGCAGGCGAGGCGCAAAGAGCACGGACTCGCCGGCGTTCCCACCAGCCAACATCTGGTGTTCCTGGGCAACCCGGGAACGGGGAAAACCACGGTTGCCCGACTGCTCGCCGAGATGTATGGCTCGATCGGATTGCTCGACAAGGGCCATCTCGTCGAGGTTGATCGAGCCGGATTGGTTGGCGAGTTCGTTGGCCACACGGCATCGAAAACCAACAAGGCGGTCAAGAAGGCGCTCGACGGCGTCCTCTTCATCGACGAGGCCTACTCGCTCACTCCGCAGGGTCTGATGCGAGGTAACGACTTCGGGGCCGAGGCGGTCGAGACGCTGATCAAACGCATGGAGGATCACCGCGAACGGCTCGTTGTCGTCGTCGCCGGATACCCCAAGCTGATGGCGAGCTTTCTGGCTTCGAACCCCGGTTTGAGATCCCGCTTCTCTCGCGAGATCGTGTTCCCCGACTACACCACCGACGAGCTCGTCCAGATCGTGCAGAAGCTCGCCCGCGACGCCGACTACGACCTCGGGCCAGGGTGCGGCGCCACGCTGGCCGCGGTCTTCGAATCGGTCGCACGAAACGACGGGTTCGGCAACGCCCGCTACGCCCGCACACTGTTCGAACAGGCCCTCAACCGTCAGGCCGTGCGACTCGGCGACAGCCGCCACGTCACGTCGCTCGATCGAGCATCCGTGATGGCCCTCACGCCGGAAGACTTCAAGGAAGCCGTCGCGTTGCTCGACTGACGGGGCATTACTCGACTGACGGGCGGGTCACCGCCAGGTCGGAATCACGAGATGCGGGACAGGCCCTCTTGTTTCCAGTCGCGAATCCAGTTGGGGAAGTCTTTTCTCGGCATCGGCCGACCAACGAGATAACCCTGCACCTCCTGGCAACCGAGGCTGCTGAGGAACCCGAGTGTGCGTTCGTTCTCGACACCCTCGGCCACGGTCGACAGTCCGAGGTCTCGGGCCAAACCGATCGACGCTCGAACGATGGCCTTGGCGTTGTCGTCGACCATGAGGCGGTTGATGAAACTGCGGTCGATCTTGAGCTGGTCGACGGGCAACCGATGGAGATGTTGCAGCGACGAGTAGCCGGTTCCGAAGTCATCGATGGCGACCCGAATGCCGAGGGATCGAATGTGATTGAGGACGGTGATGCCGGTGTCGATGTCCACGATCATTGCATCTTCGGTGATTTCCACCATCAAGGCCTCGCCTGGTAGATCGGCTTCGTCGAGCATGCGCTCGAGGTCGCCGGGGAGGGTTGGATCGAGGAGATCTCGAGGCGTGAGGTTGACAGCGATGGGGATCGACAAGCCGTTCGAGCGGAGTTCAACCGCCGAGAGAATCGATTGGCGGATGACGAACCTGGTCAGGTCTCCGATGAGGCCCGACTGGGTGATGAGGGGAACGAATTCGTCAGGCCCGATCGACCCGTATACCGGGTGCGTCCAGCGGGCGAGGGCCTCGGCGCCGGTGATGCTTCCGTCCACCGTCGAGACTTTTGGTTGGAGGTACACGTCGATGTCGCTGCTCTCGAGCGCGGCACGAACGGCCATGGACAGGTTCAGGCGCCGGGGGGCGTCCATGTCGAGATCCGGGCTGTACCACGCAATGCCGGATTGATTCCGCTTGGCGAGGTACATGGCCACATCGGCCTGCCGAATGAGAGAGCCGGCATCCTGGCCGTGGTCGGGCCAGCTGACGGCTCCGATACTGGCTCCGATCTCGAACATGATTCCTTCGAGCTGAACCTGATTCGTCAGCTGTTTGTGGAGGATTCTCAGCCGGCGATCGAAGTCGGCGTCGGTGTCGTCATTCTGGCGCGTCAGGACCAGGGCGAATTCGTCGCCGCCGAATCGAGCGACCAAGTCCTCGGGGCGGGAGAAGCGTTGCAAGCGAGCGGCCACCTCGATCAGGAGTTGGTCGCCGACGTCGTGACCGAGCGAGTCGTTGATGTCCTTGAACCGGTCGAGGTCGAGCATGACGACGACACCATTCTGACCTTTCCGGCTCAGTTGGTTCGCGAGTTCAATCTCGAACGTGAGCCGGTTGGGGAGGCCAGTCAGCGAGTCTTGAAGGGCCTGTGTCTCGAGTTTGGTGACGAGGTGATCGTTCGACAGTCGGGTGCTCAAGGTTCCGGCGAGTGATCCGAACAGGCTCACTTCGGCATCGTTGAAACGACGTTTCATCCCGAGACGATCCGAGATGTAGAGCACCGCAGACTGCTCGATTTCGCGAAGCACGGGAAGGGCGAGAAGCTCGTTGGCGTCCAGATGGTCGAGTAGGGCAATCGCTCCGGCACGGAGATCGTCGCGATTGATTCGGACGACTCGATCGGCGTCGAGCAGGGGAGGTAGGAGACGGCTGACAACATCAGGGTCCCGGTCAGAAAGAATCGAATCTCTGGAGACTCGTAGCCAAGCATTGCTGCTTGCGTGGTCACAATTCAGGAGACCGGCATTCAGGGACCGCATGATGCGCACCATCTCCGTCAGGCCCGTGTCGACGGTTCCGTTCTCCGATCCGTCGTTGAGCGCCCTCGTGAAATGGTGGAGCTGCTCCAGATCGGCGTAGCGCTGGCCGAGTCGGCCGTACATCTGGACGAGCCCGCCAAGGCTGAGAAGCGGGAGAATCGCGAAAGCGATCATCGCCGGGTTGGCCAGTGCCGCAACGGCCGTGATGAGGGCGAACGAGCCGGCGACGGCCGCCATCACCTGGTAGCGAGCAACGTGCGGCAGCATCTCCGGGCGCTGCTCGGGATCGAAGGCCATGATGACCAGGGGAACGGCGATCGAGCTGAGCAACTCCGAGGCCAACACGGCCATCAGCACGACCAGCCACTCGGCAGGAGCGGACGGCAATTCCAGTCCGAGTATCGATCGAACGATCAGTGCCGCCAGGCTGGCCTGAGCGAAGAAGAGGCTGAGATTCCAGATCGTCTTCAACGGATGCGATCGACGGATCCAGAGCATGGCCGGCGCCGATCCCAGAAGGAACGAGGCAACCATCAGCACCGGGCTCGTGAACAACAAGCCGAAAACCATCGGTATGGAGCTGAGCGAAATCGACTGAGTCTGTTTGCGGACCTCGATGTGAAGTGCGGCCGATTCGGAAACGGCGAAGGCGGCGATGAGGCCCAGGAACGGCAGTCCCCATGCCCGTTCGGGAATCGTCATCGCCTCCGGTGTGATGAGCAGGAAGTTGGCGCCGAGGCCGCAGAGGACGATGGCGAAGATCGCGACACGGGAGTGTGAGGTCAAGCGGCTGACGCCCATTCGAACCATGGTCTGGTCTGTTGGTTCACTCATCGCCAACTCAACCCGGACCAGGAGGTGCCCGACCATGAGGTGCCCGACCAGGAGGTGCCCGACCAGGAGGTGCCCGACCAGGAGGTGCCCGACCAGGTGATCGGATCCCATTCGGCACCCATGACCGTGTATTCACCGACCACCTCGACGCCGTCGACCGAGACATGGTCGTCGCCTCTGGCCGCTTCCAGCGACCCGAGACCCGTCGCCCGATGCGGAGCCTGGAGCTCGGTCGGTGTGGGCAAGCCGAGCGCCGCCCCGAGGTCGAGCCCACCCGATCCTTGAACCGCCTCCTTGCGACCGAGGTCGTGGGCACTGGCTTGCAGGATCGCCTTGACTTCGTCGGGAGAGAGTTCGGGTCGTTGGTCGATCAGCAGGGCCGCAGCGCCGCTGACAATCGCGGTTGACTGAGACGTACCCGACCCGAGGAAGAGCTCACTGTCTGCGCCGGTCACGGCCGTTGGATTCTCGTTGTCCAGTCGCCCTCCGGGTACGCGGAGGCTGGCGATGGAGAGACCGGGGGCAAGCAGATCCGGGTTGCGTACGCCGTCACCCGACGGTGCCCATGACGGAATCGTCCAGGCTTTCGATTCCTTCGAGTTGCGACGAACCCGGGAGGACGACACGGCAATGATTCTGGGATTGGTGGCCGGATTGGCCAGCCGGTGGGCGCCCCTGCCCTCGTTGCCCGCCGCAACCACGACGACGATGCCATGGTTCCAGGCGTTGTCGATCGCGAACGACAGTGGGTCGATCTCGGAATCCTGAAGGCTCGATGTGTTGTAGGAGAGATTGAGAACCCGAATGTCGAGGTCCCCGGAGCGGCGATTCTGAACGACCCAATCGATCGCTGCGATGACCTGGGAAACATCGACAGCGCCGGCGTGGTCGCCGACCTTGACGTTGACGATTCGAGCGCCGGGGGCGACACCGAGAAAGTCGCCCTCGCTCGGGGCCAACGGGTCGGCCCCTGGGGTGTGACCGGCAATGATGCCTGCGATGTGCGTTCCGTGTCCGTAGCCATCGAGCCCGGCGAGTTCGTCCATTCCACCGTCGAACGAGAGATCCGGACCATTGACGACCTTGTCGGGTCCGGACAGCGCCTCGACGGGAGCGATGCCGGTGTCGATGAGGGCGACATCCACGCCCTCACCGTCGAAGCCAGCGGCCCAGAAACGATCAGCCCCGATCTGATGGACGACGTCGGTCATGCTCGTCGTTCGATTCGCCGCTGAATCCCTGTTGTCGTCCGATCTGGCTGCCGACGCCGATGTCACGGAGCCGAGCACGAGTGTCAGCACGACGATGCTGCCGGTGATACGGGTTGCGGCCTTCTTGGCGAACATCGGGGCTTCCTGCGGTCCGAGGGATTGGACCCTCGAGATCGCGTGATCTCCCGGGACGACTCCGGTGGTGACCGGGCTACCGATGGTGTCGGCCTGCCTCCCAGCTCATCTTGAGGGGTAATCGGCTCCTGGGGCAGATCGACCCAGACCCCCCAAGATGGATTGGGTCGTACGGCCCGGTGATTAGGTCATTCGGTCCTGGTATCGCTCTCGACGGCGGACCGTCGTTCTTTCTGCGATCGAGGATGCACAGAGACAGGGTGCACAGAGACCTCGCGATGGCAGATAGGGTTCGGCCCGTCGTAGGACGCAGCGAAGTTCGGTGAGATTCCGAGGCTGTCCCGCAACGGTGGTTCTCCGTCAGCTCCGGCTGGTCGGGGGCGAGCCCGGTCGCCTGCTCCAACGACGCGACTACATCCCTCGAGGCAAGGGAAGCTCGCAGATCGCCGGGTTTCCGGTGAGCTGGGAATGAATCTTGTCCTCCGCTCACGCTGGAGGAACCATGCGTACCCGAACGAATCCGTTTACCCGAACAAGTACGAGAAGGCCCACTATCGGACTTCTCACCGGGTTGTCCCTGCTGGCGGTGTTGTCTCTATTGGCAGCGGCCTGTGGAAGTTCTTCCGCAACCGATGCTTCTGAATTGTCAGACAGCGCAGCGTCGGAAACCACCGCATCTTCAGTCACTGACACGTCAGGGGACTCGGCCACGGCATCCACATCCGAAGTTGCCGATGACTCGACGGCAGCCGAAGGGTTGCGTGTCGTTTCCTTGAGCCCGACCCATACCGAGATGATGTACGCCATTGGTGCCGGTGATCTGCTCGTTGCCGTCGACGAGTTCTCCAACTATCCAGCCGAGACGGCCTCGCTTCCCAACACCCTTTCGGCCTACGAACCAAACGTCGAAGCCATCGTCGGGTTCGAACCCGATCTCGTGCTCATCGGCGGTGATTTCAACGGCCTCGGTGATCAACTCACCGAACTCGGTATCGAATTCTGGGATGGACCGGCTGCGATCACGATCAGTGACACGTACACCCAGATCGAGCAACTGGGATCGATCACCGACCACATCGCCGAAGCCGCAGAACTCGTGTCGTCGATGCAGACCCGCATCGATGCCCTCGTGGCCTCGACACCCACGCCCGAAACTCCGCTCAGCTTTTACCACGAGCTGGATCCGACGCTCTACAGCATCGACTCGTCGACCTTCCTCGGCGAGCTGTACACCCTGCTCGGACTGGTCAACGTGGCTGATGGCGACGAGTCGGAGTCGTTCGGCTATCCGCAGCTGAATGCCGAGTTCCTCGTTGCCGCCAACCCCGATCTGATCTTCCTCGCCGACACGAAGTGCTGCGCTGAGAATGCAGAAACTGTCGCCGCACGACCTGCGTGGGATGGAATCGCGGCCGTCCAGAATGGCAACGTGTTCGAGATGGATGATGACATCGCCTCTCGTTGGGGGCCACGGGTGGTCGACTATCTCGAGGCCGTGGCGGCCGCCATCGAACAAGCTTCCGTGGCCGCTTGATCGTCCGGATTTCTGCCTGTCCGTGAGGACGAAGCGCGGAAGCGACCAAACATGACCACCGACCAGTTTCCCAGTGCGAGCGAGCGTCCGGCCCGATCGGGCGATGCCTCGTGGTACCTGCTCGGTGGTCTGTTTCTCGTTGTTGCGGTGCTGGTCGGGGTTTCTTTCGGTCCTGCCGGGCCGGCGTGGTGGCGAGTACCGCTCGAGTTGGTCAACCGACTTCCGCTCGTGAGCTTCGATTCGGGTGTGACCGAATCGGAGTGGAGCATCGTGTGGAAGATTCGGATGCCGAGAGTGGTGCTCGGTGGTCTGGTTGGCGGCATGTTGTCGATCGCCGGGGCGAGCTACCAAGGGGTGTTCCGGAACCCCTTGGTCGACCCCTACCTCCTCGGTGCCGCCGCCGGGGCCGGCCTCGGGGCGACCATCGCTCTCACCGTCGGGCGCAGCGCCACCGCCGGCTGGCCGATCGATCCCGTCCCCGTCGCCGCATTCGTCGTGTCGGTCCTCACCGTGATGGTGACCTATCTCGTCGGCGCTTCGTTCGGTGGCACCCGATCCGGTGTCACGCTCGTGCTGGCCGGGGTTGCGGTCGTGTCGTTCACCACCGCGGTCCAGACATTCATCTTGCAACGCAATCTCGAGGCCGTGAGAGAGGTGTTCACGTGGATTCTGGGGCGTTTGTCCGGAGCCACGTGGTCCAACGTGTGGCTCGTCCTGCCCTATGTGGTGGTCAGTTGTGTGGTTCTGATGCTGCATCGTCGTCACCTCGACGTCTTTCGGGTCGGAGATGACGAGGCAGCCACGCTTGGCCTGTCGGTCAGACGAAGCCGCATCGTGATCGTGATCGCCGCCACCCTCGGCACGGCTGCCGTGGTTTCGGTGAGCGGTCTGATCGGATTCGTCGGGCTGGTCGTGCCCCACGTCGTGCGGCTCGTGGCCGGTGCTGGCTATCACCGATTGCTTCCGCTCTCGCTCCTCACCGGCGCAGGGTTCCTGATCCTGGCTGATGTACCAGGGCGAATTCTCACTGATCCGGCAGAGACACCGATCGGGGTCGTCACCGCCTTGATCGGCGCCCCGTTCTTCATCTACTTGCTGCGAACGAGAGACATCGCAGGATGAGTTCATTGCGTCTCGACGAGGTCGCTGTTTCTTACGGAAAGCAGATTGCGCTCGGCCCGTTCACCGATCTCGTCGCGACGGGGGAGTGGTTGGGCATCATCGGACCGAACGGCGCAGGAAAGTCGTCGTTGATACGGGCGATTGCGGGGCTGGTCCGGTCCGAAGGGTCGATGGAAGTCGACGGACGATCCCTCCATGGAATCACCGACCGTCAGCGAGCCCAACTCATTGCGTACGTGGCGCAAGAGCCCCAGGTGCCCGATGACATGACTGTGCTCGACTACGTGTTGCTCGGCCGCACGCCATACGTCGGCTATTTCGGGAACTTCAGTCGGACCGACCGGCAGGTGGTGGCCGATGTGCTCGAACGACTGCTGCTCAGCGACTTTGCCGGTCGATTTCTCGGAAAGCTCAGCGGCGGTGAACGCCAGCGGGTGGTGCTGGCCCGGGCGTTGGCCCAGGACGCTCCCGTGCTGTTACTCGACGAACCCACCTCGGCCCTCGACATCGGCTACCAACAGCAAGCACTCGAACTGGTCACCGAGCTACGCATCGAACGGGGACTCACCGTCGTGTCGGCCATGCATGATCTCACCCTTGCTGCCACCTACACCGATCGGCTCACGATGCTCGATCATGGCGAAGTGGTGGCATCAGGGGCGGCGGCCGAGGTCCTGACGGCAGAACGGTTGGGCGAGGTGTACCACGTGTGTGTGACGGTTGAGATCGACGAGGACGACGACATGGTGATCGTGGTTCCTCGCCGCGGTTTCCCCGTCAACTGACCGGAGCGGGGCGCAGCAGCAACCGGACGGTTCGAACCGCCAAGAGGGCGGCCAGCGCACCGAGGATGATCAGCAGCACGATCCAGGTCGGATGCGGAATCAGCCCCGAGTCATCGAGCAGGCTCGAAAGAGCGATGCTGGCGAGGAGTAGTCCGATCGTTGGCCCGACGATCGGACGGCTCGAGCCGGTCGGTGCGGTGGGTGTCGAGTGGGTGCTCAACGCTTCAGCCATGAACGATCTCCAATGTTCCCAGGCCGACGGTGGCGTCGACGTTGATCACCACGGGCGTTTCCGGTGTGATCTCCGGAAGGCAGGCCCGGCCGAATTCATCGAGATCGATCTGGTAGTGGTCTACCGCGACGTACTCCTCGGGATTGTCCAAACCGTCGGTCTCGTCGACTGGTAGAAGTTCCTGTTCGGTGTATTCCAGAGTCGGGCGGGCGAACCCTGCCGACTCGAAGGCGTCCAGCCATCTGGTTTCTTCCCCGCTCGCTTCGAACTGGACGGTTTGAGATTCGCCGGGGAGGAAGGTGCGGAGTGCGTATCCCGCAACGATGGCGGGCTCGCAGTAGGGGCCAGCGGCTGGATAGGTGCGACCGAGTCCCCAGTTCATCACGGTGTCGCTGCTGAACCGTCCGTAGGGGCCGTAGTCCACCTCCTCGATCGATCCGAGGCCCATCTTTCCGGTCAGGACCACCTGGGTGTTGCTCGGGACGATCACGGTCGCCTTGCCCATGGTCAGATCGATCTCGACCTCAACGCTCTGTCCTGGCATCAGGTCGAGTCCGAGGAGGTTCACCTCGAGGTTTCCGTAGCCGAGTTCGTACTGCAGTGCCGGGTCGCCGGTGACGTACTGCGATGGTGCGTAGTTCGCCGAACCTTCGCCCGCGAACCGGCCGATGTCCGACACCGAGGTGGCGAACCAGAAGGGCAGAAGTGGTAGGGCCCACAGCACCGTCACGCCGGCCCGACCCCTCCAGAATGACAGGAGGAGGACGGCGCCGATGATCAGCAGGGCGAGGTCGAGGGCGATTCTCGGGTCGAGGCCGGGGTCGCCGAATCGATCGACGAGGATGCCAACGACGGCGAGTCCGAGCAGGAGGGCCAGGGTCAGGGGCCACAGCGCCGGTTCTCTTTGGATCCGCAGTGGTTGTGGGGTGGATTCGGTGCGGTTGTCACGATGTGTTCGCCAGCCCCGAAAAGCTCGATCGTCGGACCCTGGCCCGCCTTCCGGCTCGCTTCCGAACGCGGGCGCCGGTAGGAGTGGTTCCGGCCCGTCAGGGGGAGAACTCGGTGGCGGTGGTCGTTGCGAGGACGGCGATCGGAAGGGAGTGTGTCGATCGCCCAGCAGCGTCAGTGCCAGTCCAGCGAGAACGACCGGGAAGACGAGTCCCGAATTGTCGAGAACGACCAGTGACACGACGAGAAGTGCGAACGCCCCCGCCATCTCTTGCTGCGCCTCTCGTTGTCCGAGCCGTCGGATCAGTGACTGTTCGGCCCGCTTGGGAACGGTGATCCAGCCGAGGACGTAGAGGGCGGGCACGATTGCGAAGAGACCGGTCGCATACGACATGTAGAGCGTTCCAGCAACGAGGCCGATCCGGTAGTACAGGGGATCGGTTGCGGTCCGTTCACCGATTCCCCCTGCAAGTCCGCTCAGATAGCGGTCGGCCGAACTTCGAAAGAGCACGACCTCGGGAGCGAGCTTGGTCGACGGTGGGACGTCGTCGACCACCGGGCTGGGAGGATCTGGGGGAGAACTCATGTTGCCATCGTGTCTGTCGCTGATGCGACGGGCTAGTGGGAACAACCCGGAATCGAGCCCCCTCAGACATCCGGGTTGACCCGGATGTCACCCGCATCGTCATCTGCGACACTGGCGGCGCATGACGACGTCATCCTCTCGTTCGCGACTGTCTCCGTCGGCCTCGGCCGGCGGACCACTGTCGGGCGACGACCCGCTGTGGCTGGGCGTCGCTTCGAGACTCGCGGCCCGGGCCGGAGCATCGCCGGTCGTGGTGCGAACTGCGTTCATGGTGCTGGCGCTCGCGGCGGGAAGCGGGGTTGCCTTGTACCTCGTCATGTGGGTTTTGTTGTCTCGTCGGGTCGAGCCTGCTCCGGCACTCGTCACGCTCCGACACAATCTGGGAATCGCAGTTGCCACCGCCTCGATGACCCTGGCCGTCGGCGAGGTCGTTGGCGGATTGCCGCTGGTGTTGTTGTTCCCGGCGGGGCTCGTCGGGTTCTCCGTTGCTCTTGCCGACCCCGGCGAGCCGGGACACGAAAGTTCCGCAGGTTCGGGCGCAGCGTCGGGAGTGGCACGACGAGCTTGGCGGGCCGATGGC
The DNA here is from genome assembly GCA_037969565.1 of Acidimicrobiales bacterium. Classification (GTDB taxonomy): domain Bacteria; phylum Actinomycetota; class Acidimicrobiia; order Acidimicrobiales; family SZUA-35; genus SZUA-35. Next base: position 12,671 of record JBBKXQ010000139.1, on the reverse strand, counting down.
GGTCGCATCCTGGCCGGCGTCGCGCTGATGACGGCCGCGTTCTTCTCGGCGTTGGCGGGCACCGACAACCTGTCGGCGTTGTGGACCACCGGTGTTGCGGCGCTGGTGTTGGTCGGCGGCTTGTCCCTCGTGCTCGGGCCCTGGATCCAGCGCGTACTCGCCGAAGCCGACGGTGATCGACGAAGCCGTATCCGAGCCGAGGAACGGGCGGACATGGCGGCCCATCTCCACGACTCGGTGCTACAGACCCTCACGCTGATTCAGAATCGCGCCGCCGAACCCGACATCTCCGCCGCGCTCGCCCATCATCAGGAGCGAGAGTTGCGTCGTTGGCTCTATCCCACCGGCGAGGACACATCGGCCGAGCCGGTCACGTTCCGGGCGGTCATCGAAGCCATCGCGGCCGAAGTCGAAGACCAATACCTGAAGATCATCGAGTGCGTCGTGGTCGGTGACAGTGAGATGACGCCGGAGTTCCACGCGGTAGCGGCTGCGGCCCGGGAGGCCATGGTCAATGCCTCTAAATTTGCCGAGATCCCGATGATCTCGGTGTACGCCGAAGTGGCCCCGATGTCGGCCCTCGTGTTCGTGCGGGATCGTGGGATCGGGTTCGAACCGTCCGCGGTTCCTGCTGACCGGCACGGCATCGTCGACTCCATTCGAGGTCGGGTCGAGCGGGTCGGCGGGAGTGTCGGCATTCGCTCCGCTCCCGGATCGGGCACTGAGGTTCGTGTCGAATGGACCGGATGAACCGGATGGACCGCAACCAGCCGAGGGTCCTCGTCATCGATGATCACGCCCTCTTTCGTCAGGGTGTTGTTGCCGCGATCGGCGGCGAGGTCGACGTGGTCGGCGAGGCCGACGACATCGATTCGGGAATCGCCGAGACGCAGCGTCTCCTGCCCGATGTGGTCCTGCTCGATGTTCATCTCACCTCGGGATCAGGAGCCGCGATCATCCAGGCCGTTGCCACCGATCATCCCGAGATCCGCTTCCTGGCACTGTCGGTGTCGGACGCTTCGCACGATGTCCTAGGCCTGGTTCGAGCGGGGGCAAGGGGATACGTGACCAAACGAATCGACGGTGCAGAACTCGTCGACGCAATCCGGCAGGTGGCCGAGGGCAATGCGGTGTTCTCGCCCCGGTTGGCCGGATTCGTTCTCGACGCGTTCGCCACGAGAGATGACGCCCCACCCGTCGTCATCGTCGACCCCGCCCTCGATCTCCTGAGCCCGAGGGAGCGAGAGGTGATGCAGTTCCTCGCTCGTGGATATGCCTACAAGGAGATTGCGGCCGAGCTCACGATCTCGGTCAGGACGGTCGAGAGTCATGCCTCCGCCGTACTTCGCAAGCTTCAGTTGTCGAGCCGAAACGAATTGGCCCATTGGGCCAATCAGAAGCGGTTGCTGTGACCCCGGGCGCGCTCGGTCTCCAATGGCGTAACCTCGTGCTTACCTGATTCGAGGAGTGAACGACAAATGGCGACATGGGAAATGGCCGGCCAGGCCCGCAACAATTTTGCCGACATGATCGAGGGATTGAGCCCCGAGCAGCTTCACCAGGGGAGCCTTTGCGACGAGTGGACAGCCGAAGGAGTGCTCGCCCACGTGACGAGCTTCGTCGAAACGGGGCTGGGCGCCTTCGCCGCAACCATGGTGAAGGCCCGCTTCGATTTCGACAAGGGATCGATCAGCATGGCCAACAAACAACTGGCCCGCCCCACGAGCGATGTACTCGCCTCCCTCCGGGCCAAGGCCACCAAGTCTGGCGCCCTGCCGATCTTTCCCGAGTCGATGACTGTGAGTGACGTCGTCATCCACACCCAAGATGTGCGTCGTGGTCTCGGTCTCCCGGATTCGGCCGATCCGGTACTGGTTCGTTCGACGCTCGACTTCCTGACCACCCACAAGCTGGCCACCACACTCGTTCACCGCAAGCCGCTCGACGGCGTCGAGCTCGTGGCCACCGACATCGACTGGACCTTCGGCGAAGGCGACGAGATCACCGGAACAGGGGAAGCGCTCATGATGGCGTTGAGCGGCCGATCAGTTCTCGATGAGTTGACCGGCCCCGGCGTTGCGAAGTGGCAGTAACGATCTGAATCGCTGCCTCTCCGGGCTCAGGGCGGACTACGCGCGGAGCGAGAGGACGAACTGTCCACCACCGGCATCGACCTGAGCCTCGACCTCGAGACCGGGTCGGAGCCGTGAAACTCGGTCGATCAACCACGCCGCGGCCTGATCGGCATCTTCCTGGGTGGGGCAGCGGGCCATCGCCTCACGCCCGCCTTTGCGTTCGAGGCGCTCGACCGTGGCGATGATCGGAGCCGGATCGACGACGAAGAGGTGGTCGGCCCACGGAACAACCGCCTCGACGTTTCCCTTGCCGGTGTTGCAGGCACGATGGGCTAGGCGCTCGGGATCGGGTTCCGAGCCCCGACTCTTGGCCTTCGCCTTGGCTTTCGCTTTGGTGATGCGGCTGTCGATGCTCGGACCGCGGGGATCGTTCACAGAGATTTCCCGGTCGACCGCTTCGTCGCAGAGCCAACAGCGCCAGCCATCGCGGTCGCCGACGTCGTTGAGGTGAGCCATGGGCGGCACGGTACCCCTCGCCTGGCCCCACGTCGTCGAGCGTCAGTGCGTTTGATCCCCGTAGTGCCGTTCCATGTTCTGCGGATAGCTACGGGCGAAATAGTTCCACAGTTGTTCGCCGTAGACGGCCGGACGATGAGCGCTGCCCATGTCGCCGACGCCGGCCTCGGTTTCGTCCCGTCTTGCCATGAAACCGGCGCTCGAGTGATGCGGGCTCGATGCCACGGCCTCGGCGAAGCGGGGCGCAAGTGGAAGGGGAGCGAGGCTCGCGTCGAGCGACGGACCGTGGAAATAGCCGGCCGAGAGTCGTGACTCGGTGGTGATCACGCGATGCGGTGTTGCCACGAAGTAATTGCCGGTCATGCCCTGGAGCATCTCGCCGAGATTGATCACGAACGAATCGGCCAGCGGGGGTACGGGAATCCAGTCGCCGTCGGTGTTCTGGACCTCCAAACCCGGTGTCGACCCGGCGGCGAGGACCGTGAGAAACCCGGCGTCGTGATGGGCGTTCACGCCGGCCTGTCCCTCGGGCGTGGGCGGGTAGCTGATGAGTTTGGTGAGAGACATGGGTTCGTCGCCGAAAAAACTCTGGAGGTGTCCCTCGGACAACCCGAGACCGAGCGACAGCAGCCCGAGAAGTTGATCGGCGAGTGCTCCGAGGCGTGAGTACCACTCGGTCATGAGTGGCCTGTATTCGGGCAGGACCTCGGCCGGTAACCACTGATTCGGCCCGAGAAGCCGCAAGTAGTTGGGCTCGGTGTCAGTCGGCCTCGCCGGCCATTCCGACCAGAGGTCGATCTGTTCTCGAATGTCGGGACGATTGTTGGTGTACTCCGAGCCGATGGCTTCCCAGCCCCGAAAATGACGGGACGCTTGTTTGTCGATCAGCCGTTTCTGCTCCTCCGGCAAGGCAAAGAACCGGCCCATCATGTCGAAAATCGAGTCGATGAACGACGGATCGATGCCGTGATTGACCACCACGAAGAATCCGACCTCGTGGCAGATGGCCTGCAGGTGCTCGGCCAGGAGAGTTCGCTCGTTCGCGTCGCCGCGAATTGGGGCGAGATCCACGATCGGTATTTCGGTGAAGGTCGCCATCGCTGAACTCTAACGAAGGTCCCAGCGTCGGCCCAGCGGGATCGAGCGACCCGAAGTCCGGGACGTGTCGAGGTTGGAAGCGCAGGACCGTCGGCGCATCCTCCTCGCGTGCGACTGAAGCTCGACGGGCAGAAACTCACCGCTGAATTCGTTGGGACGGCCTTCCTCCTGATCGGGGTGGTCGGGTCGGGGATCATGGCCGAGCGTTTGACCGCCGATGTCGGCTTGCAGCTCCTGCAGAACGCCCTCGCCACGGCTGGCGTGCTCGTGGCCCTGATTCTGGCCTTTCACGGCGCGTCCGGAGCTCATTTCAATCCGGCAGTGACGCTGGCCGATCGGGCACTGGGCGGAATCGACACGCCAACCGCGATCAGTTACATCGTCGTCCAGACCGTTGGCGCCGTCGTCGGGGTGATCGTGGCCAACGTGATGTTCGACCTGCCGGTCGTCGAGTGGTCGACCAAGGATCGCTCGGCCGCCAACCTCGTCTTCGCCGACGGCATCGCAACGGTTGGTCTGTTGCTGGTGATCTTCGGGACCGTGCGATCAGGGCGGGGCAGCCTGGTGTCGTTCGCGGTGGGTGGCTACATCGGCGGGGCCTACTACTTCACGTCGTCGACCAGCTTCGCGAATCCGGCGGTCACGGTGGGGCGTATGTTCAGTGACACATTCGCTGGGATCGAGCCGTCGTCGGCCCCCGGTTTCATCGTGGCCCAACTGCTGGCAACCGCAGTGGCCGTCGTGTTGATCCGCACGGTCTACCCGAGGGCGTCTGCTTAGCAGTCTGGCTGGCGAAGCTGTTGGCGCTTGCGTAGCGTTGTCGACAGACGCGACTTGACCGTTCCCGGCACTGGAGGCACGGCATGACCGGAGGAACTGCGTGAGTGGACGAACGGCATGAAGGTCGAACGGCGAGCAACACTCGAATCCGGGCTGGCGCCCGACGACACTCACCCCTATCGGACTGGGGTGTGGCGACCACAGCAGAATGAGTACGACGCCTGGGATCTCGACGTCGTGGAAGGCGCTATTCCTGATGATCTGAATGGCGTCTATCTTCGCAACACCGAGAATCCGTTGTTCGAACCGATCAAGCGGTATCACCCGTTCGATGGCGACGGCATGTTGCATTCGATCAGCTTCGAGAACGGTGACGCCCGATACGCCAACCGCTTCGTCCGTACCGAGGCACTGCTGGCCGAGCAGGCGGCCAAACAGAGTCTGTGGGCCGGGATCACCGAGCACCCGTCGAACGCGATCGCCGAATCGGGTTGGGGTGCTCGCACGATGATGAAGGACAACGCGAGCACCGATGTGATCGTTCACAACGGTGTCGCCCTCGCGAGCTTCTACCAATGTGGTGAGCTGTATCGGCTCGACCCTCGCACGCTGGAGAACTTCGGCCCGTCCACGTGGAACGGCCGCTTCCCGGCCCAGGGCGTGTCGGCGCATCCGACACTCGACGAGCACACCGGCGAGCTGATGTTCTTCAACTACTCGGCCGTCGCGCCCTTCATGAACTACGGCGTCTTGAGCCCAGACGGCGAGCTGACCAACTACGTGGAGATCCCGCTGCCCGGGCCCCGCCTGCCCCACGACATGGCCATCACCGAGAATTGGTCGATACTCAATGACCTTCCGCTGTTCTGGGATCCGGCGGCGCTGGCCGATGGCTACTACTCCAACCGTTTCCATCGGGATGTCCCCAGCCGTTTTGCCCTCATTCCCCGGCATGGCGGTGCCGACGACATCCGCTGGTTCGAGGCTGATCCCACCTTCGTTCTCCACTGGACGAACGCCTACGAGGATGGTGACGAGGTGGTGCTGGATGGCTTCTTCCAACACAATCCCACGGCGCGGAACGTTCCTCGGATGGCGCCGGAGCTGAAGGGTTTCGAAACACTCGACATGAACGTGCTTCAAGCTCGAGCTCATCGTTGGCGGTTCAACCTGGTGACGGGGCAGACGACCGAAGAACAGCTGAGCGAACGGTGCGCGGAGTTTCCGATGATCAATGGTCGGCACGTCGGGCGACGTCATCGCTACTCGTACAACGCCCGCTGCAGCCACGGCCTGTTTGCCTTCGACGGTCTGATCAAGCACGACATCGACACCGGCACCGAAGAACTCGTCGAGTTCGACGACGGAGTGTTCGTGAGTGAGACCGTTATGGCGCCCCGCGACGACTCACAGGCCGAGGACGATGGCTACCTCGTCACGTTCACGTCCGACGTGATCAATGATTGGTCGGAATGTGTGGTCCTCGATGCCGCCCGACCCAACGATGGTCCGGTGGCGCGCATTCGGTTGCCCGAGCGCATCGCGAGCGGTACTCACTCCACTTGGGCCCCATCGTCCGATCTGCAAGACGTTGGGGCCTGGAATCGGCCTTGACGTCTTGCAGAACGGCACAGCGTGCAGGTTTTCAGACGTGCATTGGGTCTCGGTCCACTGGCTTCGACTGGTCGGCGCTCGTTTTCGAGCGGGTGTTCCGAAGGTCGATGGCCGAAGCACCGTCCCGCGAAGCCGGACGATTCCTTCGGTCGAACCACCAGGCGGTCCCAGTTGCAAACATCGTCACGAGCCCGCCGAGCAGGAGTGTCCAGCTGATCGGGGCCAGGGCGACGGGTTCGACGGTCTCGTAGTTGTCGAGGTTCCGTTCGAAGTTCGTCGTGAGATTCTCGAATCTGGCCATTGCATCCGGAAGATTCGCGAGTGCATCAGCGGTGGCCGGGAAGTTCGCAGCGAGGAAGCCGTTCAATTCGGCGTCGGTCATGCCGAGCTGGTTGCCGAGAGCCGGGAGCATCTCTGTTTGCATCTGAGCTCCCATTGCCCCGACCGTGGTCAGTGCCTGACTGGCTTGTTCGACGAGCTCCGGGGTGTAGACCGGGCGGAGATTGGCGTTCAGCTCATCGGCATCAGAGGACTTCGGAATCAACGACAGGGTCAAGGTCGTCGCAACGAGCGCAACGCCGAGCGTCCCCGCCGTGACAAAGCCGAGGCGGCCCGGCCGGTAGACCAGATAGCCGGTGCCGATCAGCAGTAGTCCGGCGGTGAACAGCCCCCACGGAACCGTGGTTGCCGGAAGCGATTCGGTCGGAATGGCGTCGGCCGACTCGAAGAGGGCACGTTGAGAGTCGAGTGTGTCCACCAGACCGCTGAACGTCGGAACAACGGTCGGCAGTGCCGTCACACCGGTTGCCACGTCCGGATAGTTGCTCGCCGTGAAGGCCATGAATTCGTCCGGGGTCATCCCCAACTGCTGGGAGAGCGTCGGGACGATCCCCGTTTCGAACTCGGTGCCGACTGCGCTCAGCATCGCCAAATCGCCACGCGCCGTCGCGATCGAGTCTTCCGCGAGCATCGGCCGAAAGTCGTCGATCATCGCCTCGAAATCGGTTCCGACGGAGAACAGATTGTTGCTGAAGGTGCTGACCAGAAAGACGACGCCGACGAGGGCGATCACTCCAGCGGCCACTCGGCGAACGAGTGAAACGCTCCTTTGCTGGTCAACACGGTGTTTGCTTTCAACAGGTTGTTTGCTTCGGTTGAACATGCGCATGTCGTTCCGTCCTGAGTCGATCTGCAATGCAGAGACGTCGATTCCCGACGTTGGGCGAATCGTCCGCCGCTCCGACCTTGTCGAACAGGGTCGAAGGACCTCAAGGCTGGAAGCGTTCGCTCGATGAGCGACGGCGACCCCGCCCGACGTTTGGTCCTCGTCGGTGGACGAGCTGATATCGACGAGCTATTTCGCACGATTGGGGTCAGCTGAGCTACAACATCTCGCGACGACGAGACGGATGACGATCACGATGACCAGCGCCACTGCGATTGACGACAACCCCACTGAAACCGAAGCGGAGTTTCGGGCCCGCTGTCGGGCGTTCTTGGAAGAGCACGACACAGGCCTGTCCTATGAGCTGCCCGACCCCAGGGGAGCCAACGAACTCGACGCCTGCAAAGCCTTTCAGCAGAAGGTGGCTGATGCAGGACTGGCTGGGATCACGCTTCCGAAGGAATACGGGGGCCTGGGCTACCCCAAGGCATACGACCGAATTTGGCGTGAGGAGTACGCACAGTTCCCCGACATGACCACCCAGCTCACCATCAGCCACGGCATGGCCCTACCGATGTTGGCCGAGTACGGCTCCGACGAGCAGAAGGCCCAATTCCTGGCCGACAACATCGCGGCCAAGACGGTGTGGTGCCAGATGTTCTCCGAGCCCGGTGCGGGTTCGGACGTGGCGAGCCTCCAGATGAGAGCCATGCTCGACGGCGACGAGTTCATTCTCAACGGTCAGAAGATCTGGACCACGCTCGCCCATGTGTCCGATTACGGCATCGTCGTCGCTCGCACCGACGTCGAGCAACCAAAGCACCGCGGGATCACGATGTTCATCGTCGACATGCGAGCCCCCGGCGTCGAGATTCGTCCGATCCACCAGATCGACGGGGGCAAACACTTCAACGAAGTCTTCTTCACCGATGTTCGTATCCCGAGGAGCTGGCAGGTCGGCGATCTGAACGCCGGCTGGGGTCTGGCCACTGCCATGTTGATGTACGAGCGAGTGGCGATCGGCACTGGTTCGAGCGCCGGCATCAAAACACCGACTGCTGATTTCCTGATCAAGTCGGCCCAGAAGTTCGGTCGGAACGATGACCCGATCGTCCGCCAGGACATCATGCAGATCTACACCGAAGAGGCGACCAAGAGCCTCGTCTCGATGCGCACACGAGCAGAGATGAAGGCGGGCAAGACCCCCGGCCCCGGTGGCTCACTCGGCAAACTCCACAGCGCCAAGATCGCCCGCATGTCGAGGGCGATCGCGATGAACATCGCCGGCCCGGCAGCCGCAGCCTTCGACGCTTCGGAGGAAGACAACAAGCGCTTCAGCCAATCGACTCTGCGGAGCTTCATGGCCAACATCGCCGGTGGTACCGACGAGATCCAGAAGAACATCATCGGCGACCGCGTACTCGGCCTGCCCCGCGACATCAGCGTCGACCGCAATACGCCATTCAAGGACCTGAAGGTCGGAACCCAGTCAACCGACTGAGCTCCGACTCGTCAGTCTCAGTTCCAGCTGGCGCTCCGCAAGGTCTGAATTGGGCCATCGATGACCTTGATGATCGGCGCCGTCTCGACGACGACCGTCTCGACGACAACCGTCTTCTCGGGCTTGGCTGCCGAGGCCGCCGGAGCCTGAACACCCATACTGATCGACAGAACCGCGAGAGCGGCAATGCTCAGCGCTGCTCGGCTGAACCATGATCCGCCTGTTTTGTTGATCCTCGAGAATGACATTGTTCCGCTCCTGTTGATTGTTCTGAAGTGGATGTCGGTTTCGCCACTGACTCCCCGGCTGGCAGGCGACCAAGTTGGCCGGCCGGTTCAACGTCTCGATCCATTGCGATTTGCCTCCACTTGATCGGCTCGTCAGCCCGGGGGACTTGAGGGTCTGGGTAGTTCTGTGGTCCGACGGCGACGCGGGGGAGTCGTCGTACCTGAGCCCGCCGGCCGTCAGCAAGATCGGAAACCCCGGCATGGTCTACGATCGGCGCGATGGACGACAGTTTCTCGGCACCCGGTGCTGGTCACTGGGAACTCGATCGATCGCACTACACCGGCGGGACCACGCCAATCATGCAGGCGGTGGCGTCCGAGGGCACCGCTGATGCCTTTCGCAAGGCCTGGCCGCTGCTCGGGATACCCGCCGAGACGCTTTCCTTCGAATTCGTCAATGGTTTCGTCTACACCCGACTGCGACCGTTGATTGCTCCCGACAGGCCATCGGCAAAGGCACCGCCGACGGTCGCGTTGAAGTTGGTCTCTCGTCTCCATCCCGAGTTCCGGCGCCGAAACAAGGCGGCGGCGAAGGCGCTGGCCGACTCGCCATCACCGGCCGCGATCGAAGAATGGCATCGCCACATCAAGCCCCGTTTGATCGACAGAAATCTCGAGCTGCAAGCGGTCGACCTGCAAAACCTCGACGACGCAGCATTCGCCGACCACCTGGATGTTTTGATCTCCCATGTGCGGGAATCGTTCGAAGAACACCAGCGCCTGCACTGTTACGACCTCGGTCCGATCGGCCAGCTTCTTCTCGCCTGCAGAGGTTGGGGAATCAGCGGGGCCGACGCCGTGCAGGCTCTTGCCGGCGCTTCGCCTTCGACCGCTGGACCGCGGGCATCGTTGTTGCACATCAAGTCCGGTCTCACCGCCATTGGGATCGTGCCGCAGAACCTCGACGATGTGGTGGCCGCATCACCGCAGATCGCCGAAGCCCTCGCCTCCTACCTCCGCCGCCACGGTTCGGTCCTCTACGCCGGTTACGACCTCGACTCGCCGACGCTCGGCGAGTCGCCCGACGTGATCCTCGCCACCATCCTCGCCTCGGGAGATCCCCGTTTCTCGGAAGAAGAGCAGGCGGATCGACTCGCAGTTGTCGTCTCCGCACTTCGCAGCCGAGTGCCCGCGTCCGAGCGGAGCGAATTCGACGACCTTCTCGCCACGGCCCGCGACGCCATGGATCTGCGCGATGACAACGGGCCGATCACCGCTGAATGGCCGTGCGGCCTGTTGCGGCTCGCCTTGTTGGAGGCAGGCCGGCGCCTCGCAATGTCAGGCCGCCTTGTGCGGGCCGAGCACATCTTCGAACTCGATCGAGCCGAACTGGATGTCATCGTCCGAACCGGCGGCGGGCCGTCCCCAGCCGAGATGGCGTATCGAGCCGAGCGCCGGGCCGGACAGAAGCAACTCGTGCCCCCACAAACGCTCGGTCCCGCCGAAGCCGCACCTCCGCTCGACGCATTGCCCACGGCGTTGGCCACGATGGTGGCCATGGTCCAGTTGGTCATTGCCGAGCTTGGCATGAGTGAGGGAGCAGGAAGTGCGGGAGGCGGCGGTCCAGAGTCCGAGTCGACGCTGGCCGGAACCGGTGTGGGTGTCGACAACGTGGTCGGGCGGGCCCGCTTGGCCGAGACGGCCGAGGAAGCATTCGATCTCATCGAAAGCGGTGACATCCTGGTCACCCGAACAACGTCTCCGGCCTACAACCTGGTCCTCACGATGGTCAGTGGACTCGTCACGAGCGAGGGCGGGCCGTTGTCCCACGCCGCCGTACTCAGTCGTGAACTCGGGATTTCGGCCGTCGTCGGAGCCAGCGGTGCGTTGACGTCCATCGTCGACGGAGACACGATCGAAATCGACCCTGTTGCGGGCGTTGTTCGGGTTCTTTCGAACCACGGCAGCATCACCTTCAGTGAGTAGAACCACCGTTGTGACCGAATAACCCTCAGTTTTCGGCTGTTTCGGCCGTAGTCTGTGAGAACGCCCAAAGTATTGGCGTCGCAACTGCTGAAAAGCAGATTCCGCCTGCAACCCAAGGGTGTCCATGTCGAAAACTTCCGTCCTACCGCGTCGCGCTGCCTTCCTGGGCACGTCCGACGAGTGGATCGCTCAGCCCAAAGCCAACCTGTTGTCCGGGCTCGTGGTAGCACTGGCCTTGATTCCGGAGGCCATCTCGTTCTCGATCATCGCTGGCGTGGATCCCAAGGTCGGTCTTTACGCCTCGTTCTCGATCGCCATCATCATCTCGATGACCGGCGGCAGGCCCGGCATGATCTCGGCCGCCACCGGGGCAATGGCGCTCGTGGTCGTTTCGCTGGTCGCCGATCACGGCGTCGAGTACCTGTTCGCGGCAACGATTTTGGCCGGTGTGATCCAGGTCGGATTCGGTTATCTCGGTGTTGGCAATCTCATGCACTTCATTCCGCGAACCGTCATGCTCGGTTTCGTGAATGCGCTCGCCATTCTCATCTTTCTCGCCCAGATACCGCACATCTTCCTCACCGGCGACGAGGCGGACGGCTCGCAGCTCCAGATGAATCTGATCTTCATTGCCGCCGGACTGGCCATCATCTATGGCCTGCCAAGAATCACCAAGACGGTGCCGTCGCCGCTGGTTGCGATCGTGGTCCTCGCCGGCATCGCAATGTCGTTCGGACTCGACCTGCCAACCGTGGGCGACATGGGTGAGCTGCCCAGCGCACTACCGGGCCTGAGCCTGCCCGGGATTCCCTTCACGTTCGAGACCCTCTGGATCATCCTGCCCTATTCGATAACCCTCACCCTCGTTGGCCTGCTCGAATCACTGCTCACAGCCCAGTTGCTCGACGATCTCACCGACACCGACTCGAACAAGAACATCGAGTCTCGGGGTCAGGGCATCGCCAATTTCGCCACCGGCTTCCTCGGTGGAATGGCCGGCTGCGCCATGATCGGTCAGTCGATGATCAACTACCGGACGGGCGGCCGCACCCGCTTGTCGACGCTTGCCTCCGGTGTGTTCCTGCTGGTCCTGATTCTCGGTCTTGGCGACTTCGTGGCTCAGATCCCGATGGCTGCGCTCGTGGCCGTGATGATCATGGTTGCGATCGGCACGTTCAACTGGAACAGCGTCAAGCCCGAAATGCTGAAGTCCATGCCCAAGCCCGAGACGACCGTGATGATCGCAACGGTTGCGATTGTCGTGGCCACCCACAATCTGGCGTATGGCGTCGGCGCCGGCGTGCTCCTTTCGGCCGTGTTCTTCGTACGGCACGTGTCGCACGTGGTGCGGGTCACGAGCGTTCTGGATCCCGACAACGTCGAGCGCCTCTACGCCGTGACGGGCGAGTTGTTCTTCGCTTCGACCAACGATCTCGTTCACGCCTTCGATTACGACGCGGTGAAGGTCAAGCGGGTCGAGATCGATCTGAGCAATGCACGAATCTGGGACACGTCGGCCGTGGTTGCTCTCGACGCCGTGGTTGCCAAGTTCGCCGAACGCGGGATCGACGCCCATCTGGTCGGACTCAATCGCCATGCCGAGGCGCTTCACAGCGAAACCACCGGCAAGGTGAGCGTCGGCCACTGACCTGACACACCCCCCCCTCGATTTGGCACCGAAATTGCACCGAAATTCGGCGCGATTTCGG
>JBBKXQ010000138.1:0-2838 GCA_037969565.1 Acidimicrobiales bacterium | reverse complement strand
CCCCTGAGGCCCCGCCCGAGCGGACGTTCGTCCTTCCCGCCGCCGAGACGATGTTGAAGTGGAGCGGCCTGGCCCTGCTCCTGCTGTCGGCCGTGTTTCTCGTGAGCACGGCCATTCAGCGGGGCTGGATCGGCCCAGAACTCCAGTTGCTCGGTGCGGCGGCCATCGGTGCGGCGTTGATCGGAGGCGGACTGAGATTGGGCCGCGAACGTGAGGGCTGGGACACGCCGCTCGTCGGCGCTGGAGTCGCCGTCCTCTCGGCTTGCTCCGGAGCCGGATGGGTTTGGCTCGAACTGGGCGACCGCTTCATCTGGATCGGGGCCGCACTCGTTGTCCTCGCACTTGCTTCCGGTCTGACGAAACATCTCGACAGTCCAGGTCTTGGCGCAGCCTCGCTCGTCACCGTCATGATCGCCATGGCGACACTGGCTGACAACCCGAATGAACTCGGCCTACTGCTGCTCGTTGCGATGCTCACGATGGAGGCGATGTCGGTCTGGCTGCGCCGGCCGTCGCTTCATTTGCTGACCTCGGCGGCAACGTTGATCGCGTTCGGCCTGGTCGCCGCCGACGCCTCCCTCGACTTCGACCCGGGCCCGTTGACACCACTTCTGGTCTCGGGCACGCTCGCAACGCTTGCCATGTGGTTCGCTCCCCTCGCACTGATCTGGAGACCGATGGTCGACTCACGACTGGCCCCGTCGTGGCGAGCAATGACCGAGCGCCTTCCACTCTCGCTACCCGTCTTGCTCGGCTCCGCGATCGCTCTGAGCCGCGAACTCGATGAGCACACTTCCGGTCGTGTGTTCCTCGTGATCGCCGGTGTGGCTCTGCTTCTCGGCCTTGGCACCGTCACACAGGTTCGCAACCGCCCGCCGATCGGCCTCACCCACCTGCTCGGTGGAATGGCGGCTCTCGTCGTTGGTTCTGCCCTGCTCATGGACGGACCGGCACTGCTGGCCAGCCTCGTCGCCCAATCGGCAGCGCTGCTCGTGCTCCTCCAATGGTTCGACGATCGCTTTGCCAAATGGCAGGCAGCAGCAACCACCACGCTCGCCGGCGGGTTCACCCTCGTACGGATATTCGAAGCGATCGACTCAGACCTGTCGGTGGTGAACGACGTGCTCCATCTCGTTGTGGTCGCCCTGATCGGGGCCTGGGCGTTTCTCGAGCGGAGTCAACAACGGGCCCTCGCCCTCGCTGGATCGGCGTATGGAGGATTTCTCCTCTGGGCCGTCTCGGCCTTTGTCCATCTACCGCAGGGGCAAGCCTGGATCTCGGTGGCGTGGGCGATCGCTGGACTCGGCGCCCTGGCCGTCGGAATCAGCCACGAGCGCACCGGCGTCACCCGTGTCGGGCTGGCCACGCTGGCCGTGGTGATCGTCAAACTCCTGACGGTTGATCTGGCGGCCGTCGATACGTTCTGGCGAGTGTTGCTCTTCTTCGTTCTCGGTGGAACGTTCCTTGCCGCTTCCTATCGCACGGGCACCATCATTCGATCCATGGACGAATCCAAAGACGCCCACCCTGATCGAGTGACCGCTCCACCAACCGATCTCAAATGAGCGGTTTCGCCTTCCAGAAATAGTTGTGGACGCCCTTGGCCGTCAACATTCGACGGAAGGTCATTTGCACCCTCGCCCCGATCTTGGCCTCATCAGGGCCGGCATCGGTGAGTTGGCAACTGAAGCGACCACCTCCGTCGAAGTCGACCACAACGGCGATGGTCGGGGGCGACAACGAGTAGGCCAGGCGGTCGATGGTGAAGGTTGCGATCGTGCCCGGAACATCGGCCATCGGCACTGCGTCCATCTCATCGACCGCCCCGCCCTTCACCGACACACGTTGAGGCGGGAGGTGGACGGCTCCCGACGTGCGATCTCGGGAGCCGATGAACGCATACTTCCAGTGTTCGTTTCGGTAGGACGGCGGCGCCGCCGGTGGTTCCGGATCGGGTCGGCGCGGTGGTTCCCGTTCGAGGAATCCACGCCAGGTCAGGAAGGTGTTGTAGTCGAGCTCATCGTTGCCGGCTTCGATCTGGGCCCGGACCGGCAGGACGTTCTGATAGGTCGAGATGGCCTCGGTGGTTCGGTAGAAGCCGACATCGCACCCGTCGACCAGATGAATCACCATGATGGTCTGGTCCGGCGAGGCTGAATCGAGCACCGAAGCCAAGACCAGCCCGGCGTGGGACGAGCCGGTGTTTCCGACGGTGGTGGTGAGGTCGTCGGCGATCTTGGCCGCATCGACTCCAGCGGCCTTCGCCGCCCCTCGGACGGCGCGGGTGTGGAGCCCGGTGACGATCACGACATCGACATCGCCGGGTTTCATCTGGCAGGAATCGAAGGCAGCCGACGCCGCCTCGGCCACGAGCGGCAGGTAGGCGTACTCGCCAAACCGTTCCTCCCACACCCGGGAGTAGTTCCATTCCGGGAGCCGCCAACGATCGAGGAATTCCGCGGTCGCCGACGCCCCGCCGAGCCATTCGGCTATGACGGGACCATCCTGTTCACTGCCGATGAGCCAGGCGGCGGCGGCGTCGCCGAGGGCGGATTCATCGGTGGAGCCGGGGCGACCGCTGCGGACGTCGGCCGCCGCGATCAGGGCCGGCCGAGTGCCCTCGAGAGCCGATCGCAGTGCCATGTTGACCGACCGTGGCGAACCAGCGGCGTCGCCGGCGAACACGTGACGGGGCAGGTCGAGCGCAGCATGGATGACGTTGGCGTTGGTCTTGTCGAGATAGGGCGGGGTGGTGGTGGCGAAGACGACCGACGCCGGCTCGGGGCTGTCGTCTCCCAGTGAACGCATCAGCGCCCGACACGCTTCGACCGACATCGA
>JBBKXQ010000137.1:0-3190 GCA_037969565.1 Acidimicrobiales bacterium | reverse complement strand
CTAGTGCCCCACCGAGTGCGCCAGCCCCCGCCGACCCTCCGACGGCGACCAGCTCAGCTGGCCCCGCTCCGAGCGCGGCCACGCCGGCGAGTTCGATCACCCTGGCCGATCTCCTGGCGGCCTTCGATGGCGACCTCCTCAACGACGTGGCGCAGCGGACTCGCACTCGCTTCAAGTCGGGCCACTTCACATCACTCGACGGCAGTACGGCTGTTTTCGCCGTACCCAACGCCCACTACCTCCCTCGAGTGCAGGAGGTTGCGGCCGACGTCGAAGCGGCCATCCAAAGCCACTTCGGTGCCGCCATCGCGATCAGCGTCGTCGTCAACGATGCTCCTCCCCCGCCGCAAGGCCGCACTTCTGCCCCACCATCCACGCAATCGGCGTCGTCGACCATGCAAGATGAAGAGATCGGTCCGGTCGAGGAATTGGAAGACGCGCCAGACATGGCAGCATCCAGTGTCGAGCGAATCACGCAAGCTTTCCCCGGCGCCCAGGTGGTGCCACCCCCGAACAGTTAGGACGCCAACATGACCGACGCAGGTGGATTCGATCTCGGCGGTTTGCTCCAGCAAGCCCAGGCGATGCAAGAACAGATGGCCGCAGCTCAGGAGGCCCAAGCCGACGCGGTCGTCGAGGGTTCTGCCGGCGGAGGCCTGATCAAGGTGGAGATGACCGGAGCAGGTGCGTTCATGTCCGTCTCGATCGACCGGAAGGCAGTCGACCCTGACGACGTCGAGATGCTCGAAGACTTGATGCTGGCTGCTCTGCGCGACGCAGCCTCCAAGGTGATGGAGTTACAAGAGGAAACGATGTCCGAGTTCCAGATGCCCGACATCGGAGGACTCGGCGGCCTTCTGGGCGGCTTGTGAGCTTCTACGCCAAACCGGTAGAAATTCTCATCGACGAACTCGGTCGGCTTCCGGGGATCGGCCCGAAATCAGCACAGCGAATCGCCTTCCACCTACTGAAGGCCGATCGAATCGACGCCCAACGGCTGGCCGATGCGGTGATCTCACTCAAGGACAACGTGTCGTTCTGCGAGATTTGTTTCAATGTCGCTGAAGGTCCGACCTGCGAGATATGCCTCGATGCTCGACGGGACCAGCACGTGCTCTGTGTCGTCGAAGAACCGAAAGACATCGCCGCGATCGAGAGAACCGGTTCATTCAAGGGCCGATACCACGTGCTCCTGGGTGTCATCGACCCGCTGGCCGGCATCGGTCCGGATCAGATCAAGATCCGTGAACTGGCGTTACGCGTTGCCGGAGACGACATCAGCGAGGTGATCCTCTGCATGAACCCGAATCTCGAGGGTGAAACCACGGCATCGTTCATTGCGGCCAAGGTTTTGAAACCATTCGACGTCACGGTGACGCGCTTGGCGAGCGGGCTCCCCGTGGGAGGCGATCTCGAATACGCCGACGAACTCACGCTGGGCCGAGCGCTCGAGGGTCGGCATACCTTCAGCTGACTCGGCAGTTGAGCTGCCGTGAGCCCAAAACGAGAAATTCCCGAGTCGGAAGGGTTGGTTTCCGACTCGGGAAGAAACGCACGTTGTGGTGCCTCGACAACCATGGCGCGGGCGGTAATGGGTTTATGACTACCGAAACACCACAACGTGTTATTACGGAAAGATTACAACAATGACGAACCGATGACAAGTCTTTTCTTTGTCCGACACATACGTTCAGATCACGGAGCGAACGAGTAGGGCGTCGCCCTGTCCGCCACCGCCGCAGAGAGCGGCGGCTCCGACCGAGAGCCCCCGGCGCTTCATCTC
This sequence comes from Acidimicrobiales bacterium, assembly GCA_037969565.1. Classification (GTDB taxonomy): domain Bacteria; phylum Actinomycetota; class Acidimicrobiia; order Acidimicrobiales; family SZUA-35; genus SZUA-35. The sequence continues at coordinate 1,407 of JBBKXQ010000137.1, read as the reverse complement.
GTGCAGCAAGGTGAGCGCAAGTCGGTTGCCCGAGGCCCCGATGGGATGCCCGAGCGCAATCGCTCCTCCGTTCACGTTGACCACGTCACTGGAGATTCCGAGGTCGGCCATACTCGCAATGGCAACGGCGGCGAACGCCTCATTGATCTCGAAGAGTTCGATGTCGGATCGGGTCATGCCCGAACGTGCGAGTGCGTCGTCGATGGCACGGGATGGCTGGCTCAGCAGGCCGGCATCGGGGCCGGCCACTTGGCCGTATCCAATGACCTCGCCGAGTGGCGTGATGCCCAAGGACTCCGCCTTTGCTTTGCTCATCATCACCACGGCCGAAGCTCCGTCGGAGATCTGCGAGGCGTTGCCGGCGGTGATGTTGCCTGACGCCTCGAACGCCGGCCGTAAGGCAGCCAGACTCTCCGCCGTGGTTTCGGGCCGGACTCCCTCGTCGCGGTCGACGATCGTGGGATCACCGCGGCGTTGCGGCACCTCGACCGCAATGATCTCGGCCTCGAATCGGCCCTCCTTCTGAGCCGCCGCCGCACGTTCGTGAGAGAGCGCGGCAAGTGCATCTTGAGGACCGCGAGTGAGGCCGGCCGACGCCGCATACCGCTCGGTGCCGGCGCCCATGGCGCAGACATCAAAGGCGCAGAAGAGACCATCGAACATCATCGAATCGACAACCGTCTTGTCGCCCGCCCGATAGCCGGCCCTGGCCCCGGGCAGGAGATACGGAGCGTTGGTCATTGATTCCATGCCACCGGCAACAACAATCTCGGCCTGACCGGTTGCGATCATCTGGTCGGCCAACTGGATGGCATTGAGACCTGACAGACAGACCTTGTTGATCGTCGTTGCCGGCACGGTCATCGGGATACCGGCATTGACCGCCGCTTGCCGGGCCGTGATCTGCCCGGCGCCTGCTTGGAGCACGTGACCCATCACCACGTAGTCGACCTGATCAGGCGTGACACCCGCCCGTTCGAGCGCGGCCCGGATGGCGACACCTCCGAGATCGGTGCCGGCCATGGAGGCAAAGGCGCCACTGAGCTTTCCGATTGGTGTGCGGGCACCGGCGACGATGTATGAACCACTCATTGACTCTCCTCTGACGATCGAGAATCAATTGTGTCACCTATCGGCCGGCAACCGCGCTCGAGAACCGACCCGGGCCGACCGGCAGCTCGCATCGGAGGCGCAACCTCACCCCGCTACGAGGTTGGGCGTTACTCGTGCTTGCGGGCCGAATCGACTGCCTCTTGCATTGCTTCACGGACCAGTCGGGCCAGGGCATCTTCTTCTTCGTGGACGTCGTGTTCTTCTCGCTCATCCTGATCATCACCCGAGTCGGTCTGGGTCGTGACGAAGCTTCCGGGCAGGAACGGGGAGGCCACCTCTTCGCCAACAGTGGGC
>JBBKXQ010000136.1:0-30984 GCA_037969565.1 Acidimicrobiales bacterium | reverse complement strand
TACCGGGGCGCCGACCAAGCCTCGCTCGATCCGACCCGGACCGCGATCGCGAACGACGGCATGATCTGGGCCGACACGCTCCGCGACACAAACGGCAAACATCACCCCACCGTCCACGTCACGCTGGGTCTGAAGCCCTCCGAGATCGACGGTGTTGTCGCTCGCACCGCATATACCACCGCCCACCAGATGACCTGGAAAGCGAAGGTCTCCGGATACCTGGTGACGAAGGCGATCGCCGCCGGCGTCATGCTCGTTGCGGCACTGTTGGTGCTTCTCGGCCATGCCGCCGAGCAGACAGCGGTCGGCATTGTTCCCCCCATCATCGCCGGCGTGTTCCTGGCCCTCACCGGGTACCTGTTGGTGAGCGACCTCAAGCAGCCCGGTCGCTTCTACTTCCTCATCACGAGAGGCAACTGGTCATCGTGGCTCGTGAAGGGCGCCTACATCTTGATGGCCTTCACCGCCGTGTTGGGAGTCTGGTTCCTGGGGGGCGTGTTCGATTCGCCGACCCTCATCAAGATCGCCGCCATACCGGCGGTGATCGGGGCCGCCAGCACGGCCGGGTACACCGCATTCTTGTTCGGGCAGTGCGAAGGGCGCGACCTCTGGCAAACACCACTCTTGCTGCCGGTGCTGCTGGCGCAAGCGGTGACCGCCGGTGGAGCCACCTACGCACTCCTCGATCTCTTCATCAGCGTTCCCGAGGTCAACGCCATCCGGTGGGTCCTCCTCGGAGGTATCGCCGCCACCGCCGCCCTCATTGCCGTGGAGCTCACGTCCCGAGGTAGCCGCCACGTCGAGTTGGCCATCGAAGCGATGACCGAGGGTGAATATGCGAAGCAGTTCTGGTGGGGAGGAATCCTGCTCGGGCTTCTTCTGCCCGCCGCCGCGGTCATCTTGTCCATCGCCGCCGACATCGACAGCCCTGTCCTGGTTGCCCTCGCCGGGCTGTCAGCCCTCATCGGAATGTTCGCCTACGAAGATTCCTTCGTTCGGGCCGGCCAATCCGTCCCTCTCTCCTAAGACCCTTCTCTCAAGGATTTGCCGTGACTGAACTCTCGAAGTACCCGCCCCACGACCAGTGGCACGATTGGTCCGAACTCGATGCCAAGGCCTGGCCGACCAAGGTGGAACGCAAGTACACGCTGGTTCCGACCACCTGCTTCAACTGCGAAGCCGGTTGCGGGTTGGTTGCCTACTTCGACCAGGAAACCGACGAGATCACCAAGATCGAAGGGAACCCGGAACACCCCGCCAGCCGAGGCCGGAATTGTGCCAAGGGTCCGGCAACGCTGAACCAGGTGTACGACACCGAACGGATCCTGCACCCGATGAAACGGGTGGGGGAGCGCGGCGGCGGTGGTTGGGAGCGGATCAGTTGGGATCAAGCCCTCGATGAAATCGGCGAACGCATTCGTAACGCCATCAACGAGGATCGTCACAACGAGATCATGTGGCACGTCGGCCGGCCTGGTGAAGAGGGCTACACCGAACGAGTCCTGAAGGCGTGGGGCGTAGACGGCCACAACTCCCACACCAACATCTGCTCGTCGAACGCTCGTATCGGTTACCAGTCATGGATGGGCCACGATCGTCCGTCGTCAGACTTCGCCAACGCCAAGGTCATCTTCTTGATCTCGGCCCACCTCGAGGCCGGGCATTACTTCAACCCCCACGCCCAACGGATCATGGAAGCTCAGGCCGCGGGCGCCAAGATCATCTGCGTCGACCCGCGGCTGTCCAACACCGGCGCCAAGGCCGACTTCTGGTTGCCAACGTGGCCCGGCACCGAACCCTTCCTGTTGCTGGCCATCGCCCGGCTCCTCGTCGAGGATGAAACCTGGAACGCCGAGTTCTTCGAGCGTTGGACCAACTGGGAGACCTACCTCGCGGAAACCCGTCCGGACCTGCCGAATGAATGGGCATCGGTGCGCACGGCGCTAATGGAGGAGTACGCCGAGTACACCCCCGAAGCGGCTGAGCAGAAATCCGGCGTCGACGCCGCAACGATTCGGGAAATCGCAAAACTCATCGGGGAAAATCCCACCAAGTTCGCGTCGCACAACTGGCGGGCGGCCGGGGCCGGCAACCTCGGTGGCTGGCAAGTCGCTCGGTGCCTGTTCTTCCTCAATGTGCTCACTGGATCTGTCGCAACCAAGGGCGGCACGGCCGGCAACGGAATGAACAAGTTCAAACCGGCCGACCCCATCGGGGCGCCGGGCATGAACAAGTGGAATGAACTCGAGTGGCCGAAGGAATACCCGCTCGCCTATCACGAGATGTCGATCCTCCTACCCCACTTCCTCAAGGAAGGACGGGGCAAGCTCGACGTGTACTTCAGCCGGGTCTACAACCCCATCTGGACCAACCCGGACGGGTTCACCTGGATGGAAGCCCTCAAAGACGAATCGATGGTCAACTGCCACGTCGCCCTCACTCCCACATGGTCGGAGACCTCATGGTTCGCCGACTACGTGCTCCCGATGGGGGTGTCAGCCGAACGGCATGACATCACGAGCTACGAAACCCATGCCGGCCGGTGGGTGTCGTTCCGTCAATCTGTTTTCCGCCGCTACGCCGAGATCAAGAACAAGCGAGAGGGCGGAACGGGCGAACTCGGGCCCGATGCCAGGAGTTACGACTACAACCCGGGCGAGGTCTGGGAGGAGAACGAATTCTGGATCGATCTGTCTTGGCGCATCGATCCGGATGGTTCGATGGGTATTCGCAAGTGGTTCGAAAGCGACCTGCACCCTGGCAAGCCACTCACCGTCGACGAGTACTACGGCAAGATGTTCGAAGAGAAGATTCCCGGTCTCGCCGAGGCGGCCGCCGAAGCCGACCAGACCCCGCTGGAGTACATGCGAGACCGCTCGGCCTTCGCCGTTCCCACCGACCCCTACGAGCCCTACGAGCGCATCGTCGACGAGAGCGCACTGGAGAACTCCGAGAAGGATGCCGATGGCGTCTACCGCAAGGCCGGCACGCCGGGCACCTGGTCCGGTGATCTGGACGATCTCGAGAACCTGACCCTCTCGCCACTCGGCGACGGCTCACCCGCGGTCGAGGTCGGTGGAGAAGCCCGAGAAGGCTTCCCGACACCCTCGAAGAAACTCGAGCTGTACTCGAGCACCCTCGCCGACTGGGGCTGGAAAGACGTGGCGACTCCGAAGTGGATCCCGTCGCATGTCCATTGGGAAGACCTCGACATGGAGCCTGGTCCCGACGGCACCGGCGGCAACGAACGAATCTTGTTGCCCACCTTCCGGATCCCGACCCTGATCCACACTCGCTCCGGGAACTCCAAATGGTTGAACGAGATCAGTCACCGCCATCCGTTGTGGCTCCATCCCGAAGACGCAGAGAAGCTCGGTATCGAGGAGAACGGTCTGGTTCGGATCACCACGCGAATCGGGCACTTCATCATCAGTTCGTGGCGCACCGAAGGAATCCGTCCGGGTGTCGTTGCCGCATCGCACCACATGGGTCGGTGGCGCCTCGAAGAGGACAAGGCCCGCTCATGGTCGGCCGGCAAGGCGAAGATCACCAACGACGGCAGTAGCTGGAAACTCCAACGCGAACACGGCAACGAGCCCTACGACTCGGCTGATCCAGACTCCCAGCGGATCTGGTGGACAGACACCGGCGTGCATCAGAACGCCACCTTCTCGGTCCAGCCCGACCCGGTCTCGGGTATGCAATGTTGGCACCAGCGCGTACGAGTCACCCCGGCCGAACCCGACGACGTCTACGGCGATGTCGTGGTCGATACCGACAAGTCCCGAGAGGCTTACCTCGAGTGGTTGACCAAGACCCGGCCCGCAGGCTCGAGTGACCCCGAGTCCAAGGAACATGGCCTCCGTCGCCCGCTCTGGTACGCCCGACCAATGAAACCAGCGGCCACCGCGTATCGATTGCCTGATCAGTGAGCTTGACCGCTCCGAGCAGACATTGACGGTGTCCCGCCGATAGCGGCTCCGCCGTCAGCTCAGCTTGAGAAACAGCTTCTCGAGCTCGTCGAGGTCCGTTTCGGGATCAGCGTCTTTCAGGGCCGCCGCCATGAGCTTGAACCCGACCCGGTCGAGGGCACCCTTGGCTGCCGCGAGCTGAGTGACGATGTCTCGGCACTCAGACCCTTCTTCGACCAGCCGTTGGAGACCGCGGATCTGGCCTTCCAGACGCCGCAGTCGGGTGATCACGTCAGCGGACATTTCACGGGGAAACTGCATCCGACGACTATACCCCATGGGGTATGGGTTGCTATGTGGTCAAAATGTCCGTATATTCGTACCTATCCCAACCTGACCCAGCGTCAATCATCGCTGGACTCAACCGAAAGGATCCGACATGGCGCACACCGACCATCCCATGGCCGACTACGAATCAGCGCTCGGCGATGACGCCCAGCTCGTCGATGTCCGCGAGCCGGGCGAACTCGCCGAGGGATTCCTCCCCGGGTCGCTCAACATTCCACTGGGCGAACTGCGCGACCGGTTTGCCGAACTCGACCCGACGCGACGCGTCGTCGTCCTTTGCCGCAGTGGGGGCCGAAGCGCCCAGGCTGCCGAGTTCCTGACTGCCGCGGGCTTCGCCGACGTGGTGAACCTGCGAGGCGGCTTGCTCGCCCTCCCCAGTTGACTTTGATACCCCCTGGGGTATAATGTACGTACATTCGATCGCTCACGGCACTCCATTCCTGAAAGGGAAACCATGAAGTTCACCCAGTACTACCTCGACTGTCTCTCACAGGCCTCCTACCTCATCGGAGACGAAACCACCGGCCGGGCGATCGTTGTCGACCCCCGGCGCGACATCGACGAATACGTCAAAGATGCTCGTGACGCCGGACTGACGATCGAGCTGGTCATCGAGACCCACTTCCACGCCGACTTCCTCTCCGGACATCTGGAACTGGCCGCAGCCACTGGGGCCGAGATCGGGTTCTCGTCGGTTGCTGAAACCGAGTTCCAGTCGCGCAAGCTCGCCGACGGTGAGCGCATCTCGCTGGGCGAGATCGAACTCGAAATCCGCCACACGCCCGGGCACACGCCCGAATCTCTCAGTGTTGTGATCTGGGAACATGCCGGCGACGAGTCGCCGTACGGCGTGCTCACCGGCGACACCCTCTTCATCGGCGACGTCGGCCGACCCGACCTTCTCTCCTCGATTGGTTTCACGAGAGACGAGCTCGCCGATCAGCTCTATGACAGCCTGCACAACAAGCTGCTCCCGCTCCCTGATGCAACCAGGGTCTATCCGGCCCACGGGGCAGGCTCGGCCTGTGGGAAGAACCTGTCCACCGACACGGTGTCCACGATGGGCGAACAGCGCCGCAGCAATTATGCGCTTCTGGCTCCGGACAAGAAGTCCTTCATCGAGCTCGTCACCGAAGGCCAGCCGCCCGCCCCCGGCTACTTCGTCTACGACGCCGTACTCAATCGCAAGGAGCGTGACCTGCTCGACGAGACGGCTCGGCCTCAGTCCCTCGACCTGACGGCGTTCGAGAAGCGCGTTGCAGAGGGAGCGATGATCGTCGACGGTCGTGATCCGGAAGAGTTCGCACTCGGGCACTTGGTCGGATCGATCAATGTCGGTCTGAACGGTCGCTACGCCGAGTTCGCCGGTTCGGTCGTCCCTCACGATGTCGACATGGTCCTCGTCGTCAACGACGGCTTCGAGCTCGAAGCCAAGAACCGGCTCGCCCGCATCGGGTTCGATCGGGTGATCGGCTATCTCGAGCATCCCTTGGCGGTGATGGCCAGTAACCCCGAGCGCGTCCAGCGAGGATCCCGAATGACCGCCACCGAATTCGAGAGCCGCAAAGGTGGCATCGACGGGCTCCAGCTCGTCGACATCCGGAACCCAGGAGAATTTGCCCTCGGATCGATCGAGGGAGCTGCAACTGTCCCGGTCGGGCAGCTGCCAGGCCGGATCGCAGAGCTCGACCCGACGGCACCCACCGTGGTGTTCTGCGCCGGCGGCTACCGATCCTCGGTCGGGGCCAGTGTCCTACGACAAGCCGGCTTCACCGATGTCTCCGACATCATCGGAGGCTACGGAGCCTGGCTCGAGCTGGTTCCCGCCTCAGTCTGATCACCTCGACCACTAAACCGAACCGAGAGAGCATCCACGAACATGGCCTACACCGAGAAGTTCCAACACCTTGCCGACAATGCTCGGTCGAAGGTGACCGAGGTCGAGCCCGAAGCGGTCGACGAGCTCATTGCCGAGGGAGCGATCGCCCTCGACATTCGAGACAAAGAAGAACACGATGCCGACCACATCGCGAACTCACTCAACATCAGCCGGGGCAAGCTCGAGATGCTCGTCGAGGACCAGATTCCTGATCTCGACACGACCATCCTCTGCTACTGCAATGCCTACAACCGCGGTGCGTTGTCGGCCGCCACACTCCAGGACATGGGATACCACAACGCCACCTTCATCGCCGGGGGCCTCAACGCCTACCGCAAACTGGGCTAGCCGAGCGAGATCCCACAGTGTCGGGTCAAGAACGACCCCGGAATGGTCGATGACCCTTTGAATCTCGGGAGGCGGTCAACCGCGTTGTTGAAGCAAACAGAATTCACGGATTCGGCGGCTCTTGACGTCGCCGCCGATTCGACTGCTCTCGAGCGGCGAGGCCGCCGATGGCTCATATGGTCGTTCATCTTCTGTCCGTGCCACTTGCCGCTGACGATGGCGGTGCTCGCCGTTGTTTTCGGTGGAACCACCTTCGGCGCACTCATCAGCCGAAACGCCCTTGGCGTCGGGATCAGCTTTGGGCTTGTCTACGCCATCGGTGTAGCGATTGGGTTCCGGCACATTCGCAAAGCGACCGCTCAGCGGAACTGCGGATCGGGAGTCTGCGAACTCTAGAACCCGACGGGGCGGCGGTCGGGCAGGCCAACGGCGTCAGTTGGGTCACCCATGGGACTTGGGTCTCAGCCCGTCTAGCTTTGCGGAATGCGTGAGGTCGAACTGAAAATTGTCGTCGATGACGATTTCGAGATTCGACCAGAGCGCATCGTCATCCCCGGCGCGCTGCTGAGCGGGCGGCACGGCCGCTGGGTACATGACACGTACTTCGACACGGCGGACCTTCGGTTGGCTCGCTGGGGGGTGACGCTGCGCTGGCGTGACGGTGACGGCTGGAACGTCAAGATTCCCCGGCCCAGCGCCAAGCCTCAGGTGCTCGACCGTGACGAGGTCCACGTCGATGGCGACCCCGGTCTGCCACCGCCGGACGCTCTCGCCTTGATCGCAAGCTTCGCTCGCCACGAGCCGCTGATCGAAGTGGCCACCATCGACACGCAACGGACGGCGAGGATCTGGAGTGTTCCGGGCGGCGCATCCGTTGGTGAACTCGTCGATGACCGAGTTGTCGCGGCTGCCAGTACTGGAACCGTCCGGTTCCGAGAGATCGAGTTCGAGCTCGCCAAGGAGGCCGACCCCGCCCACCTCCAAACAGTGGCCGACGCTCTCGGACTCGATGATTCGCCGGCGATACCGAAGCTCGTTCGTGTTCTCGGCGACGCTGCTGCTGCTCCGCCCGACGTCGTTGTGCCCGATCTACCGGAACACCCCAGTGCAGCCGACGTGGTTCACGCTGCGATCGCCGCCTCGGTCCATCGCCTCCTCGTTCATGTCCCCGCAGCGTGGCTTGGTACGGATCCCGAGGGTGTCCACCAAGCCCGCGTCGCATCCAGGCGGCTCCGATCCGACCTGCGGACCTTCGCTCCGCTCCTCGAAAAGACCTGGGCCAAAAAGCTCCGACGCGAACTCGGTTGGCTCGCTGCCGAGCTCGGAAAGGTCCGCGATGCCGACGTCCTCGATGGCTACATCGCCACCGCCCTTGCCGCCGACCCCCTGATCGATCCCGACGCCGGGGCCGAGATCAGGGCCTGCCTCGAAGCCCAACGCGTTCAAGACCGCACCGCTCTCGTCGGCCACCTCGCCGATGTCCGGGCCGTCCAGCTTTTCGAACACCTGGTCGACGCCGCCGCAACACCGCGCACACGGCGCCGAGCCCGCAAACCGGGCGACCAAACCCTGCCCCCGCTTGTCCAGTCCGCCTGGGCTCACCTCACCAGCGGCGTGGCCGACCTCGGCCCATGCCCGACGGACGACCAACTCCACGAGATCCGGATCCTGACAAAACGGGTGCGCTATGCGGCGGAAGCCGTTGCTCCGGCGCTCGGCAAGGAGGCCAAGAAGTTCGGCAAGGCCGCCGGCAGGATCCAAGAGGCACTCGGCGACCTCCACGACAGCGCCGTCGCGGCCGAATGGCTCGAACAGGCCGCCGCCAGCATCCTCACCCCGCGTGCTGCTTCCGCCGCGATCCGGCTGGCGGAACGGCTTCGTGTCGACGCCGCACCAGATCGCACCGACTGGCAGCCCAGCTTCGACAAGATGCGACGTCGGAGCGGCTGGCTCGGGTAGCGGGGTCATGCCGAACGGGGGCGAGTTGGTCGATGGCCCGGGGATCAGCAAGAACTGCCGATTCGGCAAAGTCTGGCCGGCTGGCTCCGTCTAGTCTGGATCAATGTCGGAACCGACTCGATCGATCGATTGGGCTGTCAGTGGCCTGGCCCAACTGTTCGACACCGTGCTGACCGCGGCGGCAGCATCCGTCGATCTCACCGAGGCCAACCGGGAGCAGTTCGAGGAGGCGGCCGCTGCAGCGTTTGCGTCGGGTATGAGCCTGAGTGGCCTGATCGAGACGTACTTGGGCGGTGCGGGAGAGGTCTGGGAGCATGTGTTCACCAACGCCGACTCGTCGCGTGCTGTCGAACTGGGCCGGGCTCTGCGGCGAGTCTCGGAACAGGCGGTGTCGTCTCTCGCCAGCGGCTTCGAGTCCGCCCAACGGCTGTCCATTCGGGCCGAAGAGTCTCTACGTCGGGCCTTTCTCGACGACCTTCTCTCGGCCGACCCCGATCCCGGCCGGTTGGCGGAAGCCGCCCGCCAGCTGGACTTCCCCGCCTTCGACCACGCGGTCGTCGCGGTCGCCAGTGGACAGCGGAGCTTTACGGATGCCGGCCCGGTTCACCGCCGGGTCCAAACCGAACTCGAGTCGAGAGCACCCAGGCGCCATCTTCGGGTCACGGCCCATGACGGGCGGATCGTGATCATCGGACTCGACACACCGCCGAGTGCACTCAGGACGTTGTTGTCACGCACATTCGCCACGCTGCCCGAGATCGAGTGGCAGATCGGAATCGGTTCTGTTCAGGAGGGTCTGGAAAGGATCGGCACGTCGTTTCGGCAATCACTCGAGGCCCTTCGAATCGGATCGATCTTCGGCCTCGAGTCGCCAGCCCTGTTCGACGAGGTTCTTCCCCAGCGTCTCCTACTCGCCGACCCCGAGATCATCGAGACCCTGTACCGGACCGTGATCGAACCGCTGGACGGGAAGCCTCGAAGTGAACTCCTGCGAACGCTCGAATCTTTCATTGAACACGGTGGCAACATGGCCGAAGTCGCCCGCCACCTCGACATTGGTGCCCGAACGGTCGCCTACCGACTCGACCGAATCCGCGAGGTCACCGGCCTCTCTCCCCGGGAGTCCGCCGATCGGTTCGTGCTCGAACTCGCCTACCGAGGCATGCCGCTGGTCGCTCAGCAGAGGCGTCGGGTCTAGACCGGCTTCGTCCGGGCGCTTACTCTGATCCGCCGAGATCGACCCAAAGATGAGCGAACTCGTCGCGCTCCGATCCGGCACAAAGGACTGTGGGACTCATGGTCGGGGAGCCTCGGCGCGAACCTCCATCGTCGGCCAGCATCGCCGCGGCCAAGACGCCCCCGGCCCGGGAGATCGAAGCCTGAAGGTCATCTCGCAGGTGGTGCTCGCGATCAACGACGATCCGATCGGGCTGGATCCGACGCAGGTCCCTCAGGGCACCGTCGACCTCACGTCGAACGAGTCGGCGAAACAGCTTCGCTGCCGGCAGCGAGTCGATCCGCCGGATGGGCCCGATGCCACGTGCTCGCAATGCATCGGTGATCTCGTGTACTCGACGAGCGGTGGCCTTGCGATTCGTTTCGTGCTCACTGCGACATTCGTTCCACATCAGCAGCGCCTCCATTCCGGCGTTGGCTCCGATGAAGCACAGGGGAGGCGGGTGCGAGGTGACCATGATGATCACCGGACCCTCGATGGTTGCGAACGCAGCGAGAATCGATTCGACGCTGCCACCGCCGTATTCGTCCAACACCAGAACGGTTGACCGTTCCCGAGTGGGGCGAACATCGACAGGGCGTTCCAGCGTTGCGGTCATTGGTCCACTCTCGGTCAATCGGGCGGACGAGCCAAGGAGTGAACCGGCAGACTTCTCGAAGCAAAACTGCGCAATCGGCAAATTGAGTTTTCGGGCGTGAGAACCCGTCAGCTCGGCGGATCGTCATCCTGCGCCGACAAGGCAGTGGTGGTGCGAAGTTCGAGCTCGGGGAGAAACCAGACGGCCACGACGAGCAACGCCATGATCGGGATGGCCAGCAGCAGCACGGTGTGGGTGGCTTCGGCTACCGCTTGTTCAACCGCAACCCGAAGACCGGGATCCAGGGCCCGAATGTCCTCGGGCGTGGAGAGCAGAGTGTCGGTGTCGATCGAGCTGTCGAGATGTGAGAGCTCCGATCCGATACGCGCCGCGAGCAGCGCTCCGAACCCTCCGACGCCGAGAGTCTGTCCGAGCGTCCGGAAGAAGTTGATGGCCGCGGTGCCGGCTCCGAGATCGACGAGTTCGAGTGAGTTCTGGGTGGCTGTCGTCATGGTCGGGAAGGCGATGCCCATCGAGATGCCGAGCAGGGCCAGGAAGGGGATTGCCGACAGTGCATTGCTTTGTCGGTCGAGGAGCGTGAAGGACCCGAGCGCGATCAGCGACATGATCGGCGCCACCTGGATGAGCCGCCGGTACCGGCCGGTGCCGGAGGTGAGACGCCCCGCCAGGTAGGAACCGATCGTCACCGACACACTCATTGACGCAATGATGAGTCCGGCCCGAGTGGGCGACTCTCCCAATGAAACTTGAAAGAACAAGGGGAAAAAGGCGAGCACGCTCATGGCGGCCAGGCCGTAGATGGCATTTCCCGCGATCAGGATTCGGAAGGTCGGATTGGAGAACAGTCGCATCGGGAGCACCGGTTCGGGGGCGCGACGTTCCCAGGCCACGAATCCAACTGCGCCGACAGCGGCAACGGCGAGCAGAGTGGTCACTGGCCAGGACGACCAGGCATAGGTATCGCCAGCGAGGCTGAGGCCGACGATCAGGCCGACGACGGACGTGACCAGGATTGCGGCGCCGGTGATGTCGAGTCGGTGCTCGCGGGCCGGGAGTCGGAAGACGAGATGGCGGTTGATGACCGCCAAGGCGAGCGCCCCCAACGGGACATTGATCAGAAAGATCCAACGCCAGGAGGCGATGTCGACGAAGATTCCGCCGATCACCGGACCCACGATGGCGGAGAACGAAAAGTTCATCGTGTAGTAGGCCATGTACTTGCCTCGCTCGCGGGGCGAGAAGATGTCGCCGATGACGATGAACCCCATCGCCATCAGGCCGCCTCCGCCGATGCCCTGGATGCCGCGAGCCACGACGAGTTGCAGCATCGACTGGGCTCCGGCGCACAGCACCGACGCCCCGACGAAGATGATCAGCGCGGCCTGGGTCAACGCTCGCCGACCATAGAGATCGCTGAGCTTCCCGTAGAGCGGGGTGGCGCTGACCGAGCCGAGCAGGTACGCAGTGAGTACCCATGGCAGTTGGTCGATTCCGCCCAGGTCACCGGCGATCGTGGGCAGGGCGGTCGAAACGGCTGTGCTGTCCAGTGAGGCGAGAAACGTCGAGACGAGCATGCCGCCGAAGATGTAGTGCGTTCGTCGGCGGGACAAGCCGGATTGGACCTCGACCGCTGCTTTCATCGGCGTAGCCTCTCAGCCGAATCCCGAAGCCCCCAAATTTCGTGGCCCAGCCCCTGAGCTGTGGCTCACCGTTCGGGTGGGGGATGGGTTTCGTACATGCGGAAGATGACGACGAATCCGGACACCGCGGTGAGTGCAGCGACGGCGTAAATGGCGACCTCGATGGAGATCAGGTCGGCGAGCAAGCCTGCCATGAGGGCACCCACTGCGAAGCCTGCATCACGCCAGAGTCGGTAGATGCCGACGGAGCGGGCTCGCCAGGTTGGGTGGGCGACGTCGCCGATCGTCGCAAGCAGCGTGGGGTAGACCATGGCGGTGCCGGCACCCAGAGTTGCTGCGCCGACGGCCCACGGCCAGAAGCCCGACACGGTCGCCATCCAGGCAATCGCCGCCGCTTGAGTCAACATGCCGCCGACGATGAGTGGCTTACGGCCGACCCTGTCGGAGAGGCCACCGGTGTAGAGCTGGCCGACGCCCCATACACCGGGGTAGATGGCGGCCAGGATTCCGATCCGGCCGACCGAAAGGCCACTGGCGGCAAAGAAAATCGGGAACAAGCCCCAGGCGAGGCCGTCGTTGAGATTGTTCACCAGCCCTGCTTGCGACGCAGCTGACAGCGCCTTCTCCTTGAAGCTGGTGATGGTGAAGATCTGACCGGTGGAGAGTTCCTGATGGAGATGCTGTTGAGCGGGGACGTGGTTGGCGGCTTCGTGGCGGGCGTGGTCTCGGGTTTCTTTGACGAACAAAACGGACAAGCTGAGGCCGAGTCCGGCGTAGGCGAGGCCGAGGAAGAAGGGTTCGGGGCGAAGGCCCCATCGTTCGGCGATGTACCCGGTGGCGAGTGCGGTGACGGCGACGGCGCCGTAGCCGGCGGCTTCGTTGAGGCCCATGGCGAACCCGCGTCTTTGCGGGCCGACGAGGTCGATCTTCATGATGACGGTGGTGGACCAGGTGAGGCCTTGGTTGATGCCGAGCAGGACGTTGGCGAAGATCACCCACCCCCACGTGGGTGCCCAGATCAACAACAGCGGTACCGGGATGCCGATGATCCAGCCGGCGACGAGAACCGGTTTGCGCCCGTAGCGGTCGGACAGCGTGCCGGCGAAGAAGTTGGTGGCAGCTTTGACGATCCCGAAAGCGGCGATGAACGTGAGGGTGGCGGTGAACGCGGTGAGCCCGAACTCCTCCTTCGCCAGCAAAGGCAGGACGGTGCGTTCCTGGCCGATCATCCCGCCGACGAGGGCGTTGACTCCGACCAGGAGCGAGAATTGGGCCACGTTTTCCTGCAAGCCGAGACGTATCGCGTCGCGTGACGTCGCCGCGTTGGGAGCGGCCTGGTCTGTGCCCGGCGATGGCTTTCTCATCAACACGATTCCTCTGGTGGCTGGTTGACAAGCATAGGACGCTTCTCTACCTTGTCAAGTGACTACTTGAATAGTTGGGAGATGGTGATGGGTGACCGGGCGGCCAAGGACGAGCTGTATGACGGTTTTGCCGAGGTGGCCAAAGCTCTGTCGTCGGGCCGAAGAACCGAGCTGATCGATGTTCTCGAACAGGGCGAGCGTCACGTGGATCAGCTCGCCGACGAGATCGGCCAGAGCATCGCCAACACGTCATTCCACCTGCGAGCTCTCGCCGCCGCAGGATTGGTGACCACCCGACGCGACGGCAACCGCATCTACTACCGGCTGACCTCCTCGCGAGTCGGTGAGCTGTGGTCGGCGCTTCGAGACGTTGCCGCGTCGCACCACGCCGGGCTCGACTCACTCGCTCGCGCCTACCTCGGCGACCGCTCGGCTCTCGAACAGATCGATCGCGCCGAACTGGCCCAGCGACTGAACGATGGCGAGGCCGTTGTCGTGATCGACGTTCGACCTGCGGTCGAGTTCGAGGCCGGCCACATCGTCGGTGCCCTCTCGATCCCGATCGATGACCTGCAACGACAGCTAAGCGAACTGCCCGACGACGTCGAATTCGTCGCCTATTGCCGTGGCCCGTTCTGTGTGTACGCCGATGACGCGGTTCGTCGGCTCACTCGTCACGGCCGGAAAGCCCGGCGTCTGGAGGGCGGCTTTCCCCAGTGGCAACGAGCCGGTCTTCCGATTGACAGTGGTAGTCGATGATCGATCTCGTCCGGCCACGGACGGTTCATTGCTGGTGCCGCCAGGCTTGGAGCTCTGACCGGTATGGAAAGTCGAACGCAGGGCCGAGCCCATCGGTCAGCGTCCGAACCTCTTCCAGCACCGACTGCTGAACAGTCGGTTCGAGTGCGGCGATGAAGCTGGTGGACAAGGCGCGATCGGCAACTGCGTCTCGATCAGCCGACTTCGGATTGTCGATCTGCCAGTCATCGACGATGCGGAACGCCTTGTCGGCATCGATCGCGTCGCGCCACCGCATCGTTCGGTATCGCGGCGTGTCCCCGGCGTATCGATCCACCACATCGGTGTAGCGCCGGACCCACTCCACCGATTCGTCACGCACATTCCAGACACAAACCAGGTGCCCTCCTGGGCGCAGGATTCGCCGGATTTCTTTCAGCGCTGGTTGATGGTCGAACCAATGAAAGGCCTGTGCGACCGCAACCGTGTCAACGCTGTCAGAAGCCAAGCCGGTGGCCTCGGCCGTGCCGTCGATCACTTCGATGCCTGGTATTTCGGCGATGAGCGTCGCACGCATTCCGGCAACGGGTTCGATCGCAATGGGCCTGACCCCTGCGGCAACGAGCTGCCGAGTGAAGATCCCGGTCCCCGCTCCGAGATCGACCACGATCCCGGAGCCGAACGACTTCACAAAACGAGTCAGGAGATCTGGGTGGTAGCTGGGCCGCACGTTCGCGTAGGTGGTTGACTCTCGCTGGAAGCCAGTTGCTGCCGCTTCGTGCACCATGCGATCAGTGTCGCATGTCGACTCCGGTCGAAGCTGATGCAACTCCCGAGCGACCGATGATCCTCGGTTACGGTGCCGGCATGTCAAAGACAATTCTCATCACCGGCGCGGGTTCAGGGTTCGGAAAGGGGGCCGCCGTCGAGTTGGCGTCGCGGGGACACCGGGTGTTCGCCACGACCGAGACCGCAGCCCAGGCCGAAGCGCTGGGTGCCGATCATCCCGAGCTGACTGCAGTGAAGCTCGACGTCACGGACGCCGACGACATTGCTCGGGTCGCCGAGATCGATCCCGACGTTCTCATCAACAACGCCGGCTTCGGTGTGATGGCACCCCTGTCGCACGTACCGCTCGAGCGGCTCAAGGCCGGCTTCGAGGTCAACGTGTTCGGAATGGTCGCGATGAGTCAGGCGGCGATTCCCGGAATGAAGGCCAAGGGTGCGGGTCGCATCATCAACATGTCGTCGGTTGCCGGAGTGATGTCGGCCCCGATGACTGCGCCCTACGCCATGACCAAGCATGCGGTCGAGGCTTTCTCGACGGCGCTGCGCGATGAGCTGGCGCCGTACGGCATCGACGTCACCAAGCTCAACCCAGGGCCCTACGACACCGGCTTCAACGACACGATGGTGAACGGCATCGCGGGCTACATCGAGGAGGGCGACGCTCCCGCCACGGCAGCCGAAGAGTTCATCCGAGCCATCGTGCTCACCGATCAGCTCGACCCCAACGAGGTCGTGCAGGCGATGGCCGATCTCGCCGAAGCGGACGAGACCCCGGTCGAGACCTTCCTCCCAGCGGGGATCAAGGAAATGCTCGAGGCCGCTCGAGGCTGACCCGTTCGGGGTCTCGAGCTGGCCGGGTGCGTCACGACCCGAAGCTCTACCTCACGGTTTGATGATGATGACGGATTTGGCCGTGAGCGTGCCTGCCTCCATCCGTTCGATCGCAGCTGGCACTTGGTCGAGCGCGAAGCGCTGGCCGATCATCGGGGTGACGGCACCAGTACCGAGATGCAGGGCAAGACCCTCGATGTTTTCGACGGATTCTGCGCTCATGAAGAACACGAGGCGCTGCTTGACGAAGGGTGACAAGAGAGCGGCCCGCAGCTGACGCCCGATGCCGCCAGTCAAGCGGTCACCGTCTTCGCCGCCGACGATGACGAGGGTGCCTGTGCGAGTGAGGGCTCGCCGCAGGCGGGAGAGCTTGTTGCGGCCGCCCGTGTCGATGATGAGGTCGTAGCGTCGATCGTCGTCGTCAACGTTGCCGCTCGTGTAGTCGATGACATGGTCGGCCCCCAGGGCCCGAACCGCGTCGAGTTTGCCCGTACTGGCAATTCCGGTGACGGTGGCCCCCAGGGTCTTCGCGAGCTGGACGGCGAACGACCCGACCCCGCCCGATGCACCCACCACCAGCACGTTCTGGCCGGCCTCGATTCGGCCAACCGCCGTGAGCGCCTGAAGTGCGGTGATTCCCGAGATGGCCGACACGGCAGCTTGCTCGAACGTCAGGTTCTCCGGCTTGCGAACCAGCTTCGATTCCTTGGCCGAAGCGAACTCGGCGAACGAACCCTTGCCGATGCCGAACACCTCGTCGCCCACGGTGAAGCGGCTCACATCTCGTCCGACCTCGACAACACGACCGGCAACATCCATACCGAGCACCGGGTTCTTTGGCTTGCGGAACCCGTAGCCCATGATTCGGATGAGATAGGGCATCCCCGTCATGAGGTGCCACACACCGCGGTCGAGGCCGGCCGCTGCCACCTCGATCAGCACCTCGTCAGCGGCGATGACGGGACGAGTGATCGAGGTGATGCCGAGCACATCGGCCGACCCGTACGCCGTTTGCGTCACCGCCTTCATCGTCATCGCCATCGGCTTCGAGCCGGTCGGGCCTGGCTCGGTGGACTGTCCGGTTGATGTGTTGCCCCTCACCGGCTTCCGGCTCACTGACTTCCCGCTCATTGTCTTCCGGCTCATTGTGTTCCCGCTCATTGTCTTCATGTTTCCTCCACAGTTCGTACTTTGTACTGGACTGCTGTTGAACGTAGTCGTACAAAGTACGATTAGCAACTGGAAATCACGCTGGGAGGCGAAGACACGCGACGAGGAGGGTTCAGGCTGAATGAAAGCACGCCGGTTGCGCTTGACGTCGAGGCGGCTCACTGGGAGCCTTCGACGATGAGCCTGGAGACGATGTCCGCCGCGATCAGCCGTCTCGAGCAGGCCGGCTACACCGGATCCTTCGCCGCCGAGAATTCAGGCGTGAATTGTTCGATCTGTGGGACGTGGCACGCGGCCGAAGATCTGGCGATCGATGAAATCGTTCGTTTCGAAGGTGAAAGCGACCCCGCCGACGAGGCCGTGCTCTTCGCTCTGCAGTGCAGTCACTGCAGAGCGAGAGGCACATACGTGGCGGCGTACGGTCCGAGCATGGAAGCCGATGACGTCGCGGTGGTTCTGAGCTTGCTTGACCATCGGCGGGCCTTCGGCGACGACGTCGGTTGACCGAGGATTCGGCTCGATCAGATTGCGTGTGACCCACGACGGCGGGTGACGGCGTTGTAGGCGAGCAGCACGATCACCGCGCCGATCACTGATCCGATGACGCCAGAGACTTGGACGACGCCGTCTTCGATGTCGGACCCGAAAATGACATACCCGAGGAACCCGCCGACGAATGATCCCACGACGCCGAGCAACCAGGTTTGTCCGGCACTCATGGGGTCTGGTCCTGGCACGAGGGCCCGGGCCGCGAGACCCGCGAGGAATCCGACGACCAACAGAACGATGATGAACCACAACATGGTGCTTCTACCTTTCGGTATTGCCCTCGACCGGAGGTCGAGAGCAGTGAGTTGAGCAACGAGCTACCCACGACCGCTCCGACCGAAACCGGCTTCGACCGTGATCTCAGGTCGACAGCCCGAAGCCGCCCTCGACCATCGACACGACATGACCGACCGCCGGGTCGGCCTGGCCTTCGAGTAGCTCGCGATAGACAGCGGCGACGCCGTCGTGGCCTGAACTGTGAAGGACGGTGAGCCAACGGTCTGTGCCGTCGAGGAGTGAGTGGAATGCGCTGGCGGTCCGGTTCATGAGTTCGGCGGCGCCCCATTCGGCGGTGCGCTTGGCCATCTGTGTGGGGGCAAAGAAGAATTCGGGCACCGGACCGGGAAGTGGCTCGCCGCTGCTCCCGGGTTCCTCCCAATGAGTCGCTCCGACCGTCAAGGAATAGCGCAAGGAGTCGCGGAAGTGCTCGTGCACGCTGGATCGGGCCGCTGCGCTTCCCGCCATGTCGACCAACCCAGAGCTGACGGAGGCGTCGAGCTGGTCGACCTCGTCGTAGGTGATGGTCTGGTCGTAGAGGCCGAGGTCTTCCACGAATGCTCGGTTGCCCTCCGACGTGAGGCCCACGGCTCGGTGTCCGGGTCGTAGGGCAAGACACGCCGCGAGACAGATCGATGTCTTGGATGATGCGCTTGTGACCAAGGTCTGGGTTGCGCCGAGGAAATCCTGATCGGCGAGTTGATCGTCGGCCAGGTATGACGTCATGAACAAGCCACGAAAGAGGAGGTACTCGTCGACCTTGTCGGCGTGGAACATCACGTCGTCGGAGATTGCCGTGAAGTTGGTGTAGGCGGCCGCATGGTTGGCCCGGTGAGGTCCGATGTCGCGGAACGCATTGCCTTTCGCTTCGGCCTGGATCACGAGCTCGCTCGCCATCGGATAGAAACCGAAATAGCGACCGCCGAGTTCGATCTCAGGGTGCGCCGATTCGGTGACCGACCCTAATCCCATGGCCGGTAGCCGCCCCCACGGTGCCTCGGTGGGGAAGAAGCCCCAATAGTCGAGCATGTCGCCGACAACGGCATAGGTGATGTTGTTGGTGGTGAGTGCGAACCGTTCGACGGCCAACCTGATCTCGCCTGGGGCGAGTTCGGAGTGGGTTGAATCGATGGCGCGTGTCTCGCGAAAGTTCTGGCGGTTGACCTCGAAGTGCATTCCCGGACCCTACTTCTTGGCCCGACGCGAATACCTTCCGATTTGGCACCGAGATTGCCCCGATTCTCGGGGCAATCTCGGTGCCAAATCAGGAAAATGTCAGGGCTGCCGACTAGGGAAGAGGTGGTCGGTACGACATTCTGTCGTAGTATGGCGGCTCGACATCGGAACGGCGCGGCGCGCGCCCTACCGGCTGATCCTGCAATCCCGAGGTGCTCGTGCAAAAACTCTCTCGTTCGATGATGGGTATCTCCTTTGTTCTGATCGCGGCGGTCTTGATCGCGGCATGTAGTTCGGGTGATCCCGAAGCTCCAGGTGAGTCTCCCGGCCAGGCATCGGCCGACGGCGCCGCGCTTTACGCCACGAGTTGTGCCTCCTGCCACGGCACAGACCTCGGCGGAACCGAAAAGGGACCGTCGCATCTCTCGATCGTTTATGAGCCCAATCATCATCCCGACGACGCTTTTCGGTCCGCCATTGCCAATGGTGCCCCGGAACACCACTGGGATTTCGGGGCCATGCCGGCAGTGCAAGGTTTGTCCGATGGTGAGGTCGAGGCCGTGATCGCTTTCGTGCGGGCCGAACAAGAACGAGTGGGCTTCGAGGGTTAGTGGCGTTCAGTCGAACGATGCGGATCCGCCTGGGCTGTGATCCCGACCCGGTCTTGCCGTGCTCACGAATCTGAGTAGTCTCGACGTCTTGAGGCCCAGGCCAAATCTGCTCGCCGAACTCCACATGACCTCCGATACCGAAACTGGCCTGATCGCTGGAGGTCGCCGATGAGTGACGCCGACGTCGGTGGGGATCCGCCTTGCTGGGCTCACCTGTTCGACGACGCCAAATGTGAGGACGCTGATGACTCGGTGATCGGTGGTGCGGTCCGCGACAGGCTTCGGAGTCGTCCGAGCCATCCCAAACTTCCGGCCGCGTTGCTCATGATCAGCGTCGTCGTCTTCTTGATTCTCATCTCGCTTGCGGCCGTGCGCTGACCGGGATTGCCCGCAAGCTCTCAGTCGGGAAACGACGATGTGACGTTCGGGTCGTGGCGATTCCACAACATCGGGAACAGGGCGTGATCCATCTCGGCTCCAGCCGCCAGTTCGTCAGCAAGGCCGTCGAACGGCGGCGAGGTGGTCCAGGGGCGCGGTGCGTGGACCATGTCATCGCCGAGGTAACGGACCGACAGCACGCGACGGCGGTTCGGACCGGACACTCCCCCCGAGCCGTGCACGGTCAACATGTTGAAGAAAACCGCGTCGCCCGGTTCGAGTTCCCAGCCGATCACCCGCCATGTCTCGGGGTCGGCTGCGAAGTCGGGTAGTTCGGCCAGCGTGCCATCGGGAAACCACCTCGCCTGGTCGTCCAGAAATGTGCGGGGCATGTACCAGGGCCCTCGGTGCGACCCGGCGACGAACTCGAGCGTGGCCGATCGGCTGACCGGGTCAACCGGGAACCACATGCTGGCGTTCTTCACGCCGTCGACGTTGTAGAACGGCTGATCCTGGTGCCAGGGGGTTCGCTGCTTCGTGCCAGGTTCCTTCACCAACACGTGGTCGTGGTAGAGCCTCACCTTGTCTGAACCGGTGAGCTCGGCCGCGATCTCGGCCCCCGGCGACTCTCTGATGAAACGCTCCAACGCCGGGAGCCGAGTCCAGTTGCAGAAGTCCTCGATGAACGCGCCGTCGGAGTTCGAACTCGCCCGCTTCGCTCGTGGCGACAGGTCGGCCAGATTCTCGTCGATGGCCTCACGGGCCCACGCAATCTGCTCGACAGTGAATGCTTGTCGGACACAGGCTGCGCCGTCGTTGGCGAAGTCGCCTTCGACCGTCCAACTTTTCATTGTTAGCACTCCTATGCGACGAAAGCTGCGAGCAATTTGACCCAAAGTATCGAGGTGGATCCCGTCGAAAAGTGGCGACCGAACACTTAGAGCGATGACCAAAACTAGTCGCTCGATTTTGATTGACGTTACCTAGGCGGCACCTTAAGTTAACTCAACGAGCGAGCGGCGCTCGAACGGCGAGCGGCTATTCGAACGACAGTAGCGGACTATGGGGCCTGCTTCGGGTTGCTCTTTTCGTCGATCCAGGAGCGGAGGATCAGGGTGGTAACACACGAGGGTTTTGCATTGGCGGCTTCGAATGGAGAAGGTCCCGCGGTCGCGGTCGACCTGCTCAGCTTGAAGGTCTATGAGCCGCCGGCCGAGTTCGATTCGGGGCGATCGGTCAACGGCGTCGACGCCGAGATCGCCCCGAATCCCAAGCTCACATTTGTCATTCCCACGCGCAACGAGGCCGGCGCCATCGATCGGTTGTTGCAGCGGCTTGCCGATGTCGTGAATGTCCCGAGTGAGGTGCTGTTCGTCGATGACAGCGACGATGCGACGGCATACAACGTGCGTCGAATCGCCGAGAAGAATCGGCGCGATGACTTCACCATCCGACTGATCCACCGCACGTTCAAACAACGCGAGGGTGGACTGGGAAGTGCGGTGTGCGAGGGTATTCGTCGTGCCCGCGGCGAGTGGCTCTGCGTGCTCGATGCCGACCTTCAACACCCCCCCGAAATGGTGCCTGAGATGCTCGCCACCGCGGAGCGCGATGGTGTCGACATCGTCATCGGTAGCCGCTACGCCGAAGGTGGCAAGAACGAAGGCCTCACCAAGAAACGGAAGGTCGTTTCGCAAGGATGCGCGGCGGCGGCCAAAGGTCTGTTTCCTCGTCGGCTGCATGACGTGAGTGATCCCCTCAGCGGATTCTTCCTCCTGCGACGCGAGGCGATCGATCCCAACGCGCTGCACCCCGAAGGATTCAAAATCCTTCTGGAGATCCTGGCTCGAAACCCCAAGCTCACGGTGGGCGAGGTGGGGTTCACATTCTCTGAGCGTTATACGGGGGTCAGCAAAGCCTCAGTGCGCGAAGGCGCCCGCTACTTCCGGCAACTCGGCCATCTGCGAGCTGGTACATGGAAGCATCCGAAGGTCGACCGCGCATACCTCTATGACATCCACGGCATCCTCAGCGTGAAGAGCCATGTCCACCTCCCTGAGCTCGCGAAGTTCCGTGTCCGCGACCTCGAGGGTAAGCCGGCCATCGAGATCGAACTGAAACGGTTCGACCGTCGAGATCCCGGGGAACTGATCGACCTGAGCCTCGCCACACCGCTGATTCGATTCAGCGAGGCATTCGGCAGCAAGGGCTTCGCCATCGAGGTCGAACTAGGGGTGACCACTCGGGTGTGGGCGTCGCCCCTGATCTCGAGTTCGCCCCATGTGCTCTACACGAATGTCATCGAACCGATCCTGCGGTGGCGGTTCGTCGAGAGTGGTTATGCCTTGGTTCACGCTGCATGCTTCACCGACGGTGACGACGCTCACCTCGTGACGGCTCGAACCGACACCGGCAAGACCACCACGATGCTGAAGATCCTCGAACTGGGCCCGTATGGGTTCCTTTCCGACGACCTCACGCTGATCAACGAGGCGGGCCGGGTTTTGACCTACCCGAAACCGTTGACCATCAGCAATCACACCGTGCACGCACTGCAGTCGGCCGAACTCGGTCGGCTCGAACGATTCACCTTGCCGGTGCAGAGTCGTTTGCACTCGAAGTCCGGTCGCGAGTTTGCGCTCTACTTGGCTCAGAAGAACGTTCCGGTTGCCACGATCAACACACTGGTGCAGTACTTCGTTCCGCCTCCCAAATATCACGTTGACCGCCTGGTCCCTGGAGTTTCGACGGTCGAGAGTGGAGCGGTTCGGACGCTCAGCATCATTCAGCGAGGCGAAGACCAGCGGATCGACCTCGATCCGGATCTGGCCTTCGAGATCCTGTTTGCGAACTGCGAAGATGCATACGGATTTCCGCCTTACAGCTCGCTGGAAGCGCTGCTGCACGGTTGCTCCGACATCGAGCTGCGGTTCCGTGAGCAAGAGATCATCAAATCGGGGTTGGCTGCGGTGAGCCCCGTCCTCTACGGGAGCTCTTCGCTCGGATGGGCGAGATCGATTCACGACGACCTCACGGCTGCTGCCCAAGTCAGGTCCGTCGCCTCCAACGGAGCACATTCCAACGGGGCGCAGACCAACGGGGCGCAGACCAACGGGACGCATTCTTTCGCCCCTGGCTCCTGACCGTGCTCCGATTTCATTGCGGACGTTGAGATGACGCTCACCGAAAGTGCGTCGACTCAGGAGATCATCAGCGGCGCTGATTCCATCATTCAGCAGTTCTGGCGGTTCACACGCTTTGGCCTCGTCGGCGGAAGCGGTTTCGTGGTCAACACCGTCGTGTTGTATCTGGCTGTGAGCTGGCTCGGCTTGCACTATCTGGCCGGTGTCATCGTCGCCACCCAGGTGTCGACGGCATGGAATTTTGTGCTCACCGATGCGTGGGTCTTCGAGGTCGGCGAGCGCCACTGGAACGCGCCGCTTCGTGCCGCCCAGTTCTGGGTTCTCAACAATGCGTTCCTGGTCTTGCGCGGACCGATGGTCTGGGCGTTGACGCAGCAGTTGGGCTTCAACTACCTGATCTCCAACGTCGCCTCTCTGGTGGCCGTGATGGGTTTCAGGTTTGCCGTGGCCGATCGTCTCATTTGGAAGCGCTCGAAGTTGACCGAGGTCAGGGCCCGCAACCTCATCGGCCAGCGCGTCATCGGGCAGCGCGGCTACCAGAAAGCGGTCGGGCCCGAGCGCCGGATGGAGTTTGATCAGCCGTTAACAGACCGACTGTCATGGCTGGTCCGGCTTGGCATCGGAGCCGCGATCGCAACACCGGCGCTGGTCCTACGACTGGTCCACCTCAATGCTCTGGGATTCAACAGCGACGAGGCGGTCTATGCCGGACAGGCAGCATCCATCGCCGGTGACCCTGTCCTCAGCGTCTACTTCCCCATTTTTAGGGCTCACCCGCTCCTCTTCCAGACGGTGTTGTCGGTCATCTACCAGTTCGGGGTTTCACCCTTGCGAGGTCGATTGTTATCGGCCGCGTTCGGTGTTGGAACGGTGTTCATCTGCTACCTGCTGGGTAAGCGGCTCTACGGTCGCCGGGCCGGTGCCATCGCCGCTCTGCTTCTGGCGGTCATGCCCTACCACGTGATCGTCTCCAGACAGGTGCTACTCGACGGACCGATGGTCTTCTTCTCCACCGTGTCGCTCTATTTCCTCGCCCGGTATGCCCAAACGCAACGGGACGGGATGCTCTATGGGGCGGCGGCTTTCCTCGGTCTGACGGCACTGACCAACGAACGAAGTGTGATCATGTTGGGCGGGGTTTACCTGTTCTTCGCGCTCGTCCCGGCCGTGAAGGTGAAGTATCACGCACTGCTGCTCAGCATGGTGATCTTCGTTCTGGTCGTGTTGCCATACCCTCTGTCGATCCTCTTCTCGGGTAAGTCCACCACCGGAGAGCAGTTCTTGGCTTGGCAGTTGTTCCGCCGAGCCAACCATGGCTATCTCTTCTACCCGACCATGGTGCCGCCCGCCATCGGATGGGTCACGCTGCTGGCCGCCGCCGGTGGCCTGATTCTGATGCGCCGTTCCAATGGCTGGCGAGAAACCCTTTTGCTCACTTGGTGTGCTGTGCCGTTGATCTTCTTCGAGATCTGGTCGGTGAAGGGTTTCCAGTATCTCTTGGCTCTCGCCCCGCCTCTCGCCATTCTCGCCGGCCGGGCTCTGAGCGGAATCCCTGACCGTGTCTCCAGCGCCTTGGAGTTCGAGAAACGTGGTGCCGTTCGCGTCGCCGCCGTCTTCATAGCAGCAGCGCTCCTCGCATCGGCCAGCTGGAATCAGGTCTCCCCGGCACAGGCGGGTCAGAGCTTTCTGGCCGGCTCGGGCGGCGTCCCTGGTGGGCGCGAAGCAGGGGAGTGGATCGAGGAGAACATTCCCAAGGGATCGGAATTGCTCGCCATTGGTCCGTCGATGGCAAACATCCTGCAGTGGTACGGCGACCGGCGGACCTATGGCTTGTCCGTGAGTCCCAATCCTCTGCACCGCAACCCCGTCTACGAGCCGATCGTCAACCCCGATCTCATCCTGCGAAACGGTGACGTGCAATACCTGGTCTGGGACTCCTTCTCGGCGAGTCGGTCGGAATTCTTTGCGGCCAAGTTGCTCACCTTTGCCGAGCGCTACCACGGGCGAATCGTTCATCAGGAATTCGTCGAAATAGAAACCGACTCGGGTGAAATCGTGCGCCAACCCGTGATCGTGATCTACGCGGTGCGGCCGTGAGATGGATTCGTGGAATCATCGTCGTCTGCATGGCGTCGTTGTCGATGCTGCCGGTCGCGGCCGAGAGTGCCGCAGCACCGTCCGACATGATCAGGGCCGAAGACCTGCCGACCACGACCCCGATCAAGCACTTGGTCACAGTCATGCAGGAGAACCACTCCTTCGACAACTACTTCGGCACCTACCCGGGTGCCGACGGTATTCCTGCCGGCACGTGTATGCCGAACGATCCGGCAGATCCGTCGCTTGGATGTGTCGAACCCTTCGACATCGGCGGGCAGGCGATTGTCGACCTCGGCCATACAGGGCTTGTCTTCGACGACCAATTCGCTGACGGCCGTATGGACGGTTTCGTATCCGCTCACGCCGACCGGAGTCGCGATGCCGGCCAGCAGGCGATGGGGTACTACGACGACGACGACCTTCCGTTCTATTGGAACGTGGCTGACAACTACGTGCTCTTCGACCGGTTTTTCACCTCTGCTTTCGGTGGAAGCGTGCGAAACCATTTCTTCTGGGTCACGGGTTCACCCGGAAACGAGAAGAGCGACTCCCTCCGCCCCGAGGGATTCGACGATGTGCCGACCATTTTCGACTCGCTCCAAGCGGCAGGGGTGTCGTGGAAGTTCTACGTTCAGAACTACGACCCCGAGATCAACTTCAGAGCGGAGGTCGACAGCGAGCGGGCTAGCCAGCTGATCTGGGTCCCTCCCCTCAACTACAACCGGTTCATCGACGATCCCGCACTCAGTAGCCGCATCGTCTCCCTCGAGGAATTCTACGACGATGTCGCAAATGACACCCTCCCTGCGGTTTCGTATGTCGTTCCTTCGGGAGCGAGCGAACATCCCCCCGGCAGCATCCAGGCCGGGGAGCGATTCATCCGAACCTTGGTGACGTCTGTCATGAGGAGTTCCTCCTGGGAAAGCACGGCCCTCACCTGGACCTATGACGACTGGGGTGGTTGGTACGACCACGTTCCGCCGCCCAAGGTCGATCAATTCGGCTACGGGTTCCGGGCTCCAGCCCTGTTGGTCAGCGCCTACGCCAAACCGGGACACATCGAGAGTTCGACGCTGGATTTCACGTCGATCCTGAAGTTCATCGAGGAGAACTGGGAGATAGCGCCGCTGACTGAGCGAGATGCCGCGGCCAACAACTTCTTGGGCGTGTTCGACTTCGAAGCACCGCCCCGGGATCCCGTGCTCCTCTCGACCAATCGGGATGACGAACCAATCATCAGACCACGAACTGACATCGTCTACGCCTCCTACGGCTCAGCGTTGGGGGGCACGGTGCTGCTTGTCTCACTCACCGGCCTCTGGGGGGTCGGCGCTCGACGCCGGAGGATCGGGCTGGTCCGATGAGAGGTTGTCGCCTGAGATCGTCGAGTTCACGAACGGCGTGGTTCATCGTCGTCTTTCTCGTCAACGTCGTCGCGTTCACGATATTGCCAGCAATGAGCGCGGGAGCGCAGACCGCTGACTCCGATGGCAGTGACGAATCGATCTTCATCGTGTCGACTGTCCCTGTGGTGCCGGGTGTGACTGTGACGCTCGATGGCAAGTCCAAGGTGACCGATAGTTCCGGTGTCGCATTCTTCGGCACGAAGGTCCACACCGACCCAACCGACCGGATCGTCGTTGTCACCCCGGATGTCTCGCCGAACGAAACCGAGAAGGCCCACTTCACGAGGCTTTACCGAATGGCCAGTAACCACTACGCATTGGCCTTCGACATCGAACGTCCGGCCACGTTCTCTTTTGTTGGTGTGAACGGTGAGGAGGTTGACGTCGACACCATCGAATCAGTCGACCTCAAGAACAGCCTGGGCGGACAGGAGGAAGGGATTCCGCTCGACCGACCTGTTTGGTTGTATTCCGAGCGAGTCGTCTCCGAGAGTGGGGGCCCGCAAGTTCGAGACATCGAATGGTCGGTAGAGAGTGTCACCGTCCGCGGCGTCAACCTCGTGCACCGAGCGCAGACGAGGTTCTTGCCTCGCGAGCGATCGGACATCAAACTCGAACTGCTCTTCTTCTCGGCTCACTTCCAGATCACCGACATGTTCTTCGGTTCTGCTCGCACGGGCACGATCGAACTGACCTATCCCGACGGTGAAGTGATCACCCATCAACTCGACGCCGACGGCGAGTTGTTCCTGCCGTCAGTTCCTCGCGGCGAGTATCAAGTCCTCATCGACAGTTCGGGGCCGAGAATCGCTCGACCCGTGGTCATCTCGCGGAACCAGGAGGTCAACCTCGACCTGCTCACGTGGCTCGACATCACCATCGTCGGGGTGGCTGGATCGTTGTTCCTGGTCGTCCCGCTCGTGATCGGAAGGCGCCTTCGCCGCAGAACCAAGTCGAGAGAGGCGGTCGCTGTGCCGTTCGAAGAACTCGCCGCCCAACTCGCCGAGAGCAGCGAGAGCCTCGACTCGCCTGTTATCGCAATCGAGCGCGACGACTTCCTCTCCCTTGTCCTCGAGCCAAGCAGGTGAACGGGTGGTGTTGAGGTGAAGCGAGGCCGAACGGGATTCTCCCGGCTCAACACTCTGAATCGCACGATCCTCCTCAGTGGGCTTGCAATCTGCATGCTCACCGGTGGCGCCGCGGCATCCCCGGCCGCAAGCCAGGCTGTGCCGGGTGACCCGCTGGTGCTGGCTCACTATTACATCTGGTTCGAAGCCACCAGCTGGAACCGAGCCAAGATCGATTATCCAACGGTCGGCCGTTACACGAGCGACCAAGAGTCGGTGATGCGGGATCACATCCGGCTCGCCAAGAGTGTCGGTATCGACGCCTTCCTTGTTTCTTGGAAGAGCACCGAGGTCCTCGACCCCCGATTGGAAATGCTGATTGCCATTGCCGAGGAGGAGGACTTCAAACTCGCGATCACGTATCAGGGACTCGACTTCAATCGTGATCCCCTTCCTGCGGCTCGGGTTGGCGACGACCTGGATCTCTTCGTCGAACGCTATTCCGATAGCCCCGCGTTCGGGTTGTTCGACCAGCCGCTCGTCATCTGGTCCGGCACGTGGAAGTACTCCCGCGATGAGATCGCCGCAGTGACAAGCGCTCGAGTCGGTCAGCTGCTCGTCCTGGCCACGGAGAAGAACGTGGAGGGATACGAACGAGTCGCCGACGCCGTCGACGGGAACCTGTACTACTGGTCATCGGTCAACCCCGACACCTTTCCCGGCTATCCGACGAAGCTGGTCGAAATGGGCGACGCCGTCCGCAGCCACGATGGCATATGGATTGCGCCGGCGGCTCCCGGGTTCGACGCGCATTTGTTGGGAGGCGAAACCGTGGTCGAACGAGACGGAGGTGCCACGCTGGCTGCGGAGTGGAACGGTGCCCTGGCATCGGTCCCCCATGCAATCGGCCTGATCAGCTGGAATGAGTTCAGCGAGAACACCCACATCGAGCCGAGCTTGGCCTACGGCAGCGAGGCGCTCAATGCCGTCGCCGATCTGACGAATGCCCCCCGGCCGGCGGCCGTCGACTTCGACTCGAGCGCCCCACAGGGACGATCGGGCAGCGGGTCTTCGGATCAGATCATCCGAGTGGCGCTATTGATCGGCTTCGTCGCGATGATCGGCCTCAGCGTGTTCACGGTTCGGCGACGCCAAGTCGAACACGCTGACTTGTCGTGAGGCGTCTCCATCCACTCGTCCTCATCGCCAGCGGATTGTTGACCGGTTGCGGAACCTGGACCCATGAGGTCTCACCACCGTCGACCCGATCCGCTGATCTCACCACCTGCGCCGAAACGACGTTGTCGGCTGATCGGCCCGCCAAGCTGACACCGCTGGATCGTACGTTGGTCCCGTACGGGGACGGGTTGTTGGGGGTCGAGACCACATTCGGCGATGAGAACCGCACCGTACGCGTGATCTCGGGCGGCTACTTCGACGACATCTTCGAGGCTTATGACCAGCTCGACGAGATCGGCGTGGTCGACATCCAAGGAACCGAGGCGACCCTGCTGGCGTCGTCCCTGCTCGGTGTTCCGATTCGGGCCCTCGTCTGGCGGATCGATTTGACGGCCCCCTGTGATGCGCGAGCGGTCATCGCGACCGGGTTGAGCGACTCCGAGTTCTCGGAGTTCGTGACTGACCTCGAAGTGACCGACCACTCGAAATAGCTGTGACGCAGAAGTCGCGGTCACTCAGAAATGAGGTAGCTCTTCACACGATCGGCTGTTTCGCCTACTCTGCGTGAGGATGTCACGCGAACGACACAAAAAGCCCGCGTTGCCTGTTGTTGCCAGCGTGGTCTGTGCAGCTTGCGGCACCCTGGAGATAGCGGTGTCCGACCTCACCGTGGTCACGTCGATGGAGGCCGAACTGCTGGTCTGCTTCCGCTGTCCGTTGTGTGATGCATGGGTCGAACAGGTCTGCGATGCCAAGATCAGACCATGGCTCTTGGCCGGTGGGGCAATTTTGGGGCTCGTGCCCAGTGATGAGGCCGTCGCAACTCACAAGGAGACGTAACCGCTCTCGGGCCCACTGCCTTCTGCATCATTTCAGGTCCGATAACAGGCCCCATGGTCTTGCAGAACGTCAACGCCGAGGTCGGCGGTTGCCACATCAGCGTCGCGGGAGGGAAGCGAGGGCCCGTTCGGCTTCGCTGACAAGTCGGGCCATCGTTTCGGTCACGGTGCTGAGCGAATCGAAGTAGGCCACGCTCTGACCGACGGGGGAGTGCATGAGCGGTTTGACGCCGTGGCGATCGATCTGTCCCAGCAAGTCGCCGACGAGGATGTCCTGGTACGGCATCTTGAGAGGCTCGGGGGCCCCGGCAGCGGACCATTCATCTGTCCACGAGGTTCGTATCTGGCGCAAGGTCTTGCCCGAGTCGGCGCGCGAGATGATCGCGTCGGCCGATCCACCGGCGATCAGCTTCTCGAGGATTGCCGGATCGGTGTGTTCCTCCTGGCAGAACAGCCAGGCCGTGCCGATCCAGACACCGACGGCGCCGAGGGCCAAGGCCGCTGCGATGTGTCGGCCCGTGGCCACCCCACCGGCCGCAACCACGGGAACGTCCCCCGCGACATCGACGATTTGGGGCACCAGTGAGAAGGTGCCGATGGGCCCCGTGTGGGCCCCTGCGTCGGTGCCTTGCGCAACCAAAATTTCTGCTCCCGCCTGGAGGGCACGCTCGGCGTGCTTGGGCTGACCGACGAGGCTGACCAAGGTCTTGCCTCGCTCCTTGGCCGGACCGATCACCCATTCGGGACTACCGATCCCGAGAGCGAGAACCGAGATCGATGAATCCATCACGACGTCGACCTGTTCCCGGGCCATCTGCTCGCTACGAACGAAGCGGCTCCGTTTGCCGGGGTTGCCGTCATCGGGAACCTGATACTTGGCTCGCAGATCGGTGATGAAGGCCCGGTGTTCGTCGGGAATGGCTCGTTCGATCTCGTCTCGGTTGTCTCGCTCTGGCATGCCCGGTGGGATGACGAGATCGAGACCGTACGGAAGGTCGCCCAGCGCCTTGGCCATGGTCGTCACTCCCTCCTCGATTTCCTCCGGAGTCGATCGGGTCGCACCCCAGATACCGATGCCGCCGGCACGACTGATGGCGATGGTTGCGTCGATCGAATGGGTGAAACCGAAGATCGGTAGCTCGGCCCTGAGGCGTTCGCAGAGTTGGTTGAAGAGCGTTGATCGAGCGGGTTGGTTCATGATGATGGCTCCTCGCTGACCATTCCAGCAGAGTTTGGCTGATGCTGGACAGAGGCACGCTTGTCGGCCCGTCAGTTCGTGTCCAGAGCATCTGACATGATGGAGATCCCATGACATCGACTCGTGTCAGCCCGCCGTCGCTCATCGACATCGAGGCGTTCCGAACGCGTGTTCAGGAGTTCTTCGATGTGGTACTTCCCGATGCGCTCCACGGGGTGGTCGGCGACGTCAAACGAGCAAAGGCATGGCG
>JBBKXQ010000135.1:0-29168 GCA_037969565.1 Acidimicrobiales bacterium | reverse complement strand
CCGCGGCACAGCCCGCGCCCCAGGTAATCGAAACTCCGGTCACCGAAGAAGTGGTCACCGAAGAAGTGGTCACAGAAGAAGTGGTCGCCGAGGAGGTCGTCACCGAAGAAGTGGTCGTTTCCGAGTCTGTGCACACCGAAGAGACCGTCACTGAAGCCAGCGATCCTGAGGCTGACGATGTTGAAACCGGCGAGGTGGCCGAGGAAACCTCCGAGTGAGCGTTGTCGGTGTCGACCTCGGGGGGACGAAGATCCTCACTCGATTGGTCGACCCCGTCACTGGCGAGTCGGTTGGGCGAGCCAAAATGCCAACACCCCGATCGGGCCCCGACGACGTACTCGATGCCGTTGTCGATCTGATCGGTCAGCTCGACGGAGCAGCGGAAGCCGAGGCGGTGGGGATCGGGGTCCCGGGGCTCGTCCAGGCCGATGGCGTGGTCGCTCGGTGTCCGAACATTGCTGGTTGGGATCAACCGGTCGAGGTGCAGAAAGAACTTGAAGCACGACTCGGCAAGCCGGTTGTGGTCGCCAACGACGTCAACTGTGGTGCTATCGCCGAACATCGGGTCGGAGCCGGCCGCGGCGTCAACGACCTGATGACCATTTTTGTCGGCACCGGAGTCGGTGGTGGACTCGTTCTCGATGGTCGATTGCTGGCCGGAAGTCGCGGGATGGCCGGTGAGATCGGCCACCTCACGGTGGTTGCCGATGGTCGCGAATGCGGCTGCGGCGAACTGGGTCACCTCGAGGCCTACGCTGGCCGGGCCGGCATCGAGAAAGAGGCGCGTCGCCTCGTGGCAGCCGGCAGAACCAGCAAACTGGTCGAACTCGGCGGCACCAGTTCGATCAAGTCTCGTCACCTCGCCGAAGCTCTCGGAGCGGGCGATGAGGTGGCACACGAGTTGCTCGACGACGCAGTGGAAGCCCTGGCGCTCGGAATCGGCAATGCTGCAACATTGCTCGACCTTCGCCTCGTCGTTCTCGGCGGGGGTGTCGTGCACAAGTTGGGTCAGCCGTTCCTCGATCAGATCAGCGGATCCCCGGCCTTTGGTGGCTTCGGCCCGATGGTCTGCGAGCTCGTTCTGGCCGAACGCATGGATGATGCTGGTGTGATCGGTGCCGCCCTACTGGCCACCGACCGGATCTCCTGAGACAATCACTGTCAGCGGCCACCGGCGGCACGCGACACACAAGACCCAGGCCCAGACAGGATGACGTGGTAACCGAGCCAGCAGATCAACCGTCGAGAACCTTCGACCCAACCGACCCGGCGACGAAGTATCGCAATCGGGAGTTGTCGTGGCTCGACTTCAACAGCCGTGTTCTGGCTCAGGCCGAAGACGGTGATCTGCCGCTGCTCGAGCGCCTGAAGTTCTGTGCCATCTACGCCTCGAATCTCGACGAGTTCTACATGGTTCGCGTGGCCGGGCTGAAGGACCAAGTAGCCGGCGGGGTGAATTCGTCGCCACCTGATGGCCTGACGCCGCTGGCCCAACTCAGCCGGATTCGACGCCGGACCGAGCAACAGGTTCATCGTCTCGAACGAGTTCACGTCGACCGTCTGCAGCCGGCTCTCGCCCTCGAAGGAATCCAGATCGTCGGTTGGGAAGACCTCGACGAGGAGGAACGCAAACAGGCGACCAATGAATTCGAGAATCAGGTCTTTCCGGTGCTCACGCCGCTTGCCGTCGACCCCGGGCACCCCTTCCCCTACATCTCGAACCTCTCGCTGAATCTTGCCGTATCGGTCAGCGACCCCGATTCTGGCCGTCGCCGGTTTGCCCGGGTCAAGGTTCCGCCCACATTGCCTCGCTTCGCCGCGCTGCTCTCGGGTCGGTATGTCCCGATCGAGCAGGTCATCTGCGCCCACCTCGAATACTTGTTTCCCGGCATGGACATTCAAGGCGCCTGGCCGTTCCGAGTCACGAGAAACGCCGACATCACGCTCGACGACGAGGACGCTGACGATTTGCTCGAGGCGGTCGAGATCGAACTTCGCCGGCGCCGGTTCGGTCGGGCGATCCGTCTGGAGATCGATCACACGATGCCGGCGGAAACCCTCCAGCTGCTGTTGCGCGAACTCGATCTCGACGACGAGGACGTCTATCACTTCCGAGGCCTGCTCGATTGCACCGGCTACTGGCAGATCGTGGGCCTCGACCGGCCCGACCTCTCGCAACCTCGGTTCAAGGGCATCACTCCGCCCGAACTCCTCGGTTTGGACGACAGCGAGGAGTTTTTTGCCCGGCTGCGGGAGCAGGATGTCCTGCTTCATCATCCATACGACTCCTTCAGCCGTTCCGTCAGCGAATTCGTGCGTCAAGCGTCGCTTGACCCGAAAGTGGTGGCGATCAAGTTGACGCTCTATCGCACGTCGGGAGACAGTCCCATCGTGCAGTCGCTGATTCGGGCGGCCGAACAGGGCAAACAGGTCGCGGCCCTCGTCGAGCTGAAAGCACGTTTCGATGAGCGGGCGAACATCGGTTGGGCCCGGCGTTTGGAGGAGGCCGGCGTGCACGTTGCGTATGGACTCGTCGGACTCAAGATCCACTGCAAGACCACCTTGGTCGTTCGGAGCGAACCAGACGGTCTGCGTCAGTACTGCCACATCGGCACCGGAAACTACAACCCCCGCACCGCTCGTGTGTATGAAGATCTCGGCCTCCTGACCGCGAACCGAGCGATTGGCGACGATCTCACGCAGCTGTTCAATTTCCTCACGGGGTACGGGCGCAACATCGATTTCGAACGCATTGTCGTCGCTCCCCGCAGGCTCCGACCCAGGCTGGCCGAACTCATCGCCAACGAAGCCGAAGCGCCACCCGGAACCGGTCGGATCGTCATCAAGATGAACAGCCTGGTCGACGCCGAACTGATCGATGCGCTGTATGCCGCCGGGCAGGCCGGGGTGAAGATCGACCTCATCATCCGGGGCATCTGCTGCCTGAAGGCCGGGGTACCAGGGCTTTCCGAGAACATCACGGTCCGCTCGATCGTCGGCCGGTACCTCGAACACTCCCGAATTTTCATTTTCGCCAATGGCCGGGGAGCCGGCAACCCCGCTCACTACTTCGGTTCAGCTGATCTCATGCCCCGCAACCTCGATCGTCGGGTCGAGGTTCTCGTGCGACTCGAGGGGGAGGAGACGATCCGAAGGATCGAACAATTGATCGACATCAACCTCTCGGACGACACGCTGGCTTGGCAACTTCGACCGGACAGCACGTACGAACGGGTGCGGGTTGGCCTCATCTCCACGCACGATCGACTCGAAGCGCTCGCAACCGAGCGGGGCCATACGAGTCCGGTAGCCGCCGAGGACACCTGGAACAATCGCCCCTGGCCGCCTCCGGTGAAGCGGGCAATGAGCGAACGACCGGAGCCGATCGTTGAGTGATGACCGGGTCGAGGTCGTGAAAGCTTCGGGTTGTGTCGTTTGGCGCTCCGTCGGAACGGCTGACGGGTCTGCCGAGAACGGGATCGAAGTGCTTGTTGCTCATCGACCCCGTTACGACGACTGGTCGTTTCCCAAAGGCAAACTCGATCCTGGCGAAACCGATCTCGAGTGTGCGATTCGTGAGGTGGCGGAAGAAACCGGGTTGACCGGACCCACCGGACCCGAACTCGAACCGGCTCGCTACACCGACCATCGGGGCCGAGACAAAATCGTTCGCTATTGGACCATGGAGGTCACCAACGGCTCATTCGTCGCCAACGATGAGGTGGACGAGATTCGATGGGTGCGGCCCGAGAACGCAACGCGCCTGCTTTCCTATGATCACGACGTCGCCTTGCTGGATCAGCTCGCCCGCGCCCTCGGCGATGGTTGACGACGGTGGTCGATGTGATGTTGTTGGCGAAGTGGTGTGAGTCGTGTGAGCGGGGTGAGCGGAGTGCTGGTGCGAAGTGCGAAGCCCTCTTCGTGGTGGCCCACTCCGACTGCGGTCGGCCGCTGGTTCACGGCTGAGGAGCGGGATCGCTCGATCCTCTATCACCAACCGCGAGAACGGGCCCGACGGCTGAAATCGAGTGGCCAGCTGGTTTCCATGATGCTGATTTGGTGGCTCGCAGAGGCCGACCTTCTTGCTGTCGATCGGATCTGGTTCGTTGCCGCCGTGGGCTGGTGGTTTCCTTCCACACTGGCCGCCGCTTGGGGCGAATTCAGGCACGAGCCCCGGTTCGGGCGCGACGCCGGTTCATTGAGCCAATTCCTCGCTTCGACCACGGGGATCCTCGTTGTCCACCTCGCCCTGTTCGCCACCCTCAGTGCCGCGATCGCCACTGCCCCAACCTCGCGTCTCGACGCGTCGGCGCTTGCCGCTATCGCATTCGTGCTGCTCCCGTACATCTCGCTGCTCGTCGGTCCGGCCCTGACCCTCGCGGTGCATCGGGCCAAGCCCTTGACCGGTTCAGCGGCCGCCGAACTCGCTGAGGTCGCGAAGTCGGCCAACGTGGGATCCGTACGATTCGTCGAGGTGGTGGATGATCCCCATGCTGGCCCCAATGCGTTCGCCACCGGCGTCGGACGGTGGGCCACGGTCGCCGTCTCGGCGAACCTTGCTGGTGCCTCCGCTGAACTCCGGCGTCACATCGTGGCTCACGAACTCGCTCACATCCGTCGGCACCACATGCTGTGGACGGCAAGCGTGACAGCTCTCGCAGGTGCGGGCGTGGCCGTGATGACGGTTGCGGTCGCGTGGCAGTTCGGCTCCGATTCTGGCCGCCTGCCCGCTGTGGTGCTGATCCTCTGGGCCCTTGGCGTCCCGATGCAGCTCGTGCTGGCCTGGTTGAGTCGGGCCCACGAGCGACAGGCCGACATCGATGCCGGCTCCATCATCGGTGTGAGTGCCGAGGCTGTTCGAGGTTTCCACGTATCGGACCGCGCCTTGCTGGAACCCTCGTTCATGGCGCGGGTCTTTGCCGAACATCCCTCCCCGTCCGAGCGTCTCGAGCTGATGCATCGAATGAGATCGTGATCACCGTGACGTCGACGTCAGAGGCGCAGAAGCTGCGCACTAGTCTGAGCGAGTGAGCCAGCCGGAAACCACGCCCAGACGTCGTGGCACCCGCCGCGTGAGTGGCCCGACCGGGGGTCGCGGAGCCGAGGCATTTTCTGTTGGCCCGTTTGCCCGGCTCGCCCGGGCCCACGGACTCTCTGCGGCCGGAGATGCTCTGGTGGCCATCGCTCTGGCCGACTCACTGTTCTTTTCGATCGACCCCAACGATGCTCGCTGGCAGGTGGCGCTCTACCTGCTCTTGACGATGGCGCCCTTCGCCGTAGTCGCTCCGTTCCTCGGACCCGCCATGGACCGGCTCAAGGGTGGTCATCGATTCATGATGATCCTGTCGGCGGCCACGCGAGCTGTGTTGGCGCTCGTCATGGCCTTCAACGTGCAGTCGTTGTTGCTGTTCCCCCTGGCCTTTTCGATGCTGGTGTTGGGCAAGGCTCATCACATCGCCAAGAGCGCGATGGTCCCGGCCACCGTGAAAGATCATGGGTCCCTGGTCCAGGCCAACTCTCGTTTGTCGGTGATCTCGGCCCTGGCCGCCGGTTTGGCCGGCGTGCCCGGCCTTGTTCTTTTGAAGCTCGGCGGGTCGCCGTACACGCTGGGGTTGGCGTCGGTGATCTTCGTCGTTGGTGCCGTTCTGGGGACGCGGATCACGGCGACCCGAGTTGCAACTGGCCCTGCAGGGGTGGAGGAACGAGCCGAGCTGCGTGGGGCCGGGATCATCATTGCCGCCAGCGCAATGGCCTACGTCCGTGGCGTCGTCGGCTTTCTCACGATGCTCTTGGCCTTCGAACTGCGGGGCGGAATCGATCCGGGCCCCACCGCTGCCGGCGTCGAGGTGGGCCACGCCATTCGTCGCACACTCGGCGCAAGCCGAATCGAGCTGGCTTCGGGCGGAGCGCCGACTTGGCACTTCGGCCTCGTGCTCTTGGCTTTGGGAGTCGGAGGTCTCGGAGGCGCGATTGCGTCGCCCAAGGTTCGCCAGATCGCACGTGAGGAACGCATCCTTGCCGGATCGTTGGGTGGTGTTGGCGTGGTAGCCGTGATCGCCGCATTCGTGGGCGGTCTGTCCGGTGCGATGGCGATGGCTTTCGCTGTTGCCGTTGCGGGGCAGATGGGGAAGCAGGCGTTCGATGCGATCGTGCAGCGTGACGCTCCAGAGGCGAACCTCGGACGCTCGTTCTCGCGCTTCGAGAGTCGGTTCCAACTCGTCTGGGTCATCGGCGCGTTGATCCCCGTCGTCGTTTCGTTGCCGTCCCGGTTGGGTTTCGTGATGATCGCCGGCGCCTCGCTTTTCGCTGCAGTCACCTACTGGCTCGGACGCGACTCGGCCCCGACCCAGCAAGTTCCCAAGGAACGAGTCGCCGCCGTCCGCCGACGGGTCAAGGCTCGTCGGCCTCGACTCCCGGTCCGCAAGAAGGCCGAACCGGAGCCTCGCGAGCCAGATTCGGAAGACGTGTCCTTCCCCGAACCGGGTCCCGACCCAACCGACCAATACGCCTTCCCGCCCCAACCGGTGCCCACCAAACCGCCATCACACTGACAAATGTGGGTGTTTGTCAGGCGAGTCCGACGGAGGAGGATCGCTCGGGGGTGTGACTCGGATGCGGGTGAGCGTCGAGCGACGTTTGTCAGGCGAGTCCGACGGAGGAGGATCGTTCGGGGGGTGTGACTCGGATGCGGGTGAGCGTCGAGCGATAGCGAGACAAATGTCAGAGCCCGCTGAGATCGTCGGGAATGTCGAGGTCGGCGCCGCCGGGGAGATCGGGGTCGAGACCGATGCGGGCGAGCCAGAGGCCCGGGGCATTGACTTCGGCGGCAGTGGGGAGATCGAGTTCGTCGGCCCAGAGCCGTTTGAGTCCTTCGTCTCCGCTTCGCTCGACGATCCCTGCGATGAAGGCGTCTCCCCGGTCGATCGTTGTTTGATCGATGTCGATGCCGAGGAGGCGTTCCATGAATCGGTCGGCCGGAGTGATGTCGCGCAGACGGTCACGCATCGCTTCCCGAATCTTGCCATGCGACGGCACGAGCCCTTTGCAGGCTCGAGTGACGGCGTGATCGACGAAACCGAGCACGGCGGCGACAAGCGCATCGAGCTGGGGTACCAGCAACTCGTGGGCGGGGGAGCGCATCATGCTGAGGATCACATCGGGGTCTCCCAACGATTCGGACAGTGCTTGAATCTGCGACAGGTCGGTGATGTTGCCGAACTGCTCGCCGATCTGGTCGACGTCGGGGCGGAACGCCGAGGCGAAGTCGATGAACAGGTTTTCGAGTTGTTTGCCGACGTGTGGGGTGGAGAGCACGGCGTGGGCGACGAGTTCGTGAATCAAGACGACGAGTCGGAGCTCATCGACGGGGACGTTCCACTCGGTGGCGGCGGTGTCGATCGATGTGGGCACGACGTAGACGTCGTGACCAGGGCGGGGTACGGGCAGGTCGTATTGGCCGAGGGCCCGCTGTCCGAGATGTCCGATCATCGATCCGGCGCTGGCAGCAACCATCGCGGGGCCGAGCGAGGCGAACATCTGGGACATCATCGCTCCCATCGGATCGTCGGCCGGGATCTGATCGAGACTGGCGTCACCCATGGCCTGGCCGAACCGCTCGAAGAAGGGTCGGTAGGCGTCGAGGCTGTGTTCGGTCCAGGAGGCGCTACTCACCGCTTTGATCTGGGTGGCCGAGTTGAGGTGGATGCCAGGAAGCTCCCTCACGTGAAGATCGGCGACCCGTGCCAGATCTTCGACGGCAATGCGAACCAATGGATCGAGATTGGCAACACTTCCGCCTTCGGACACCACGGCGTTGGCAATTTGCCGGGCCGATTGCCACGGATCCGAACCGGTCGCTCCGAGGCCGCCCATACCCAGCGAGTTGAACAGCTTGGCCAACTCTCCAAAGGGATTGTCGCCGCCGAAGGGATTCTCGTCCCCGCCGAGTGGATCATTCGGGCTCACCACGGCATCGTACGTCAGTGATTTCCATTGTGGTCACCGGGGCAGCCGGAGCCGTGGGCCAACGAACGGTCCGTCAACTGGCAGCCGATACATCGGTCGATCGCGTTGTCGCGCTCGATCGGGTGCCGTTTCCGGGATCGAACCCCAAGATCGAAAGCCACAAGGTCGACTTGCTCGTCGAGGATCTGGGCCCGCTCATGGTTGGTGGTGACGTCGTGATTCACCTGGCCGAGGATCCGAGTCGGGTTGGTGATGCCGGCCTCGCCGAGCACATGCTGAACCGGGTTCTCGATGGTGCTGATGCGGCCGATTGTCGGCGACTCGTGGTGCTGTCGTCGGCCACGGTGTACGGCGCCCACCCCGACAATCCCGTTCCTCTCACCGAGTCGCATGCCCTTCGACCGATCGAAGGGCTCGCGTTTGCAATGGCCAAGCAACGGCTCGAGCAGAAGGCTGAGTCATGGGAGCAGGAGACCGGCAAGTCGCTGGCGATTCTTCGACCGACCACCACATTGTCCGAGCGAGGCGCAAGTTGGGTTGCGAAGGCACTTCGGGCCGCCACCATGGTTCGGTCCGACCAGGTCGATCCGCCGGTTCAGTTCCTACATCACGACGATCTGGCATCGGCATTGAGCCTCGTCGCTCGTCGTGGGCTGACGGGCACGTTCAACGTTGCACCCGACGGCTGGATCGGGTCGGAGGTTTTCCGGGGCTTGGTCGGTGGTCCGCAGGTGCGGATTCCGCAGGCTCTCAGCGATCGCGTACTCCGAGCGGGCCGAACGTATGGCGTCGGACGAACTCCGGAAGGAATCGAGCCCTACACCCGTCATTCGTGGGTTGTTGCGAACGATCGGCTCCGGTCCGAGGGGTGGGTTCCGGCCTTCTCGAACGAAGAGGCGTTTGTGCTCGGTACGCCAGCCCCGATCTGGGCTGTGAGTGCTCAACGACGGCAAGAGTTGGCCTTGGCCGCCGCCGGGATCGGGGTTGCCGGTGCGATGGCGGCGCTGGCGGGCGTCACCCGCCGCTTGATGCGCTGACCGAGTTGGCCCGCCACCGGACGTCGCCGGCACTGGATTCGTCGGTCATGGTCGTTTCAGAATCTGATGGTTCGCCGGACGATGGATCGGCGCCATCGGGATCCGTTGGCGGGTGATCAGCGACCACGAGGAAGAGCGTGACGACCGCATTGTCGCGAACGACCCGGATCGCAACTTCGAGGCCGGGACGAAGTCGCCGCAGTTGCTCCACCAGGGCCGCCATGTCGGTGGTGGCGGTCTCTCCGACGGAGTGGATGATGTCGCCCCGCTGGATGCCTGCCAGTGCGGCCGGGCCATCGGCCTGCAGTGAGGTGACTTCGACACCGCGGCCGACCTCCTTGCCCTCGATGCCGATCCAGGCATCGCTGGCCCATCCGTTGGTCATGAGATTGGCGGCGATGGCCCGTGCGGCTGAAAGGGGGATGCCGGTGGCCACATAGCCCTCGCTGTCTACGACGATGCCGACGGGGTTTCCGTCGTCGTCGACGAGCACCGCCCCCAGGCCGAATTCGGGACGACGAGCACTGGTCTCGAATGCGCCGACAATCGCATGTCCATCCTTGCCTCGAACGGTTTGATTGACCCCGATCACCAGGCCGGTGACCGCGATCGGTTCGGGTTGACCGTCGGTCGCGACGAGGGTGATGGTGATCCCGACGACGACTTCGTGGCCGATATCGACGTTGTCGACGGGTTCGGGTTCGGCGCTGCGCTCGGGATCTGGCCAATCGAAATCGGGCTGTTCGGTCGGTGTTGGACCCGACGCGCCGTCGAGCATCGCCTGCGGCGGGCGTAGAACGGCGAGATCGGTGAAGGCGTCCCGGGCGACCACCTCAGCGGTGTAGCGGTGATCCTGGAAGGTGAGGGTGACTTCGTCGTTGGCCGCAATGGCACTTGCGCTGGTGAGCACGACACCGTCGATGAACAATCCTGATGCCATTGGCTGCTCGCCCGGGCCCAGATGAATTGCCACCAGTTGATTCGTGACGACGTTTTGGAGATGAGCCGGAATTGGCTGGCGCTGGGGGAGGGCGATGTCGATCGTGGAACCGGTGGCGCTTGTCGTGTCCCCCGGGTTGGGGTGTTGCGCAGGATTGTCGGCCGATGGAATCGTGGTGGCCTGGCCCTCGTCGGTGGCGGCTGTCGAACCGGAGTCCTCGATGGCGGACGGGATCGGCCCGCTGGCAGCCGGTCGAGGGAAGGCTACGAGCCCGGAATCCGGTGTGGATGCTCCCATGGTCAGGCCGGCGTACAACGCCAAGCAGGCGGCAATTCCGACGCTGCTGCCGATGACGAAAGAAGTCGTGGAGAAGCCTCGCCACGGCGAGGAACCTGGTGCATCGCCCGCTTCGTGTCGAGCAGCGGCCGCGGCGGCAGCCGCGATTTCGGACGGGTGCCGCCACTGACGTTGCGACGGATCGGGTGGCGGACCACCGATGGGGAGATCGTCTTCCTCGATGCTCACGGCCTTGGACAGTACAACCGAAAGCCAGATCACTCGCCGCGCCCCGTCGCGGTTCTTGGTGTTCGTCTCGAGCGATGGAGGAGACTCGCCTACCCGCCGACGGCGTTGGCTGCCTACGATGGCGCCGTGCATGCTCCCCCCGACGGTCCCAACTGGACGGCCCTCTTTGCCGGGCCGTTACCGGTCACCGATGCATCGTCGTGGGTGGTGCTGCCATCCTGTGGGGCTGTGGTGGTGTTCAGCGGAACGGCTCGCGACCACTCCACCGGCCGAGACGAGGTCGATCGGCTCGAATACGAGGCGTACGAAGAGCAGGTTGTTCCCCGCTTCGACGAGATCATCGCCGCCGCTCGCGATCGTTGGCCCGACATCGGGCGTATGGCGCTGATTCATCGCATCGGTCACGTCCCGGTCACCGAGGCGGCCGTGATCGTCGCGGTGTCTTCACCTCATCGGGGCACGTCGTTCGAGGCTGCCCGTTTCGGCATCGACACGCTCAAGAGCACGGTTCCGATCTGGAAGAAAGAGCGTTGGGCCGATGGCGAGAGTTGGGGACTCGAACCGCAGCACATCGAGGAAATCGCGGCTGCTGGATTGCAGCGGGACGAGAGCGCGTGAGTAGAGACCTCGCGATCGATCTGGGAACGGCCAACACGCTGGTCTACGCGCGCGATGAGGGCATCGTGCTGAACGAACCGTCGGTGATCGCGCTCAACACGCGTTCCGGCGACGTGTTGGCGATCGGACGGGATGCGTGGAAGATGATCGGTCGCACTCCGAGCCACATCGTTGCGGTGCGGCCTCTGCGTCAGGGGGCGATCACCGATTTCGAGATCACCGAGCGCATGATCCGGTTGGTGCTCCATCGAGCGGGTGTGAGCCGATTCAACCGGCCTCGAGTGATCATTTGTGTCCCCTCGGCGATCACCGCGGTCGAACAGCGTGCCGTTCGGGAGGCTGCTCGTCGTGCGGGGGCCGTCGAGGCGCATCTACTCGAGCAGCCGATGGCGGCTGCCATCGGGTCTGATCTGCCGATCGATCAGCCAATCGGCAACATGGTGATCGACATCGGCGGTGGCACCACCGAGACGGCGCTGATCTCACTCGGTGGGGTCGTTGCTCTGGAGGCCGTGCGGGTCGGTAGTTTCGATCTCGACGCCGCGATCCAAAACCATGTTCGGCGCACTCATGGCATTGCCGTTGGAGAACAGACGGCCGAGCAGATCAAAGTTGCCATCGGTTCGGCCTGGCCCGGTGAGGAAGAGTTCGAGGCCGAAGTTCGCGGACGAGAGATGATGAGCGGATTGCCTCGCACGATCACGCTCACCAGCACCGAGGTGCGGGAAGCGATCGATGAACCGGTGTCGGCGATGGTCGATTCGGTGGTCTCGTGTCTCGGTGCTGCTCCGCCGGAACTGGCCCAAGATCTCATCCATCGAGGAATCCACCTCGTTGGCGGCGGAGGACTCCTTCGAGGAATGGCCGCCCGAATCGCGTCGGAAGCCCGGGTCGATGTGCACCTCGTGGCCCAACCTCTGGAGTCGGTGGTGCTCGGGGCCGGTCAGTGCATCGAATCGTTCGACGAGGTGCGGGACATGTTCATGACTGGTCGGAATCGCCGCTGATGTTCAGCTGATCCTCGGCGGCTTGACGGACCTGCCAATCGCGATCCTGCAAGGCGACGCGGAGCGCAGCGTCCACGTCGGGGCCATCGAAGGGGGCAAGAGCAATCACCGCTCGGCGCCGCACCGTGGCCTTGTCGGTGCACGCTTGGAGAATGACCGGCAGGCTGCGGTGAAGGGCCCCGAGTGCGGCCACTGCGGCTTCCCGACACAGCGCATCTTCGTGATGCAGTGCTTGGTGCTCGAGCGCAACGATGGTGCCTTCTTGGAGTTCGACACCCGCTTCGGACCCGATTTCGCCGAGCGTGAATGCCGTGACTTCGGCGATGATGTCGCTGTCGGAAAGCAGCGTTTTCAAGGGTTCTTCGAGGGCCGATGCTCCGGGCACCCGGGCTGCCAGTTCGGCCGCTCGGCGGCGAACCACGTCACTCTCGTCGGCCATCGAAACCGCGAGTTGGGGTGTATCGAGGCGTCCGAGGCGCTGAAGGGCGGAGAGGGCCACGGCTCGGA
The DNA here is from genome assembly GCA_037969565.1 of Acidimicrobiales bacterium. Taxonomy (GTDB): domain Bacteria; phylum Actinomycetota; class Acidimicrobiia; order Acidimicrobiales; family SZUA-35; genus SZUA-35. The sequence continues at coordinate 16,569 of JBBKXQ010000135.1, read as the reverse complement.
TTTCCGCATCGCTCGACCCCAAACCCTGCTTGATCACTGAAAAATCGTCGGTGTGGCCGGCAAGAACGACATCACGTTTCGACGGGGATGATGAGGGGGGGTGGTTTCCGGTCACAGGATCTGGAATGCTATTACCTGCACGAGCGTCGGGTTGACCGGTGTTCGGTAACTTGTTCGAACGGCCTGTTGCCCGGAAGTGTCGATGTCCAGTCCTCGAAGGCCACCGCAAAGGAGAGTCCCATGTCCCATATGGTCATCTATCGGGGAGCCGACGGCAGCCCGGGGTACCACCAGACCGACGAAGTACATGATGCGGTCGCCGTCGTCGAGCGCCTACGCAACCAAGAGGGCGTCGAGGAAGCCAGAATTTTCCGGATGGAGCAGGTCAATTTCGAGTATCGCCCGTACTTCCGGGTCGAGCTCACCTCCGGTGGACAATCGCTTTCATCGGCACCGGCTGCAGCGGCGGTGAGTGCACCGCGAGACTCGGTCGGAGGGGGAAGCGGGTCTTCGTCGAGCAGCGCGTCGGACACTTATGGCGATACCAGAGACGACTCCTTCGAGAGCAACTCGGAAGCGGTCGAGGAATCCGGCGACCAGGCCAGCCCGAACTTGATCGTTCGCTCGATCTCTGACGGTCCAAGTCCTTCGTCCAGCGACTCCGACAGCGACAACGGCGTCGGCGCACGGCGAGGACTCTTCGGTCGCTGACCGCTGACCGCTGACGCACTTCGAACGTTCAAGCAATGAGAGGCACACCGCTCGAGTTGGGGCGGTGTGTCTTGGGTTTTGGCCTCAGCCGACAGCTTGTTCGAGGACGTAGAGCATCAGCATCGCGATGGCCACGGCGATTGCGGCGAGTGTGAGACCGACGATGATCACCAGCGATCCGAGGCTGAACGGGGCCAAGACTCGGCGCCACCACGGGAATCGCATCCGGGTGAGGTCTTTACGGTTGTTTGCGGTGAAGATCGGCATGGTGTTCGTGTGTGGTTTCCGCAGAGGATGAGGTTCGACGGCGATTTCCGTCGAAGATGGATTGCGTTCTGGCGTTTGGATCAGATTTCCGTTGCAACGATCTTCCGATCAGGGGATGCGTTGGAGGAGCTTGTTTCCGGGCGCAAGGCTCCGATCAAAGAGATAGCGGCGTTTTCCCATGACTGACTCGAATCACGAACCCCGAGAAGACCCGACCGACTCGGCCCCACAACGCACCGGCTCGGCGGCGGAAAGCATAGCGGCCGAGGGTGCTGCCGTCGGTGTCGGACCCCCGCCCGCATCGGCCTCGGCCGATCAATTCGGACGTATTCAGCGGCGCAATTTCCGGTTGGCGGGAACCGTGGTCGGCGTGCTGCTGGCCGCCGTCATCATCGGCGGCTTCACCTATCACACACCGTATGTCGCCCTCGTCCCTGGTTCGGCCCGAGACACTGAACCCCTCGTCGTCGTTTCCGGCGCTGATGACTTTCCGAGCGAGGGTGAGGTTCTCTTCACCACGGTTCGGTTCAAAACCCGTCCGAATCTTTGGAGCTACCTCTGGCTCACCACCGATGACGATGCCCAGATTCTTCCCGAAGAAGTGATTTTCGGTGACCAGACCCCCGACGAGAATCGGGAGGCCAACCTTCAAGCGATGAACGACTCGAAGTCGACGGCGGTTGCCGTCGCACTCGAACAGCTGGGTTATGACGCCATCACACCGAACGGAGTTTTCGTTGCGCAGGTGGTTGCCGGCTCGGCGGCGGAAGGACGATTGGAAGTCGGTGACGTCATTCTGTCGATCGATGGCGTTTCGATTCTCACCGACATCGATCTCGTCGAAACGCTGAAGACGAAATCGCCAGGAGACAAGATCGTGCTCGGTGTGCAGGCATTCGGATCGTCGGATGTGTCCGACGTGTCCATCGTGCTCGGCGAGCGAGACGGTGACGCAACATCGGCCTTCCTCGGTGTGCAGCCCCAGACCCGGGTCGAGTTCGTTTCAGACCACCCCTTCATGGTCGACATCGACTCGGGTTCTGTTGGGGGTCCCTCGGCCGGGCTGGCGTTCACGTTGGCCGTCCTCGACCAGTTGACGCCGGGCGAACTCACCGGCGGCGCCCGAGTTGCGGTCACCGGAACCATGTCACCCGACGGGCGCGTCGGGTCCGTCGGCGGCGTTCCACAGAAGGCGGCCGCCGTCCGCGATCTCGGAATCAAGTTCTTCATCGTTCCGAAGGCGCTTGGTGAGGAGACGATTGCCGTCGTTCGGGAGCGGGCCGGCGACGACGTCCAGGTCGTCCCCGTTGCCGATCTCGACGAGGCCCTTGCAGCCCTCGAAGCATTGGGTGGCGACACGCAGGCGATCAACGAATTTGCTGCTGCCCACCTGGGCGACACCGGCGAATAGGTCGCAGCCCCGGCAAAGTTTTGTGCAACGTGCCCAGGCAGCACTCCCGGGGGCCATTCGGGGTTTACCATCGGGCTCATGAGTCCTGCCGCAGAACCTTCACTCGACCCAGTTGCGATTGCATCGCGGGAGTTCGGAACCTCGCGGCGGGGGTTCGACAAGGACGAAGTCCGTGAGTATCTACGGGCGTTGAGCACCTCGATCCGCACCCACAATCCTCCGGCCGGCGATGGGGAGGAGCTTCGTCAGGCGCTCCGAGACATCGGTCGACTCGAAGCCGATCGAGATGCCTTGGAGGCTCGCCTCGCCGATGCTGAAAAGCGGGCTGCCGCGGTGCCAGCAGAGCAAGAGCTCGACGAGGCCACGGTTTCCCAATACATCGGCAAGGAGACCGCTCGGGTGCTCGAGGCGGCGCGAACCGCCGCGGCCGAGGTCGTGGCCAACGCAGAGGCGCAAGCGGACGCGCGCCTCGCAGAAATCGATCGCGTTCAGTCTTTGGCCAACGCCGAAGTGGCAGCGTGGCGAAAGCAGGCCGACGAAGAAGCCGAGGAAACCCGTTCGACGGCATCGGCCGAGGCCCAGGCACTCGAGGAATCGTCGGCCAAGGAAGCGGCGGCGCTGGTTTCCGATGCCAAGTCCGCATCCGTCGAACTTCGTCAGGCTGCGGAGGAGGCAGCTTCAACGATGCAGGCCGACGCCGAGAAGGCCGCATCGGAGCTCGAGGACGAAGCCGAAACGCGAGTAGCCGAAATCCGGCGAAAGGCCGAGGCCGAGGCGGCCGCATCACAGGAGAAGGTCGAGGCTGAACGGGCCGAAGCACTCGCAAGCGTGGCCAACCTCAAGGCTGAGGCCGACACCGACGTGGCACGGATTCGAGCGGAGGCCGAGGCCGATGTGCTGTCCTCGCAAGAGGCGGCAGCCGAGACGGCACGGTTGATGGTGGTCGAGGCTCAGGCCGTGCGGGAAAAGGTCCTGTCCGATCTCGTCAGTCGCCGTCGTCTCGGACGTCAGCAACTCGACCAGGCCAAGGCGGCAAGGGATCGCCTCCATCGAGCGCTTGTCGAAGTTCGCAAGCAACTCGACGAACAAGCGGCTGAACTCGAGATTTCGCTGCCCGAAGCGAAGGCGGCCATGGACGCCATCTCTCGTCGGGCTCAGGAGGTCGACGAAGGCCAGCAAGTACGAGACCTCGCGATCGAACTCGATACGGCTCGAATCGTCGGAATCCCCCTTTCGCCGGCCGAGCCGAAGGTGTCGACCGGTTCGGCAGCGCTCGCCACACTCGACCTCTCGTCGGATGCCGGGACGAAGCGAGCGGGCGCCGATCCCAAGGGCGTTGAAACCATTTTCGCCCGTCTCCGCGACGACGAGGAGTTTGGTCTCGAGGAGGCCGAGGGGGAAGAAACTGCGACCTCGCAGGACGGGTCCAGTGTGGATCAGCGAGAGGCTCAACTCGACTCCGGTTCCCGCGATGACGAGGAAAACGACGACGCCGAGGCCGGCCCGTCAGACGACGACAGCGTCGAGGACGCGATCGAGGTTCCGCAGGCGTTCGTGCAACGAGACGTTGCGATGACTCGATTCGGGGCCGATCTGCGGCGCCAGATCAAGCGGACGGTGGCCGACGATCAAAGCGACCTGCTCGACCGAGTCCGTCGGGCGAAGAAGCTGTCACTCACCGATCTGCCCGACTCCAACGCACAACGGGCCGCCTACGTCGAGGCCGTCTCCTCCGCCCTTCACGCCACGGCCAAGGCCGGGTCCCAGATGGCGGGTGGTTCGGTCCGCTCGGCGCCCGTCGACTCGTTGGTCGAGCGGGTGGTTGCGTCGATCTTCGAGCCACTTCGAGCCCGTATCGAGCACTCGGTCGAGGCGGCTGAAGGTGACGCCGAAGAAGTGCTCGAGCCCATCCGAGCCCACTACCGGGATCTGCGATCGATCGAGGTTCCGGTGCTCACCGATGATGCGCTGGCAGAGGCATTTGCTCTGGGTGCCTACGAGGCACTCGCTGACGGCACGGAAATGGTGTGGCTCGCCGACCCGCGGATGGAACCGAACCCAGATTGTTTCGACAACACGCTGGCCGGCGTGATCGTCAAGCCCGATGCGTTTCCCACCGGTCGGACCCATCCCCACGACGAACCAGGCTGCCGTTGCCTGGTGGTTGCCCTGCCCGCCGACTGAGTTTTCACCGACTGTGCTGACAACCGATCTCCTGGCCGACTGGCTTGGAGGTACCCTTCCGGGCTGATGCGTCCCATGCGCGGTTCCGCCAAGTCATCTCGAATTCGCACCCTCGCCGTTGTGGTGATCGGTCTGTTGTTCGTTCTCTTCCTTTCCGGAAGTGGACTGGCCCAGATCTACACCGACTACCTGTGGTTCGAATCCCTCGACCGTTCATCGGTTTGGTCGACAACGCTGGGAACCAAGCTGGCTCTGGCTGCTGTTTTCTCCGCCGTCTTTTTCGTGATTCTGTGGGTCAACCTGTATCTCGCCGACCGGATGGCACCGCCCGAGCGGCCGGAGACACCCGAAGAAGATTTGATCGAGCGATACCACGAGATCGTTGGATCGCATGCTTCCAAGATCCGATTCGGCGTGGCCGCACTGTTCGCGCTCGTGGCCGGGGTCGACACGGCTGGGCAATGGAAGACGTGGCTCCTCTTCCGCAATGGTGGTGATTTCGGACGGGTCGATCCGCTCTTCGGATTGGATGCCGGTTTCTACGTCTTTCGGCTGCCGTTCTGGACCTTCCTCGTCGACCGGTTCTTCTCGATTCTGGTGTTCGCCCTTCTGCTTTCGCTGGCGGCTCACTACCTGAACGGTGGGGTGAGGGCTTCGGCCCCGAGCAACCGCGTGACCAGCGCGGTGAAGGTGCATCTCTCCATCTTGCTGGCCGGTCTCGCGCTGTTGCGTGCGGTCGCCTACTGGCTCGACCGCTACCAGCTGGTCACGTCCACTCGAGGTCGCTACGACGGCGCACTGACCACCGATGTGGAAGTCCAGCTCCCAGCGCTCAGCCTCCTGGTACTGATCTCGCTGTTCGGGGCAGCACTGTTCCTCTACAACATCCGCCGTCAGGGTTGGACGCTTCCGGTTGTCGCCGTTGGCCTCTGGGCCATCAGCCACGTCGTCGTCGCCACGATGTTTCCTGCTTTGTTCCAGCGGCTCCGGGTCGAACCCCAGCAGTCGACGCGAGAGCAGCAGTACATCGGTTACAACATCGATGCCACCCGGTTCGCCTACGGACTCGATGAAAGCAAGCTGGTCACGATCGAGTTCGACTACGAAGCGTCACTCACGGCCGAGCAGCTCCAGTCGAATGCCGACGTGTTCAACGACGTCTCGATCCTCGATCCAAGGCTTGCGGCCGACGCCTTCAACCGGAGCGAGAGCGGCCGTGAGTCCTACCAGTTCAGCGCTCCCCTCGACGTCGATCGTTACCTCGTCAACGGCGAGCTCGAGCCCGTCAACGTCGCCGTTCGTAGCTTGAACCTCGAGGCGCTCGAAGCCGATTGGGAACGCGAGCACATCGTGCTGACCCACGGGTACGGCGTGGCCATGGCTGCAGCCGACGCCGAGGAGCGCGGTCTTCCCGACTATCTCGTGCGTGGAATCGGACCCAGCGAGGTGACCAGGGACGGTGTCGACGCCAAACTCGATCAACCACAGGTGTACTTCGACGAAGGGTTCGACGGATATGCGATCGTCGGTGCCAGCCGCGACGAAGTCGACTTTGTAGCCGAAGCGTCCGCAGCGTTCCGTTACGACGGTTCGGGTGGCGTGGAGATGTCGGGTCTTCTCCGTCGTGCCGCGTTCGCGCTCCGCTTCCAGCAGCTCGATCCACTGATTTCGCCCTTCATCCAGGATGGGTCGCGAGTTCTCTACATCCGTGACATCGAATCCCGGATCTCCACGCTCGCCCCATTCCTCGATTTCGACAGCGATCCTTATCCGGTAGTGGCCGAGGGTCGCATCTTCTGGGTCGTCGATGCATACACCACGACGTCGAAGTTCCCGTACTCCCAGAACGTCGACGTGACATCCCTGCCCGGAACCGCTGACCTCTCCGGCGGGTTCAACTATGTCCGCAACTCCGTCAAGGTGGTTGTTGATGCCTACGACGGCGACGTCTCGTTCTACGTCATTGATGATGAGGACCCCATCATCACCGCCTGGGCCAAGGTCTATCCCTCACTCTTCCAGGACGTCTCCGAGGCCCCCGAGAGTGTCCGCGATCACTTCCGTTACCCGAGCGACATCTTCCGGGTTCAGACCGAAACGTGGGACACCTACCAGGTCGACGATCCGATTCGCTTCCTCGAAGGTGCAATCGCATGGCGGGTTTCTTCTGAACCCGGTGCCGCGGCCGGAACCGAGGATCCGTCTCTCGGTTCGAACAGCCTGATGGCTCCGCAGTATCGGACGACCCGCTTGCCGGGCGAGACCGAAACCGAATTCATTCTACAACGGGCGTTCGTTCCGAGTTCCAGCACGCAGAGCACGGGCCGGCCCGAGCTGACGGCGATCATGGTCGCTCGTTCGGATCCGGAGCGATACGGACAATTGATTCAATACCAGCTGCCCCCAGGTCGTCTCTCGGCCCCGGATCTCGTCGACTCCGATATTCGCAAAGACGACGAGATCTCGCCCTTCATCTCACTCCGAAACCGTGAGGGATCGACGGTGAAGTTCGGCGAGATGCAGATGGTTCTGGTCGACAACACGGTGGTCTTCGTTCGTCCGCTCTACATCGAAGCCGCAACCGAAACCGCCGTTCCCGAACTCACTCAGGTGATCGCGGTCAACGGCAGTCGGATCGCCATGGCCACCACGCTGGATGCCGCCTTGCAGGCGGTCACAATCGACGGGGGCGTGCCGATCACCCCACCTGTCGATCAAGGAAACGGGGAGGAAACCCCGGTTCCTGTTCCCGACCAGGATCTCGAGGGCCTCACTGTGGCGCAGCTGCTCGACCGGGCACGGGTGCTGCTGTCCGACGCCAACCGAATCGAGGCCAGCGATCCCGATGCAGCCGCAAGCCTTCGAGCCGAGGCGCTTCTCGCTCTGGAGGCGTTGTCCGGCACGCTCGGTATCGAGCCCGATGTTCCGATCACCGAGCCAGTGGGTGCTTGAACTGGCCACTTGCGCCGAGAGTGAACATGCGCTGAACACGGGAACACCACTCGGACCAACGATGTTCTCTTTGCCACGGGTGTTTCACGATCTCGGCTGAGGCGCTCAACCACCGGGAGTTACCGAGTTTTGGAGGAAGTTGATGTTTGGACTGAATCGCACACCGAACGGCGTTCCGAAGGCCGCCGATTGCCTTCCCGGACGCGAAACTCCGGTCAGGATTCCCGACGCGCACTATGTCAATGGCAACCCACTCGTCGGACCATTTCCCGAGCAACTCGAATCGATCGTTTTCGGCATGGGGTGTTTCTGGGGTGCTGAACGGTTCTTCTGGCAGATGCCCGGCGTCTACACCACGGCTGCCGGCTATAGCGGGGGAACCACGCCCAACCCCACCTACGAAGAGACCTGCACGAGCATGACGGGTCACACCGAGGCGGTCTTGGTCGTGTTCGACCCGGCCCAGGTGACGCTCGATGATCTGTTCAAGGTGTTCTGGGAGAACCATGACCCCACGCAGTTCATGGGTCAGGGCAACGACCGTGGGAGCCAATATCGCACGGCGATCTACACGAACTCCGATGAGCAGCTTCAGGCGGCCGAGGCCAGCCGTGAGGCCTACCAGCAGAAGCTCAGCGCCGCCGGTTTCGGTGCGATCACCACCGAGACCGCGCCGGTGGGCGAGTTCTACTCCGCCGAGGAGTATCACCAGCAATACCTGGCGAAGAACCCCGGCGGTTACTGCAACCACGGCTTCTGCCAAGTCGCCTACGCCTGACAAGCGCCGCCGATCTCAACGCGTCCGAACGCGAGCTTCGGGTCGGGAACAACCAGCAGCCATCGCCTTCTCCTCGGACAGAAAGAATGGGGTGATGACCTCGGATGAACCGCTGAGGGGAGAAACAGCTGTCGTTCCCGACCCGTCGCAAACTTGCGGGTGATGCCTCTACAGCAGGTTGTAGTGGACCTGTAATTCTCGCCGAATCGGGGCGTTGAGCACATGATCGCCCGAGGCCTTTGGTGCGGCTTTGATCCAGCGCTTGTCAAAGGGAACCACGATGCGGTCGTCCTTGGTTGCGTATGCGCCATCGATCGGCACGTAGTGCTCGGCCCGGAAAATTCCCGGGTTGACGACCATCCAAGACGGCTTTTCCGGCTGCGCATCGGCGTCGTAGAGCACGTCGGTGACGGTTCCCACCGTGTCACCCTTGGTGTCGATCACTTGGTGGCCCCGGAACGAGATTGCGGCTGATTCAAAGGCTGCGGTTTCATTGTCCGACATGTCAGTCTCCTTACATTGTTACCTGTTCGTAACAATATGACGAAAATGCTCGAGTTCGTCAAGGGGGCGGCATGGCCATCGGCCCCTGATCCATCGACGAGGCTGGTGTTTCGCTGGTTGATGCGCAATCGTGATAGAAAACTGCCCCGGAAGGTCGTTCCTGACTGGTTCGGGAGCTAGGAGTGGTGCGTGCTGGAAGTGCTGCGCGAGCCAGAGGGTCAGTCGGAGGCTTACTTCGGGCACGACGCTGACCTGTCGATTCGGCTACTCGGCGGGTTCGTCATCGAGGATCGGCGCGAAGGTGCGGCCGAAGAACGCCCCAACATCGCCTCCGAACCATCGCGAGCCCTTTTTGCGTTCCTCGCTCTGCGTCGGAACACCCCGCACACTCGGGCATTTCTGGCCGGACAGTTCTGGCCCGACGTGGAAGAGTCGAAGGCTCGGCGTCGGTTGAGTCAGGCGCTCTGGCGGATCCGCCAGGCGTTCGGTGGTGATGTCGACGCTCCGCTCAGTGTCACGTCGAGCACTGTGCAGTTCGCCACGGCAAGTACCTGTTGGGTGGATGTCGAGGAATTCGAGGCGGCCGGCGCCGCCATCGAGCGCCGCTGGCGCAAAGACAGTCGTTCGGTTTCGGTGGATGAACTCGAGGCCGCGGCGAATCTGTATCGAGGCGTCTTTCTCGAGGGTCACTACGACGATTGGATGGGTCCCGTCCGAGATCGACTCACCCACGGCTACCTCGTTGTGCTGGGTCGACTCATCCAGGCTCATCGGCGGGCTGGAGATCTTCATGGCGCGTTGGCCTGGGCCCGCCGGCGGGTGGCCGTCGATTCGCATCGCGAGGAGAGTCATCAAGAGGTGATCAGGCTGTGCGTGGTGCTCGAGCGTCCCACCGATGCCCGCCGCCAGTTCGAAATCTGCGCCAAGATCTTCAACGAAGAACTGGGTGTTGCACCGCTTCCGGAGACCCAGGCGCTTGTCGCCGATCTCAGTCCATTTCGAAGTCGAGCCAACAATCAGTTCTCTACCTCGATCGTCGGCCGCCGTCGTGAGCGGGCTGCGTTGCTCCGCTCGGTCGAAGACTGTGCGTCCGGTGATGGGGGCGTGCTTTTCGTCGAGGGCGACCCGGGTTCGGGGAAGACGCTGTTGCTCGAAGACTTGGCTGACTCGGCCCGATCTCGGGGCGTGTCGGTGGTGTGGGCCGAACACAGCGAACGCTCGTCGTCTCGCCCCTACGAAGGACTCGCGGCAGCAATGTCGCGCGGGCTTCAGGGACTGCGGGGAGAGCATGTCGTCGAAGCAGTGCAGCCGTTGTGGATCGATGCTGCGGCCAGCCTCATCCCCGCGTTGGCCAACGAAGTCTCCGGCTCACTGCCCAGCGGACTGAAACCAGACGAAGAACGATGGCGGCAACACGAGGGTTTGGTACAGATCCTTCTCGCCCACGGCCGCATCAGCCCGACGCTTCTGGTCGTCGACGACCTGCATTGGGCCGACGAGGGCACGCTCACCGTGCTCGCTCAGGCCTGCGGTCGACTCCGAGAGGCCGGCGTGGTGTTGTGCGTGGCCTACCGCCGACATGAGGCGAAGCAGGCTCCAACGGTGTGGGAGTCGCTCTGTGCTCTCGAAGCCACCGATGCACATCAACGCTTCACGCTTGGACCGATGCCTCGTGATGAAGTCGTTGATCTCGTTTCTGCAGTCGGTGGATGGCAACCCACTGACGCCGTCGGTGTCGACCAACTCCTGGCCGAAACCGGTGGCAACCCGTTCTTCATCGTCGAGACCCTTCGCGCTCGTTCCCGGCTCTCCACTGCGGGATTGGTCGGCGATGCTGCCTTTCCCGTGGCGCTGTCGGTTGCGTCGTTACTGAGTCAACGGTTCCGTCAGTTGGGCGACGAGGCGCGAGCCGTTCTGGGTGGGCTCTCGGTGTTCGGCCGACCCCTGCGGTCGAGCGAGGTGGGTGCACTCACGGGTCTGGACATCCACGACGTTCGGGTTGGCTTGGCCGAGGCGCTCGAGGCGAACGTCGTTGTGGAGCGCGGGCGTGAGTATGAGATCGTCCACCATCAGATGCGCCGGACGGTCTATGGGATTCTCGGCGAGGAAGAACGACGACATCTGCACGCGCTGGCCGTCGATCTGTGGGTCCACCCTGACGGGCTCCGACCAACTACGTGGACCGAGATCGCCCACCACGCTGCTCTGAGTCAACGATGGGAGGTGATGGTCGACGCCTCTCGCAACGCGGCGGCTGAGGCAATGCGACTTCATGCCACGGGGCTCGCCGCGTCGCATCTCGAGCGAGCACTCGTCGGCATTGGGCACCTCGCCACCGCCCCGACCGAAATGGTCAGGGAGGCCGAGATCGACGTGCTGCTGCGTCTGGAGGAGCTCTTCGATGTTCTCGGCGAAACCGACAGACGAAGGCAAGTTCTCGAACGGCTCGAGATCATCGTTGGCGCACTGAGCGTGAGGCGAACCGACCTCCTCGAGCTCCTGGCGTGTCGGCGGGCGTCGCTTCTCGCCTCGCAAGCGGAGTTCGCCGCCGCCCTGAACGAACTGGAGGATTGGCCGGGGTCGTCGCCTCTGCGCACCGCAGAGATTCTGGTATTGAAAGGCACGATCCTTCTCTGGTCGGGTGATTCGGAGGGAGCGGTAGCCGTGTTGCTGCATGCATTGGACGCGCTGGTCGCACAGGGCGAGAAAACCGCAGCCGTGCGATGTGTGCTCGGCAGCGCCCTCAATGAACTGCAGGACTTTGCCGCAGCCGCCACCCATCTCCAGGCGGCGCTCTCGGAGGCAGAGCTCGCAAATGACATTCGGTCTCAGGTCGAGGCTCTCGGCGGTCTCGCGTCGGTGGCTACCGACAGTGGGCGGAGTGACTCGGCCGAGTTGTCGTACCGACATGCGATCGAACTGTCGATGGCCGCTGGATACCGGAGGGCCGAGGGCAAGAACCTTGTCAACATCGGAACCTTGTTCGCTGTCACGGGGCGGGGTGCGCAAGCGCTGGAGTTGTTCACGCAGGCCGAGCTGGTTTTCGTCTCGATCAGCGATGAACGGGGCCTCGCCTTCGTCCGTTTCAATCGGGCCGATTTGAGGTGCTGGCTGCTCGGAGACATCGAGTCGGCCGGCGTCGACGCCCGTCAGGCGATCGAGTTCTTTCGGTCGATCGGTGATGTCAGGCACGAAGCCCTGGGGCTCGACGTGTTGGCGAACATCGCTCGTATGCAGAAGCGCCCGACGGCGTGCCGCCGTCATCTGGCTCGAGCCCATCGATATGCGGTCGAGAGCGGAGACGGATTCACCGAGGTGCAAGCGGCAAGAACGCTCGGCCATCTGGAGCTCGACCAAGGCCGTTTCAAACAAGCGCTGGAAGCGGTTCAACCGGCGCTTTCTCGGGCGAAAGAGCTGGGTCTGGTCGCCCAATTGCCGGTGCTTGCGGCAATCGAGGCGAAGGCGTTGATCGGCTTGGATCGCGGCGAGGAGGCGGCCGAGTTGGCGCTTCGAACGAGCCAATCGATCGACGACCACACCGATCGCTCTCACCTTGCCCTGTTCTGGTGTGGCAGGGTGCTGGCGTCTGCCGGACGAGAAGAAGCATTCTCGCTGTTCGAGCAATCATGGAAGGTCTTGGATCGCAATCTCGATGGTTTGAGCCAAAGCGATCGTGATCGTGCGTTGACTGCGGTCAATGAAAACCTCGCCATCGACGGTGAGCGAAGGCGGATGACTCCCGAGGTGGTCGCCGTCCAACTTCCCGACATCTCGGCCCCCTTCGGCCGTCCGCTGCGGAGCGACGAATATGTCTCGGTGAACTGGACCGTTGAGGATCCGGCCGATTTCGACGTCGAGGGGAAGGGAAACCGACGCCGATCGCAGTTGACGCGGCTCGTGATCGAGGCCGGCGATCAAGGGGCGGCCCCGCGAATTGACGACATCGTGGCGGTGATGGGTGTGAGTCGAGCCACGGTGAAACGGGACCTTGCTGCGCTGCGTGATCTGGGCTTCGATCTGGTCACCCGGGGCTCGTTCGGTTGACGCTGCGAACGCAATCCCTCATCGTGGTTCGATCTGAAATGAGCTACTAGTTCCCGGTTGAGCCGTCACGGCACGAGACAGCGACGCGTCGGGTGCGGTTCAAGGTTGGGAAACCCTCGATCTCAGGAGTCATCCCATGCGCCGTCGTCTCACCTTCCTCGCCATCGTCACCGCCGCTGTGCTGGCCCCGGTTGCGCCTGCCCTGGCTGGCAACGGCCTCATGCCCTGACCTTTCAACGACTCGCTAGCGGTTCCTTGTTCAACTGATTAGTGGGTTATTCGGCTCTCAGCTCAAAATGAGCCCATACTTCCCGGCCCAAAGAGGCTGGGAAGTGTCGCGTGCGAGACACCTGGCTGCGAGCGTGGTGCCTACGCCGACTCGGCAATGGAACGTTGTTCAGCTCACAACACAAATTCTCGCTCTGAGCTGCCCGCGGCGGGTGGCTCACCGAGACCTTCCGCTCCCGTCCCTCCAGACGAGCCGTGAAGGATTCAGGATGTGACCGCTGCGGCCCTCTACTCCGCAGCGGTCACCATCCGTTTTGGGCGCAACGATCGGTGGGCCGTGAGTTGGTGTCGCAGGCATCAGTCGCTAGCGTTGTGTATCCACTCGTCGCGGGGTGGAGCAGTCAGGTAGCTCGTCGGGCTCATAACCCGAAGGTCGCAGGTTCAAATCCTGCCCCCGCCACCAACGAACGTGCGAAGGCCCAGGTCAGCGACCTGGGCCTTCATCGTTGTCGGGGTGTTCCTCCGATTCAGGCGGCGTTCTTCCGGCTGTTCCCTCGACCTTCCACCGCCGTCTTCCCGACCGGTTTCGCGGCCTTCTTCTTGGGTGTTGGGCGCGGTTCGGCGAGGCGTTCGGCGGTAGCGGCGGCGTCAGCTTGCATACCGGGCAGGACGTGCTGGTAGGTCTGAAGGGTGTGGGCGATGTGGGCGTGGCCGAGCCGTTCGGACACGACCTTGACAGGAACGCCTTCTTTGATGAGCAGGCTCCCGTGGGTGTGACGCAGGTCGTGGAACCGCATGGCCGGGACGCCGGCGTTGCGCACGATCCGGCGAAACGCCTCGTAGACGGCGTGGGGATGGATCGGTTCGCCGTCGCCGTCGGTGAACACCCAGCCGTCGCTCTGGTCGAAGCCGACTGCTGCGAACTCGGCGGCCTGGTAGGCCCGCCATCCTTCGAGGACGGCGATGGTGGTGTCGTCGAGTGCGATCGGTCGACGCGCGGTCTTCGTCTTCCCGCGGGTCTGGTGGATCTCGTACCCGACGGCGACGAGCCCACGGTTGAGGTGCAGCCGCTTCTTGGCAAAGTCTATGTCGGGCCATTGCAGACCGAGGACTTCGTTGCGGCGCATCCCGGTCATGGCGGTGAGCCAGTAGATCGGGAAGAACCGGTGCCCGGCCGCGGTGCGCAGGAGTTGGCGGAGTTCGTCCTCGGTCAAAGCGACGCCCTCGGTTTGTTGGATGGATCGTTGTTTGGGGGCTCGGGCGACGAGGGCGACGTTTCTGGTCACGAGGCCTCGACGGTGCGCGTCGGTGAGCGAGCCGCGGATGATGAGGTGGAGTTCGTAGACGGTCTTCGGCGCGAGGCCCCGGCCGGTGTTGGGGTGCAGGAGCGAGTCGTACAGCGATTCGATCTGCTGGTAACGCAGCCGGCGGATGCTGATTCGGCCGAGGGCGGGGATGATGTGGTTCCGGACGTTGCGCTCGTACCCACGGTAGGTGCTCGTGGCGAGGTGGAGCTGCTTGGTGGGGAGCCACTGGCTGGTGAGGTATGCGCCGAACGTGAGTGACCGGACGGCGTCCACCTTCTTCGTTTCTTCGGCGGCGAGCTTGGCTGCGAGCCGCTCCGCTTTGGCCCTGTCGGTGCCGGCGGGATGCCAGGTGCGGCGTTCCTTGCCGGTGATCGGGTCGCGTCCTTCGTAGATGACGGCGTAGAACCGGCCTCGGCGTTGAGCGATGTATCCCTTCATGGTGTGCCTCCTTCAGGCGTAGTCCCGGTGGTCGGAACCTCGGAGGAACAATCGGTAGAACGCACGGTCTTCCACTGTTCGGAACGTCGCCCAGGACCTACTGACTCCACGCCTTGGTTCGACCCTCCTTCCTCGGGCGCGCGGAACGGTCGGCGAGGGCGGGCCAGGCGCCCAGGCGGCGTCGGCTTCTACGGCAGATGTCTGGCCGGGGTTTTGGCTCCCTTGTGTTCGAGTGAGCCTCGACGCGCGTGGTGGTTGGCGCGACACTCTGACAATGATGCTGATCCGGCGTGCCGCAGGGCTCTGGGGCCCTGCGAGTTTTGTCGGCGCTGCCGTTGCTGCGGCGCGCCGCCAGCCTGGCTACTCGCACCGGTCGCATCATGTGAGCGGTCTTGCAGCGCACGGAGAGTCTTCGGCCAGGGTCATGGTTCCGGGCTTCCTGGCGCTTGGCGCATCGAGTCTGCTGGGGGGTGCGCCGACGGAGATGCTTCGCCGAGTCGAGCGAGCTGCCGGGATAACGACTATCGCTGCAGGGCTGGTTCGTGTGAGCGACCCGCGCTGTCCTCAGCCGGGGTTCGACCCGAGCGCAACGCGATCCGATGCGGGCCATGGCGCTGCGAGCATCGCGACCTTTGTGTTGTGGACGGCGATGCCGTTCGTCGCGGCGAAGGAGCTCGACCCGGTCTGGTACCGCCACCTCGCCCGCATGTCGCGAGTGTCGACGCTCGTCTTGTTCGTCGCCGCTGGTGTGACGACACGGGTGGATTCGTCGTACAAGGGCCTCGCACAGCGGGCGTTCCTGGGTTCGGTCTTCGCGTTTCAGGCTGCCACCGGTGTTGCGACTGCGGCTGAGAGTTGACCGCTGGCCCGGCGGCAGTCCCCACGATGTGGCCGTGGATCGTAAGGAGCCGGCTTTGGAAGGGAAACAGCTTGTCGTCTGCCCACGCTGGCCGGACCGCAGTGCCGGCAGCAGGACCGGTGGCAGGGCTCGAGCTCATCTCGTTACGCCCGTGAAGCGGCGGGGGTTGACCGGGTGTGATGCCGCGTTGGGATGCCCACGTCTCGAAGTCCGGTACCGGTTCGTTGACGAACCAGAGGAAGTAGTAAGCGTGTGGGTGCCGGAAACTGTGTCGTTGCTGGTCAGGCGGCATGTCGGTACTCGTTGATGAGTCCGTCGCATCGGGTCGATTTCACGAGGCGGAGCGGCTTCTCGGGCGGGTTCGGCGATCGGTTCGGGGCTGGTGGCTGCTGGGCGAGCGAGCGGTGGGGGCGGTGTGCGGTGTAATGATCGATGTAGTCGACCACGAGGCGTTGGAGCCGTTGCTGGTCCCAGGTGAGGGTGCGGTCGAGGAGCTCTCGGCGCATGGTCCCGATCCAGCGTTCGGCGAACGCGTTCGCGACCGGCGTCCGGACTGGGGTCTTGAGGATCTTCATGTTCTCGGTTCGGAAGATCTCGTCGAAGGCGTCGATGAACTGGCTGCCGCGATCACGCACCAGGGCTTTGGCGGCGGCGAGTTGGTGGCCGTGGCTGAGGAGGAGGTTGCGGGCTGCTTGGGTGGTCCAGGCGCCGGTGGGGTGTTCGGTGATGCCGCCGTGGTAGATGGTGCGGGTGGGGATGTCGATGAAGAACAGCAGGTAGAACCTCCGCAGGGTGACGGTGTCGATGGTGGCGAAGTCGCAGGCGACGGCTGCTTGGGAGCGCAGGAACTGCGTCCAGGTCGCGTCGGATCTGTCAGGTGCTGGCT
>JBBKXQ010000134.1:0-29886 GCA_037969565.1 Acidimicrobiales bacterium | reverse complement strand
GGTAGGGGCCGCCGCCCCCACCCAGCGTCAACTGCGCCGTGCCGACGATCGTGAAGAAGGCTGGCTTCCGAGCATTGAGTGCTAGCGTCGCTTCGACGAGCGAACGCCGCCTGGCGTTCGAGTCCCCAGCCCCTGGACATCTTGGCCCGCACGACTTCAAATTTTTTGACGCGCGGTTTCCGGCCTTCGCCGCTTTCACAGCCATCGATCAAGTCCACAGGGGAAATCAATCTGCATGACCAATTCGCCAGCCATGCTCGACATCCTGAGTCGTTTCGCGACCACGATGGCTGCGAATGTCGATATCAACGACGTTCTCTACGAACTCTGTGATCACGCAGTCACCATCGCGGGGGCAACCGGAGCCGGTGTGTGCCTCGGTAACGACGATGCCGAACTACGATTTGTCACCGCAACCAGCGAAGCCTCCGTCACCATGGAGCGCTCACAGGAGGCAAATCAGCAAGGGCCGTGTGTCGAGGCCTTCCGCACAGGTGCGATCGTCAAGGTTTCCGATATCCATGACCTCGACCAATGGCCGGCCTATCAAACGGCTGCGGCCGAAGTGGGCATCAGGGCCGTCGTCGGTATTCCGATGTCGCTGAACGGACGAGCCGTCGGGGCGCTGAACGTCTACGACGCAAAGCCAAGACCTTGGAGCCGCGACGATGTCGATACCGCCCGCCTGCTCGCCGACATTGCGACCGTCTATCTGTTACGGGCCGGGGAACTCGCCGAGGCCCGCCAGCTGGCCGCCCAATTGCAGCACGCACTCGAGAGTCGAATCGTGATCGAACAAGCGAAGGGGATGATCGCTCGCGATCATCGAGTGTCGGTCGACGAAGCCTTCAACCTGCTTCGCGACCATTCCCGCACCAGCAATGTCTCGCTTCGGTTGATCGCCGACGCCGTGGTCAAAATGGGCCTGCAGATTCCGGCTCCCGACAGCCCGCCCTGATCCCGGCTCGGCCGTCGAAGGGGCGGCGGGCCATACTGCGCCGATGGAACTTCAATTCGGTGCCTTCATACCCCAGGGATGGAAAATGGAGCTGGTATCCATTTCCGACCCGGTCGACAAGTGGAACAAGGCGGTGGAGATCGCCGTGCTCGCAGAGGAGCTCGGTTACGACTCGCTGTGGGTCTACGACCACTTCCACAATGTGCCCGTGCCGGCCAACGAGACGATGTTCGAGTGTTGGACGATGCTCGCTGCGATATCTCAGCGGACGAGCCGAATCAAACTCGGCCAGATGGTCGGATGCGCTCCCTACCGAGAGCCGAGTCTGCTGGCCAAGATCACGTCGAACCTCGACGTCATCTCCGGGGGTCGCCTGATCTGGGGCATCGGCGCAGGCTGGTACCAGCACGAGTTCAAGGGATACGGCTACGAGTTTCCCTCCGCTGCCGACCGGATCCGAATCATGAAGGAGACGGTGGAGATCGTCAAAGCCATGTGGACCGAGGACTCCGTCGACTACGAGGGTCGACACTTCACACTTCGGGGAGCGCAATGCGATCCAAAACCCCTGCAGAAGCCAACACCCCCGATTCTCATCGGTGGTGGCGGCGAGCAGCTCACGCTCCGAGTCGTGGCCCGGCACGCCGATGCATCGAACTTCGGGGGCAAGCCCGACGAGTTCGCAGCCAAGTGCGAGATCTTGCGAGGCCACTGCGATGCCGTGGGGCGCAACTACGACGACATCCAGAAGACGTGGTCACCCGAGGTGTTCATCCGCGAGTCCGAGCAGGAAATTCTCGACCGAGGCGATGGCTCGCTGACCGGCGAGGGTTTCGACTCCTGGCGGGCCGGCAACCTCGTCGGCACACCCGAGCAGATCATCGACAAACTGCAGACCTACATCGACCTGGGTTGCACGGGTTTCTATCCGTGGTGCAACGACTATCCCGAAACCACCACACTCAGAATGTTGGCCGAGCAGGTGATCCCCGAGGTTCGCGCTCGGAACAACTGAGCCCTGAAGATATTCGGCGCTAGCCGAGGAGGGCTTGCTCGTCGTCGCTCGACTTCTGCCAGAGGTTGATGTCGGCATCGACGGCGTAGGTGTCGATGGCGGCAAGCTCCTCGTCGCTGAACGCGGTGTTCTCGAGCGCGCCGAGGCTGTCGGCGATCTGTGACCAGCGACTGGCTCCGACAAGTGCGCTGGTGACAACGTCATCCCGCAGAACCCACGACAGCGCCATCTGGGCCAGGGTTTGTCCCCGTTCCTGGGCGATGCCATTGAGACCTCGAATGCGATCCAGGCGCGTTTGATCGATCAGCGAGCGATCGAGGGAGCTGTCAGCCGCAGCTCGTGAGTCAGCGGGAATGCCATCGAGATACTTGTCCGACAGCATCCCCTGCGCCAGCGGCGAGAATGCGATGCAGCCGATGCCCTCGTCTCGCAGCGTTTCGAGTAGTCCGTCCTCAACCCACCGATTCAGCATCGAATAGGACGGCTGATGGATCAAGCAGGGCGTGCCGAGGTCGCGAAGAATAGCTGCGGCTCGACGAGTGGCCTCCGGGCCGTAGGACGAGATGCCGACATAGAGGGCCCGGCCCGAACGCACGGCTTGGTCGAGTGCCCCCATCGTTTCTTCCAGCGGCGTATCGGGATCGAACCGGTGGGAGTAGAAGATGTCGACATACTCGATTCCGAGTCGCTCGAGCGACTGGTCAAGACTCGACAGTAGATACTTCCGGCTGCCCCAGTCACCGTAGGGTCCGGCCCACATGTCGTATCCGGCCTTGGTCGAAATGATCAACTCGTCGCGATGGGGCGCAAGATCGGTGGCGAGGACCGAGCCGAAATTGGATTCGGCCGAACCCGCAGGCGGTCCGTAGTTGTTGGCGAGATCGAAATGTGTGATTCCGGCGTCGAAGGAATTCAAGATCATGGTTCGAGCATCATCGGAGAGTTGGTCGCTTCCGAAGTTGTGCCAGAGACCGAGCGAGAGTCGTGGCAATTTCAGGCCGCTGCGACCAGTGCGGGCGTAGCCGATCTTTTCGTAGCGGTCAGATGCCGGTTCGTACATGTTCGACCTCTTTCAGTTGGGTGGACACACGAGTTCTCGTGATCCTCACGCCTCGATGCTAGGAAGCAGGCTCCGGAGTTCGTTCTTGGCGATCTTCTCGAGGGTTGATCGAGGCAGCTCGGCGACGAGGTGAACCTGGCGAGGAACCTTGAAGTCGGCCAGGTTGGTGGCACAGGCAGCGAGAATCCGCTGGGCGACATCCTTCGGCGCCGATGTCGTCGGAATCACGAACACGACTGGAACCTCGTCGAGCATGAAATGCTTTTGACCGACGACAGCACACTCGAGAACGAGTCCGGTTTCCATCACTACTGCCTCGATCTCGGATGCAGCAACGTTCTCGGCGCCGACCTTCAGCATGTCCTTCTGGCGATCGCTGAAGAACAGCTCGCCGTGTTCATCGACTTGGATGAGATCGCCGGTTGCGAACCAACCGTCGGCATCGAAACTCGCGGCGGTGGCTTCCGGATTCCGGTAGTACTCCTTGAAGAGGCTGACGCCGCGCACACCGCGAATGAACAGTTCGCCTCGTTCTCCGGGACCGACCGTGCTTCCGTCGGACCGTCGCACGGCGATCTCATACGACGATGCAGATCGGCCGATGGACCCGTGTGGGCCTGGATGGTCGAAGCAACCGACAATCCCCTGCGTGATCGTCTCGGTCATCCCCCACCATCCGATCGTCTGGATTCCGAGCGCGTCCTCGACGGCGGGAATTTGGACGGCGGTTCCCCAGAAGCGGTAGGCGTGTTCGGCTGGGATGTCCTGACCCATGAGCGCTTTCACGCAGAAGGGAATGGTCGAACACCAGGTCACGCCATTGCGGATGGACACCTCCCAGAATCGCGAAGCGGAGAATCGGGGCTGGACAACGATGGTTCCACCCACCCACAACGTGGAGAGCATGGAGTACGACTGTGCGTTCGTGTGGAACAACGGCAGGAACGCGAGCGTGATGTCGTCGGGCCGGAGCCGCATGTGGGTGACGTTGACCTGCGCTCCCCAGATGGCATTGGCGTGTGTCCACAGCACGGCCTTGGGTCTCGATGTCGTACCCGACGTGAACTGGATACCGAGGTCGACCATCGGATCAACGAGCCGAACCGGACAGGCCGAACCCTCGTTGACGAGATCATCGAACCGATCGTGGTCAACGTCGATGGGCGAGGACGGCGGGCTTCCGGCATCACTCGAGGTGACGATCAGGCAACTGATGTCGGGAGCATGCTCGGCGATGAGCTGAGCGAATTGCGGCGAGGTCACGGCGCATTTGACCTCGGCATGATCGGCGAAATACGAGATGTCGCGAGCAACGGAGCGGGTGTTCGTGGAAACCGCAACAGCCCCGAGCAGGGAGCACGCAAACCACGCCAGCATGAACTCGGGCGAGTTGTCGAGGTGGATCAGGATGCGGTCACCGAGACCCAGCCCTCGAGCGCCCATTGCACCGGCGAATGCTTCGGTCTCTTCCAAGAACTCCCCGTAGGTCCACGTCTTCGGATCGCCGATGAACGGCTCCCAGATGAGGAACGGCTTGTCGGGATTGGTCCGTGCCTGCTTGCGAAGCAACCACGGAACGTCACGTCCGCTGATCATCAGCGCCTTGGCCTCGTCGATCGACGTGGCCAGGTTCGACTCACTCATGCGTTCTCCACTCGGGGTCGCTTGCTCCTCGGGCAACCGCGGCCAAACCAGGTGTTGCCGAACTCATGCCGTTGGCCGCACTCGGATTCAGACCGGCGGGCCGGAGGTGGCGCCCCGAATGAGGCGGCCGGGTTTTGCACCCGTGGGCTGACCGTTCTGATAAATCGGAATGCCGGCCACGATGGTGTGGAGGTACCCCTCGGCTCGCTGCAGCAGCCGTCGACCACCGGCCGGCAGATCGAAATGGATCTCGGGCCGGGCCAATCGCAGATTGTCGAAGTCGATGATGTTGATGTCGGCCTTGTAGCCCGGAGCGAGCAGGCCGCGATCCTCCAAACCGAGTGCCACTGCGGTGTCACGACATTGCGCCTTCACGACGAACGGAACGGTGAGCTTGTCGCCGACACGATCGCGACACCAGTGGGTGAGCAGCGTAGTCGGGAACGAGCCATCGCAGATCGTGCCGACGTGAGCGCCGCCATCACTGAGCCCGGGAATCGTGTGCTGATGCAGAAGCATTTCGAGCACCGAATCGAGGTGCCCGTCGGTGTAGTTGAGGGCCGGCACGTAGAGCAGGCTGTGACCATCGTCGTCGAGCAGCAGGTCGTAGACGAGATCCAGAGGATCGCGGCCCAGGCGTTCAGCCGTGGCAGCAACACTCGTTGACGGATCAGGTTCATACTCCGGTGGATCGCCGAGCACGAACATCTTCTCGAACAAGCGAACGATGCCTCCCCCGAGCACCATCTTGTCCTTCTGCCCGGCGTCTGCGTCGAGCACCTTCTGCTTGAAATCAGAGGTCCGCATGATGCCGATCCGCTCGGCCAGCGAGAGTTCGGCGATCTCGAGGTAGACGGGGTTGGCCATCAGCGGATTGAGGGTGGCTTCCAGCCCGAGCAGCAAACCGACGGCACGCGTGGCGACCTGCCCCCTCACGAGGAGGCCGTCATTGTTGGCTTCATCGAGCAGGTCGAGCATCCGTCGGAAATCGTCGGGCTTGCGAGGATTCTGCACGAGCGAGAAGGAGATGGGCCGGCCGGACGCCTCGGCCATTGCCCGCACGTTTCCGAACTCGTCTTCGACATCAATGAAGTCGGAAACCATCTGGAGCACACCAGTGCCGGCCCGGCCGACGCCTCGCGCAATTCCGACCAGTTCTTCGCGGGCCGCCGTGAGTGTTGGTGTTGGGTCGCCGGTGCTGGTGCGGTGATTGAGCGTGCGCGACGTGGTGAAGCCCAGGGCACCGGCCCGTATCGCGTGCTCGGCCACCGTGGCCATCTGCTCGATTTCTTCGGTCGTTGCCGCTTCCCGTCGGCCGCCTCGTTCGCCCATCACGAACAGGCGCAACGCGCCGTGAGGCAACTGTGCGGCCAGGTCGATGTCGTGCGGGATCGAATCGATGGCGTCGAGGTACTCCTCGAAATTGTTCCAGCCCCATGGCAAGCCCTCGTGGAGCGCAGCCCCCGGAATGTCTTCCACTCCTTCCATCAACTCGATCAGCCGTTGATGATCAGGGTCGTTGACGGGGGCGAAGCCAACTCCGCAGTTCCCCATCACCACCGTGGTGACACCCTGCACCGACGACGGAGCGAGCGAGGTATCCCAGGTTGCCTGCCCGTCGTAGTGGGTGTGGACGTCGACCCAGCCCGGAGTCACGAGCGCTCCATCGGCGTCGATCTCGCGCGACCCTCTGCCGGCAACCTCGCCGATCTGGACGATGCACCCATCAGTGATGGCCACGTCAGCGGTTCGTGCCGCCCCACCCGTGCCGTCGATGACGTTCCCACCCCGGATCACCAGATCTGGTTTCGATGCTGCCATGTCGATCCCCTTTTTGACCATTGAACGGATGTCGGGCGTGGCCCCACGGCACCGACGAATTGCGTCGAACCATCCTTTCAGGTGTCGGCTCGCCGAACAAAGCTGCGCAGGCAGCGAGCCGAAGCGAGCGGGTTGCCGGCAGGCTCGCCAAACGCGAGCGAGACGCTTCGGAATCGACCGAAGCGCCTCTCTCGTGGATCCTCTTGATCCTTTCGCGTGATCTCGGGACAGCCACGTGATCTCGCGACCGCATGGTGCGGTCGGTCACGCCGTCGAAATCAGATCCCGCAGTTGTTCAGCTCCAGTTGTTCAGCTCGTTGCGACCTGCAGGCCCTTGACCCGGTTCCGGGCAGCCGACACATCAGCGAACTGACGCTCGACCAATGTGCGGAGACGGGGCGAGATGTCTTCGGCCAAGGCCTTTTCGTACTCGGAGACTGCGTGATCCTCACCCTGAATTGCAGCGTCGATCACGCCGTCGGGGTCCGAACCGGCCAGAACGTCCTTGATGCTCATCCAGCCGCGGTGCAGGGCAGCGGCAACGGATCCGCTCTCGTCGATCTTGTCGCCATACTGCGCAGCCATGGTGCGAAGTTCCTCGGCGAAGCGGGACCGCTGTGCCGACAACTCGGTGAAGGTGCTGGCAAGGTCGGGGCGGTTCGAGTCGGCAACCTTCTCGGCCGATTCGGCGAAGCCCTTCTTTCCGTCTTCGAGTGTCTCGATGAGATCCTTGGTGACTGCTTCGTCAGTTGACATTTGTTCTTCACTCCTCTTGATCGGATGGTTTTCACGCAGTACCCGAGAGGCGACGATGTGAAACGGCTTCGGTGCGAACTATTGATGGCCGCCGAAGTGACTGCGGGGGATCGTCAGGAATACACGATGGTCTTGTGGCCATGAACGGCGACTCGGTGTTCGAGATGGGCCCGGACCGCTCGGGCCAGAACGACGGTTTCGACGTCGCGACCGCGCGAGGTGAGCTGCGCAACGTTTTCGCGGTGGGTCACGTGGTCGGTTTCGTGCTCGGCCAGGGTTGCGAGCACACGGTGTTCCTGGTGTTGCTTGGTCGTGTTCGTGACCGGCACGAACACGTAGGGGACCCCCATGTGCTCACAAATTTCCTCGTGATCCCGATGATTGGACAGCACCACGCGGAGATCCATGGGGAGCTCCTTCATACGCCACCGAGTGAGCAAGTCGTACAGGCAGTGCGGCTGTCTGGACACCATGATCGCCGTGGGTGTCGGGCGCTCGGTGTCGCGAACATCGACGGTCATGCCGAAGCGGCGAGCCGTCGGCTCAAACGATTCGAGAAAGTCTTCCATCGACCGAGTCTGGGGATCCAGGTCGAAGACGATTCGTTGGAAGAAGACGGCGGAACCTTCCCCGTTGCCGACACCGCCGACACCGCCGACACCGCCGACACCGCCGTCGACATGTTGCTCGGCGTGAACGATGTTGCCGCCTTGTTCGGTGATGAATTGGGCGGTGGCAGCAACGATGCCCTGCTGATCAGGACACGACAGTAGGAGGACTCGCGACATCCCCCGTTTTATCGACGTAGGCCGCAAGGTGCTCGCCGGTGAGGGTGGTGCGGGCGGCGACGATCTCCGCCGGCGTGCCTTCGAAAACAATCTGGCCACCGTGGTGGCCGGCCCCGGGACCGAGATCGATGATCCAGTCGGCGTGGGCCATGACCGCCTGGTGATGCTCGATGACAATGACCGACTTCCCAGCGTCGACGAGCCGGTCGATCAGGCCGAGCAGTCGCTCGACATCGGCGAGATGCAGACCGGTGGTCGGTTCGTCGAGGACGTAGACGCCGCCCTTCTCCGCCATGTGGGTGGCCAGCTTGAGCCGCTGCCGCTCGCCGCCCGACAACGTGGGGAGTGGCTGGCCGAGGCTGAGGTATCCGAGCCCGACGTCGGCGAGTCGGTCGAGGATGGCGTGTGCACGCGGAGTGCGAGCCTCACCGGCGCCGAAGAACTCAACGGCTTCGGTCACCGACATGGCCAACACTTCACTGATGTTGCGGCCACCGAAGTGGTAATCGAGCACCTTGGCCTGGAACCGCTTCCCTTCGCACTCCTCGCACGTGGTGGCCACACCGGCCATCATCGCGAGGTCGGTGTAGATCACGCCGGCTCCGTTGCAGTTGGGGCAGGCTCCCTCGGAGTTGGCGCTGAACAGAGCTGGCTTCACTCCATTGGCCTTCGAGAATGCCTTGCGAATCGGGTCGAGCAGTCCGGTGTACGTGGCCGGATTGCTCCGACGCGAGCCGCGAATCGCCGCCTGATCGATCAGCACCACGTCGGCGCCGGCGGGCGTGGTGAGATGAGGCAGCGACCCCTGCACGAGCGAACTCTTGCCCGATCCGGCGACGCCGGTGACAACGACCAACACTCCGAGCGGGATGTCGACGTCGACCTCTCGCAGATTGTTGGTCGTGGCGCCGCGGATCTGCAACGTGCCAGTTGGCGCTCGGACCTGCTCCTTGACGGCGGCCCGGTCGTCGAGATGGCGGCCGGTGATGGTGCCACTGGCTCTCAGACCCTCGGGTGTGCCCTCGAAGCAGACCGTGCCGCCGGCTGTTCCCGCGCCGGGCCCGAGATCGACGATGTGGTCGGCGATCGCGATGGTTTCCGGCTCGTGCTCGACGACCAACACGGTGTTGCCCTTGTCCCGCAAACGCAGCAGCAAATCGTTCATCTTCTGGATGTCGTGGGGGTGGAGGCCGATGGTGGGCTCGTCGAAGACGTAGGTGATGTCGGTGAGCGAGGAGCCGAGGTGTCGGATCATCTTGACTCGCTGGGCCTCGCCACCCGACAGCGTGCTCGTGGGTCGGTCGAGGGCGAGGTAACCCAGACCGATCTCGGCGAACGAGTCGAGCGTTTGCTGCAGTGCCTCGAGCAACGGTGCGACTGAAGGCTGGGCGAGGCCGCGGACCCATTCGGCCAGATCGCTGATCTGCATCGCACAGGCATCAGCGATGTTCATGCCGTTGATCTTCGAGGAACGGGCGCCCTCGCTGAGCCTCGTCCCATCGCACTCGGGACAGACGGTGAACGTGACCACCCGATCCACGAAAGCCCGGATGTGCGGCTGCATCGAATCCTTGTCCTTGGACAGCATCGACTTCTGGATCGTCGGGATCAGACCGGCGTAGGTCAAGTTGACATCGTCGACCCTGATCTTGGTCGGTTCCTTGTGGAGGAGGTCGCCCAGCTCCTTTTTGGTGAACTTGCGGATGGGCTTGTCCGGGTCGAAGAAGCCGCAGCCCCGAAAGATGCGGCCGTACCAGCCGTCCATGCTGTAGCCGGGAATCGTGAGCGCACCGTCGTTGAGCGACTTGCTGTCGTCGTACAACTGGGACAGATCGAAGTCGGTGACGCGGCCCATGCCCTCACAACGGGGGCACATCCCACCAGTGATACTGAAGGTCTTCTTCACGGTCTTCCGGGCCCCGCGCGCCACGGTGATAGCGCCCGACGCCGTGACCGAGGGGACGTTGAACGAAAAGGCTTTGGGCGAACCGATGTGCGGCTGTCCGAGCCGGCTGAAGATGATCCGCAGTACGGCGTTGGCGTCGGTGACGGTGCCGACCGTGGAACGGGGGTTCGAGCCCATCCGCTCCTGGTCGACGATGATGGCCGTGGTCAGCCCGTCGAGCAGGTCGACGTCCGGCCGGGCCATGGTGGGCATGAAGCCCTGCATGAACGCGCTGTAGGTCTCGTTGATCAGCCGTTGCGATTCAGCTGCAATCGTGCCGAACACCAGCGAGCTCTTCCCCGAGCCCGACACACCGGTGAACACCGTCAGCCGGCGCTTCGGGATCTCGACGCTGATGTCGTCGAGGTTGTTTTCACGGGCGCCGTCGACGCGGATCAGATCGTGACCGTCGGCGATGTGCATCCCCGAGGTCACGATTCGGAGGCGGGCCGAGGACGCCGGGCCCCGGGAGCGACCGTGCGGGCCAGGATCCCGAGTGTGGCGAGCAGATTGGTCTCGGAGATGACCGGAAAGATTCCGGCCCCTTGGTAGGCCTTGTGAATGTTCGACCAGTCGTAGTAGGAGGTCACGCAGGTACCGCCATCGATCGGATCCAGCTGATAGCCGTAGACATGCCCGATCGGAGGCTGCAATGTTCCGTCGATCATCCAGGCAATCTCTCGATCGGGGTCGAACTCGGTGATCACCACGGTGACGTCGTACTCCTCGAGCGGATAGTCCCGCAGCGAGTCTCGGTCCATGTGAACGAGGAAGCGATCACCAACCGCTTGGACCGGATTGCCACTGGCCGACATCAACATGCCTGAGGCGTCGATGGCGACGTGACCGCTCGGCGTACGCAGGAGCTCGAAAATTGCCGTGGGGTCGGCGGCGATCATTCGTTGGACTTCAATTCGTTCAGCGGGCACGGATGTTCCTTGTCTTCCAGGTGGGTCGAGGTCGGCCGGGTGTGTTGAGCGCCCAGTATCGACCGATCTCCGATCTGGCACCGAAATTGCCCCGAGAATCGACCCTCCTGCGGTGCCAGATCCGATCTGGCACCGAAATTGCCCCGAAAATCGACCCTCCTGCGGTGCCAGATCGGCCGTGCTCGGTGCCAGATCGGGAGGGAGCGGCCAGAATGCGGGCCATGAGCGCTTCGCTTCACGACCGTCCGAACGCCGTCGAGCTTCTCGATGCGGTTGCCGACACGCTCGAACAGCGCGTGCTGCCCACCGCCGGTTCCGACACCGACACACGCCACGACGTGCGGGTCGCCATCAGCATCTCCCGAATCGTGGCCCGCCAACTCGCCGACGAAACTTTCGAGGCCGACATGACGTCGCAGTTGCAGTCGTTGCTGAGCGCCACCCGTGAGGGCCCCGAACTCACCGGACCCGATTTGTTGTCGGCTGTCGCCCGTCGAGTCGACGAATCCGATCTCGATCCTGCGTTCGAGCGAGCCGCTCGCAGCGTCATCAAGAATCTCGTTTCCCGCAAGCTGAACACTGCGAGACCAGGCTACGCATCATCGCCTTCAGCGAGCACCCGAGGATGAACGCTCCGGACCACATCAGTTCGGGGATCGAACGCGCCTTTGCGGCCGAGAGGGGCGAACACGTGGTGCTGACCATCACGGGCCAAGCCTCGGTCGGAGCTTCCCGCACCACCTTGTTCGCCGATCTCGAGTCCTCGGTCGACGAGTTGGGGCCCACACCGGTCGTTCTCCAGATCGATGCCTCGGCCACAGGCCGCACCAGTTCGATGGGGACGTCGATGGCAGCCGAGGTCGAGTGTCTTCGACTGGCGGCCGGTGTCGGCGTGCCGGCGCCGTTTCTGCTCATGTCCACGCTCGACGAACGCTGGGTGGGCGGACCGTTCACGGTGAGCTCACGGGTGGACGGAGTGACGATTCCCCGACACATTCTCCGGGCCGTTCATGAACACCCCGAGATTGGAGATCAACTCGCCCAGCAGTGTGGCCAGGCACTCGCCCGCCTGCACCAGATCACGGCGGCCGAGGTGTCGCCGCAGATTCCGCGACTCGACTCGCCAACGGCGGCCGCGGCCTACATCGTCGAGCGAACGAACTCGAACAACGAACTGCTGCAGGCATCGCCTGCGATGGCTCTGGGTTTGCGATGGATGCGTCTGAACACTCCGTCGCCACCCCCCGCCCCCTCCCTGGTCCACGGCGACCTCCGCAACGGCAACATCATCGTTGACCCATCCATCGGCCACGATGGCAAGGCAATCGGGCTGGCGGCGATTCTCGACTGGGAGTTGGCTCACATCGGCGACCCCATGGAGGACCTCGCCTGGTTGTGCACCCGATTCTGGCGGTTCGGGAACAACGAACTCACAACGGGCGGATTCGGCACACTCGAATCTCTCCGGTCGGGCTATGAGGCCGAGGGTGGACTGTGGCGCGACGACGCCTTCCGGTGGTGGCAGGTGGCCCGGGCATTGTGGTGGGCGCAGGGTCTGGCCGGTCAAGCCCGATCGTTCGTCGACGGCACCAGCGCCTCACTCGTGCATGCCGCCAGTGGCCGTCGCGTGGCTGAGCTGGAACATGACCTTCTCGAACTCACCGACGAACACCTCTGATTCGGGTCTGTTCACGTTCCTTTGGGCTGAGCCTCAGGAACGGTCCAGCCCGCAGGCATCTTCTCGAAGTCGAAGAATGGATCCTCGTCGTCGTTGGCCACCGCGTCTTCGATCTGATCGTAGAAGCCGCGGCCGGTCTCGGCCGCGAAGGTGATCGCGACTTCGTCGTCTGATCCGTCGACATGCGGCCGCTGGCAATATTCACCGAAGCTCTCCTCGGCGGCATCTCCGGGCGAGTACCCCCGGGCGAACATCTGCTTCAAGATTCCGAAACCGTCGTTGCGCACGAGAATGTCGCCCCGAGGTGTGCCTCCGAGATCCTTCATTCGCTGGGCGAAGGAGTCGAGGTCGAAACAGTCGTAGGCAACGTGCTGACACGAGTGGTCACCGTGGCGATCGACGAACTTCGTGACCTGCGACTTGTTGGCCCGATCGATCCCCTCGATCAACGCGATACCGAACTCCCCGTAGTCGATGCACCAGATCTTCATGCTGCTGTCGGAGTCATCGGGCCGAACATCATCGATCCGGTTGATCAGCGTGCCGCCTTCGACCTCGATGTGGAACCACGCCCACTTCTCGATGTTTCCCTTCGCACATGCGTAGGTGATGTGATCGACCTTGCGTAGTTGTGACATTCGGTTGCTCCTCGAGAATCGCTCGCCGGGCGGACTACTCAGCCAGTTCAACACATCAGTCAGTTCAACACATCTGCCGACTCGGGGTGAACCGAACGGAGGCGGAGCGTCGTATCTGCACTCATGTCGAACTCAGCAACCGAACCATCGTCAGTACGCCAGCCAGAACCGCCCCGATATGGGCCAAGATTGCCTCAGCCCTCGCTTCTTCTCGGCGGGATGCTGGCGCTCGTAATCGTTCTGGGCAGCTGCGGTGGCAGCACGGATGCCGGTGGCAACACAGATGACGGTGCCGGTGCCGGATTGTCGGATGCGGAATCGGCGACCATCACCATTGCCGACTTCAGCTTCGGCGAGTCCCTGTCGGTACCGGTTGGAACCTCGGTCTCCGTCGTCAACGCCGACGGTGTGGGCCACACGTGGACCGCGTCCGACGACACGTTCGACTCGGGGTTCCTGGACCCGGACGCAACGTTCGAGTTCGTGTTCGACGAAGCCGGCACGTTCACCTTCTTCTGTGAGATCCATTCGTCGATGACGGGATCGATCACGGTCGCCCCCTGAGCATTGGTCGATCAGCATTGGTTGATCAGCATCAGTTGATCGGGGAGTGAACCGTTTCGGCCGCTATCGACGTAACAGACCTTCGAACCCCAAGAATTCACCTCCACGAATCGACCTCGAGTCAGAGGAGCCTTTGATGAAGTCCGGAATGCGATTCCCCATACTGCTGCTGACATTCGCCCTGTTTGCCGCTGCCTGTAGCAGTGACAGCGACGGGGCAGCCACGACGACGACCGACGGCGCAGGTGGCGAAACGACCGCCGCTTCCTCCGACGGAGATGCGGCGCCACCGACGACGCCCGCCTCGATCACGGCCGAGGATCAAACGTCGGATGGATCGACCATCGTCGTGGCGTCGATCACCTTGCCGGCACCGGGCTTCATCGCCGTACACGGTGATGCGGGCGGATCGCCGGGACCGGTGATCGGCCACAGCGATCTCTTGCCTGCGGGCGAGTCAACCGACGTGAGTATCACGCTCGACGAAGCGCTCACGGCGTCAGGGCCTGTGTTTCCGATGGCCCACATCGACATCAACGACAACGGTGTCTATGAATTCAACCCGCCCGACGAAACCACCGACTCTCCGGCCACCACCGAAGCCGGTGACGTCGCCGTCGTCCCAGCTCAGATCACCGTCGGCTGAGGTTCAACTCCGGTCTCCGTGGTCGGGGAGCAGTCGACACCGATGTCGGCGCAGCCCATCCGGGGGCACCCGATGCCACGATGAAGCCCAAACCCATGATCGACTCGACCGCACGGCCCATCATCGAGAGCTTGAGTAGGGATCACTCGGCGTCGCTGTTGGCGTGGTCCCGGGGTCGTTTCAGCGATCCTCGGGACGCCGAGGAGGTGGTCGCCGACACGTTGGTGCGGGCTTGGCGTCACTTCGATCAGTACGACCCGACCCGAGGAACCGAACGGGCCTGGCTGTTCGGGATCGCCCGAAACGCGGCGGCCGACCACCATCGCAAAGCGAAGCGGCACCTACGTTCGCTGCCGGTGGCCGATCCCGCCGATGATCCCATCGACGACCCAGACATCGACCGACTGGTGGAGTCCTCATACGTATCCGATGCCCTCGGCGCTCTCAGCGATGAGCATCGAGCGGCGGTCATCGACGCGTACTACAACGGTCGGACCACAACCCAGATCGCCCGCAATCAACACATCCCGCCGGGCACCGTGAAGTCCCGCCTCTACTACGCGCTCAAGGCGATGCGAGGCCACCTCGAAGAGCGTGGGGTCCTGCAATGACCGAGAATCACGATCAGTTTCGAGATTGGGCGGCGGCCTATGTACTGGGGGCGCTCGACCCAGTCGAACGGATCGATTACGAGCGACATCTCCGCGCCTGTGCGCAATGCCAGACCGATGTGGGCGAGTTCGCAGCCCTACCCGGACTCCTCGCTCAGGTGGGGCCGCCCGGGAAGCCAGAGGACGACCCGGCCAAGGGTCGAATCACACAACTCGCCATCGCCCGGGCCAATCACGACTACGGCCGACTCAGCGCCAACATGCGTCGGTGGCGCCTCGCGGCCGTCGCTGCGGCGGCCGCCGTCATCGTCCTCATCGTTGCGTTCGGATGGACGGCCGTCACCAACGGCGGCAGCAACGACGACTCCGAGCGAACCGAACTCGCTTTCGACGCAGCCGCAACCGGAACCATCGCCATCGATGGGCGCCTCTGGGGAACCAATATCGAAGTGAACCTCACCGGGCTACCTCAGCGCGATGCCTACCAGCTCTGGGCTGTCGACGAGTCCGGCACATGGATCGTCGCCGCCACGTGGACCTCCACCCCTGGCGGTCGAGCCAAAGTCACCGGAGCGGCGGCGGTTGATGTCGGCGCCGTCACGCGAGTGATGATCACCTCGACCGATCGCGAGGACGTACTCGTCGACGCCGGCCCGTGACGGCCCCGGGAACCAAGTCGACGGCATGGTCGTCAGAGCCACATGAACACACCGACTCGGCGATCGCTTCTTCTCGCACTGGCAGCATCAGGGATACTGGCGGCCTGCGGTTCGGACTCGGGCGGGAGGCTGTTGGGATCGACGACCGTCCCGAGCAAACCTGGATCTGGCACGCTCACGCCGATCAACCATTCCTACGCACGAACGGCAGCGGATCCGAACGCTCCGACATCGAACGTCGTGGCCGCCGATCGAGCGCTGACAGCGAAGCTGTTCGGTTTGATCGCGACCGCCGAAGCAGCGAACTTCATCGTCTCGCCCTACAGCATCGCAACCGCGTTCTCGATGGCCGAGGCGGGAGCCGAGAACGAGACGAAACAAGAGATGCGCACAGCCCTCGGTATCGATGGGCCTGATGATCAGTGGCACGCCGGACGGAATGCCGTCGATCAACTGATCAGCCTCGAAGAGGTTTCCGATGGGGCCGATCCGTTCGAACTCGAGATCACCAACACACCCTTCGGCCAAGCCGGATTCGAATTCCTCGACGCGTTCATTCAATTGCTCGCCGAGGAGTACGGCGCCGATCTGATCACCGTCGACTTCAGGGCGAATCCGGAGGCGGCCCGCCTCCTGATCAACCGCTGGGTTGCCGACCAGACCAGGGAACGAATCCTCGACCTGCTTCCCGAGGGCAGCATCGACGGGTTCGTCCGCCTGGTGCTCGTCAACACCGTGTTCTTCAAGGCGCAGTGGATCAACGAGTTCGACCCTGAACGCACCTCACGCCAGGAGTTCGCATTGCTCGATGGCTCCACGGTCGAGGTCGATCTGATGACCGCTGGCGTTCGAACGACCTATGGCGAGGGCGATGGTTGGCGGATGGTCCGGCTGCCGTATTGGGGCGGCTACTCGATGGTCGTGTTACTTCCGGACCCCGGTCGATTCGATGAGATCTCGGACCAGATCTCCAACGGATTGTTGGACGAGGTCAGCGCGCTGCGTACCGATTTCCAGATCGATCTCTCGTTGCCGAAGTTCGAGTTCGCAACGCCCACCGACCTGAAGCCGATCTTCGAGGCGCTCGGCATGCAGGATGCGTTCGACCCGGGGAAGGCGGACTTCTCGGCCGTCACGGGCACGACCGACCTCTACATCTCCGGGGCCTACCATCAAGCCACCATCGAGGTCGATGAGTACGGCACGACGGCAAGCGCCGCCACCGCCATCGTCATGAGTACTACGTCGGCTCCCCCTCCTGCGACGTTCCGAGCCGACCGGCCCTTCGTCTTCACGATCGAACACGATGAAAGCGGCGAGCCGCTCTTCATCGGGCGGGTCCTCGATCCCACCCTCTGATGGGGCGCTCGACGAGTCCGCCCTTCGCAGTCCGGTGGCGGCGCTGAGACTGCGTTCGCCTTACTTGAAGGTGAGCGTGCCGTCGTCGAGATCGGCCGCCGGAAGCTCGTCCTTTTCAGTCCAATAGTCCTGCTTGTGCTTCCACGGTTCGAGGTCTCCCTGCTGCGGAAGCAGGTGCAGGCCGCGCATCAGGTAGCCGGGGTTGAAGTTCTCGGGATCAACCCAGGCCGACACGTTCATGCCGGCATCGGATTCTCGCAGGGTCGGCGTGACGGTCGAAGCCCCGAGATCATCCATGTGGTGCAGCAGGCGGCAGACGAAGTCGGCGACCATGTCGGCCCGGAGTGTCCAGCTCGCCCTGAAGTAGCCGAACACCCAAGCCATGTTCGGGATACCGGTGAACATCGCGCCCCGATACGTGATCGACTCGTGGAACTGCAGCGGTTCCCCGTCGATGGTGAACGCGATGTCGCCGAGCACATTGAGGTTGAATCCGGTGGCCGTCACGATGATGTCGGCATCGAGCTGATCGCCCGACGCGAGCTCGATCCCTCGCTCGTTGAAGGTCGCAATCTGGTCGGTGACGACCGAGGCCTTGCCGGCGGCGATGCTCTTGAAGAGATCACCGTCGGGTACGAAGGCAATGCGCTGCTGCCACGGCCGGTAGCTGGGTCCGAAATGGGTTTCGACTTCGTAGTCCTCGCCCAGGTGTTCCCGAATACCGGCGAAGAGTTCTTGCTTCGCCAACTCGGGCTGCTCGGCCGCCACACGAGTGAACACCGACTGGTCGTGCAGAATCTTGCGCCGCACGATCTCATGGATCCATTCTTCGGAAATCTCGAGTTCCCGCAGCATGTCGGCCACCTCGTTGACGTTGCGGCCGGTCGAGAAGTAGGTGGGTGAACGTTGGAGCATCGTGACATGAGCGGCCCGTGGCGCCATGGCCGGGATGAGTGTGGCTGCTGTTGCTCCCGACCCGATGACCACGACGTTCTTGTCGGCGTAGTCGACGTCTTGTGGCCAGTTCTGGGGATGAACGATCTGCCCCTCGAAGCGATCAACTCCAGGCCAGTCGGGGGTGTAGCCCTCGGAGTGGCGGTAATAGCCCTGACACATCCACAAGAAGTTGGCCGTGATGACGAGCCTCTCGCCCGTATCAGAACGGGTGACGTCGAGCGTCCAACGGGCCTCGTCGGTCGACCAACTCGCCGAGGTGATTTCGTGGTTGTAGCGGATGTGGGTGGCGAGGTCGTTCTCGTCGATCACCTCACCCATGTAACTCATGATCTCCTCGGCCGTGGCGATCGGTGCGCTCGTCCACGGCTTGAACCGATAGCCGAAGGTGTAGAGGTCACTGTCGGAACGGATGCCGGGATAGCGATGAGTCCGCCACGTGCCGCCGAATCCGGCTTGACTCTCGAGCACGGCGAAGGACTTTCCTGGGCACTGGTCAGTGAGGTGATAGGCCCCACCGATCCCAGATATCCCAGCGCCGACGATCACGACGTCGAGGTGCTCGACCCCTGTGGACGGCACGCTCGACCCGCTGGTTTCCAACTCGCTGATGGGCTCAGTCATTCTCGTCCGTTCCGTCGATCGCCGTCGTCGTCGGTTGAGCCTCGTCGATCTCGCCCACCCAGACAAATCACCGGCGAAGAGATGGTGGGGGTCTACGGGAGCAGCGTCTCGGCCATCGTTGCCGAGGCCGGCATTCGGCCTGGGGTACCACTGGCCCGGAGTGCGGCCTCACGACATGCCGAGCGACTCCTCGAGCTGGCTGATGCGAGTCTCGAGCCCAGCGAGATCGCGGGCGAAGAGCGGCATCACGAGCTGGTCGACACCCGCTTCGCGGTAGGACTCGACCGTGTCGCGTTCGATCCGGAACCGATTCGGCGACACGTGGAGTTTGATTTCGTTGCGGCTCCGCCCGGCCTTGGCCAGCTCCTCGTCGAGTCGCGGTAACCGCTCGGCCAACGCTTCGGGCGTGAGGTTGTAGCCGTACCAGCCATCACCGTGAGTGGCGACCCGACGGATCGCGGCGTTGCTCTCCCCACCGACGAAGATCGGCGGGTGAGGATTCTGGACCGGCTTCGGGTTGAAGTGGACGTTCTCGAAATTCACCGTCTCGCCCGAGAACGAGGCGGGACTCTGCGTCCACAGCGCCTTCATCGTGTCGAGGTACTCGTCGCAGCGTGCTCCACGGGATGAGAAGTCGGCGCCCAGCGCATCGAACTCCTCCTCCAACCAACCAACGCCGACCCCGAAGTCGACGCGGCCGCCAGACAGGTAGTCGAGATCGGCCACCATCTTGGCGGTGTAGACGGGTTGCCGTTGGGGAACGAGGCAGATTCCGGTGCCGAGTCGGAGCGTGGTGGTGTGGGCTGCGACGAACGTGAGTGCGGTGAAGGGATCGAGCACTCCTTCCGGATCGCCGGGCAGGTTGCCATCGTCGGTGTAGGGGTACTTCGACGCGTAGTCCTGCATGAAAACGACGTGCTCGGGCACCCAGATCCCGACGAAGCCCGCCGCCTCGACCATCTGCGCCGAGGCCTGGATGTACTCGATTGGCGTGTGGTGGGAGTAGGCGAGGGCGACGGCGAAATCCATACCTGCGACCCTAGCTTTCGACTCAGACCTGGGCTTCCGCGACTGACTTCGCAGCCTGGTGGTCGGCCATGGTTCGAAGGGTTTGTTCGTGACGGTCGGCCCCGATTGACTATTCTCGGCTCGACTGGTGACGATCGACGAGAGGCGAACGGTCGATGAGGGGAGCGCAGGAGGTGAACAACAACTCCTTTCCCCATGTGGTCGTCATCGGAGGTGGCTTCGGTGGACTGGCGGCGACGAAACATCTCGCTGATGCTGCCGTTCGCATCACGCTCATCGATCGGCGAAATCATCACGTCTTCCAACCTCTGCTGTATCAGGTCGCCACCGCCGGCTTGAACCCGGCCGACATCTCCCACCCGATCCGTTCGATCCTCAAGAAACAATCCAACGTCACGGTGCTTCTTGGGGAGGTCAGCCACATCGACCCGGTCGCCAAGACCCTCACACTCGACGATGCAACCGAATACGGATTCGACTACCTGATTCTCGCCGCGGGAACAACCCACTCGTACTTCGGCGATGACGAATGGGAAGTTCGCGCTCCCGGTCTCAAGACGATCGAAGACGCACTCGAGGTTCGCCGCCGAGTACTGCTGGCCTTCGAGCGGGCCGAACGCTCCACCGACGAAGCCGAACGCCGAGCCCACCTCACCTTCGTCGTCGTCGGAGGGGGTCCCACTGGCGTGGAAATGGCAGGCGCCATCGCCGAGATCGCCTTCAAGACGCTGACCAGCGAATTCCGGTCCATCGACCCGGCGACCGCCACCGTCATCCTGCTGGAAGGGACCGACCGAATCCTGCGCAACTATCCCGAATCGCTCGCAGCCAAAGCCGAGAGGCAACTCGTGCGCCTCGGCGTCGACGTCCGCAAAGGGCTGACCGTCACCGGTATCACCGAGACGGCTGTCGAAACCGACAACGGAACGATTGCGACCCGCACGGCGATTTGGTGTGCCGGAGTAGAGGCGTCGCCCCTTGCCGCCATGGTCGGAGGCAGCACCGACCGGGCGGGCCGGGTGAACGTCGAGGCTGACCTGTCGATTCCGGGACACCCCGACCTCTTCGCCATCGGTGACATCGCCAACGCAACGTCGAACGGCACGGCGGTTCCCGGTGTCGCCCAGGGCGCCATCCAGGGCGGAACCCACGTTGCCGAGGTGATACGAGCCGATCTCGGGGCGGCTCCCCGACCCACGTTTCGCTATCGCAACAAGGGCGAACTCGCCACGATCGGTCGGTCATCCGCCGTGGGATCCGTGGGTCGGTTGCGGCTGTCCGGATGGATCGCTTGGGTGACGTGGTGGGCCATCCACATCTTCTTTCTCATCGACTTCGAGAACCGACTGATCGTCCTCTTCAAGTGGGCGTGGAGTTACCTCACGTTCCAACGAGGAGCCCGGTTGATCACTGGTCCCTGGAAGCCCCGGCGTCCCTGATCGTTCCACCTACGTTCATTCCTCGATCGTCCGCTATCCCCACCGGATCACACTGCGATTGTCGACAATCCTGCCGGGGCTTGGCACACTGCCGGCATGTCGATGGCTGGAGTGGAAACGACCGGCGTCCGCTGCATGTTGATGCGCGGAGGCACGTCGAAAGGGCTCTTCTTCGTCAGGGACGACCTCCCCGACAGTTCGGCTGAACGCGATGAACTCCTGCTCCGCCTGATGGGTTCACCCGACAACCGCCAGATCGATGGTCTGGGTGGAGCGCATCCGCTCACCAGCAAAGTTGCGGTCGTCGCGAAATCGTCCGATCCACAGGCCGACCTGGACTACCTCTTTCTCCAGGTGTCGGTCGACGAGCCACGGGTCAGCGATCGCCAGAACTGCGGCAACATGCTCGCCGGAGTTGCGCCGTTTGCCATCGAACGAGGGCTGATCGAACCGACGGCGGCCCGCCTTTCAACGGTACGAATTCGCCTCCTCAACACCGGCGGGACGGCCACCGCAACGGTCCGGATACACGAGGGCCGCGTCGTCTACGACGGCGACACCACCATCTCGGGTGTTCCCGGCGCAGCGGCTCCGATCCTGCTGGACTTCGACGACACGGCGGGTTCCTCGTGCGGGACGCTTCTACCAACGGGCAACATCGTTGACGTCATCGATGGAATCAACGTGACGATGATCGACAACGGCATGCCCGTCGTCGTCATGCGGGCCATCGATCTGGAGGTGACCGGATACGAGTCGCCCGACGAACTCGAAGCCAACGCCGGACTCCGAACGCGACTGGAGTCGATTCGAATCCAAGCCGGCGTTTTGATGGAACTGGGCGACGTGACCGACACCACCGTGCCCAAGCTCACCATGGTCTCTCCTCCCGCGAGTGGCGGGGCCATCAACACCCGCACCTTCATCCCCCATCGGTGCCACGAGGCGATCGGCGTGCTCGGAGCGGTCAGTGTTGCCACCGCAACGCTGCTACCGGGATCACCGGCGGCAACGATCGCCGAGATTTCCAACCCCCAGCAGATCGCGGTGGAGCACCCGACCGGAACCTTCGATGCGTCCATCGACTTGCGCTGGGTCGACGACCAACCGATCGCTCAGCGGTCGGGGATCGTCCGGACGGCTCGGAAACTCATGGACGGCATGGCCTTTCCGAGGACCTGACCGGACCATTCACCCATCACCGACCACCAATCACTGGATCCCGACGGAGACTGCGAATGGCCACCACCAACCCACCCCACACCGAGCCGCTCGTTCCCACCGTGCCAGGCCCGATCCCCCAGGCATCGGTTCCGACCTCCTTCGTTCCACCACCGCTGGCGTGCGATGCCCATTGCCATGTGTTCGGCCCGGGGGCGCGCTTTCCCTATTCCCCCGATCGCAGCTATACGCCGCCCGATTCGGGAATCGATGACTTCGAACGTCTCCAGGAACGGCTCGGTCTGAGCCGGGCCGTGTTCGTCCAGGCCAGCTGCCACGGCACCGACAACTCGGCGATGGTCGACGCAATTCAACGGGGCCGCGGTCGGTACGCCGGCGTGGCGATGATCGATGACTCGTTCGGCGATCACGACCTGGCCGACCTCCACGAAGCCGGCGTCCGGGGAATTCGCTTCAACTTCGTGGCCCACCTCGGCGGCGCCCCCGATCTTGCGACGTTCTGGAGACTCGTGCACCGAGTCGAGCCGCTCGGTTGGCATGTGGTTCTGCACTTTGATGCCAAGGACCTCACGTCCTACACCGACCTCCTCGATGCAATGCCCGTGCCGTATCTCATCGATCACATGGCTCGGGTGCCCGCCGAACTCGGGGTCGACCAGGAGCCGTTCCAGCAGTTGCTGGCGCTGATGCGAAACGACGAACGATGCTGGGTGAAGATTTCGTGTGCCGAACGTCTGACCGCGGGCAAGATCGCACCATTCGACGACGTCATCCCGTTTGCTCGGGCCCTGATCGCGGCCGCCCCCGATCGCATCCTCTGGGGCACCGACTGGCCCCACCCGAACCTGAAAGTGATGCCCGACGAAGGCGTGCTCCTCGACCTTCTGGCCGCCTACGCCCCCGACGAACTGACCCGCAACAAGATCCTCGTGGACAATCCCACCAGGCTCTACGACTTCAACTGACCCCGACGTCAACTGACCCCGACGTCTACTGACGTCTACTGACCACGACGATCGGCTGATCACGACGATCGGCTGATCACGCAATCAAAGTCGGTCGATGTACTCCACGCCGAGCTCATCGAGTTTGGCTCGCAGCCCATAGACGTCGACCCCCAATTCGCCGGCCTCCAACCGGGCCCGCGTGGCCGACTCCTTGTCGATTCGTGACTCGGCCTTCTCGAGCGCCCAGGGGGCCTCGACCCTGGCCACAACGACGACGCCGTCGTCGTCAGCGCAGATCACGTCGCCGGGATTGATCACAACGCCACCGATGACAATCGGAACATTGACCGAACCAGGGGTCGCTTTGACCGTGCCCTGACAACTCACGTGACGCGACCACACCGGGAAACCCATCTCATTGAGGTCGGCTACGTCACGAACGCCGGCATCCATCACCAGACCGCGGACACCACGGGACGCCAATGACGTCGCCAACAGATCGCCGAACATTCCGTGCGTGGACGGAGCCGTGTTGGCCACCACCAGGATGTCGCCCTCTCGGCAAACCTCGACGGCAGCATGAAGCATCAAGTTGTCTCCCGGATGGGAGAGAACCGTGACTGCCGTGCCACCGATGCGGGCTCCGGATTGACGGGCCACGATGTCGGCTCCGAGGTATCCCCGGCGGCCAATCCCCTCGTGAACCGTTGCGGTGCCGGTGGCACCGATCCGGGAGGCGATCTCGAGGTCGGCTCGATCGATGTCTCGGACGACGACATTTCGGTTTTGCGGGGCGCCGATCACGGGGCGACTCCTGTGGTTGCAGCGGGAAGGATCGCGTCGAGAATCGCGTCGAGTCGAGGAAAAACTCGTCGCGCGTTCCCTTCGAAGATCAACGCCCGATCGCCATCGCTGAGGGCGGCGGCGTCGATGTAGCGCTTGGTGTCGTCATAGAAGTGGCCGGTGTCGGGATCGACGCCGCGAACAGCCCCGACCATTTCCGATGCAAACAGGATGTTCTCGGACGGGATGACCGCGGTGAGAAGATCGATACCGGGCTGGTGATAGACGCAGGTGTCGAAGTAGATGTTGTCGAGCAGTTCATCCACCGTGCTGAACGTCGTGCCTACGGCCGACAGCGAACCCTCGGCCTTGCGAACGGAGTCTTCGGCCATGCCCTTGAAGCGCCCCCAGTGGTAGGGCACCGCTCCCCCGCCGTGAGGAATGATCCAGCGCATCTCGGGAAACTTCTTGAAGATTCCGGAAGTCATCGCCTGCATGAACGCCGTGGTGTCGGCCCCGAGGTAGTGCGATCCCGTGGCGTGGAAGTTGTCGTTGCACACCGCGCTGACGTGCACCATGGCAGGGACATCGAGCTCGACCATCGCCTCGTACAACGGAAACCAGATCTCATCGTCCAGCGGGCGGCCGGTCCACCATCCGCCCGACGGATCAGGGTTGAGGTTGCAGCCGATGAAGCCCATCTCGTCGACGCAACGACGTAGCTCGGACACACTGTTGCCGACGCTGGTTTCGGAGCTGGCGTTGGGACTCTGCGGGAGGGCACAAACCGGAGCGAAGTTCTGCGGGTAGAGATCACACACCCGCCGGATGAGATCGTTCGTGTGTTGGGTCCAGAACCGTGACGTGTGTTGGTTGCCGATGTGATGGCCCATCCAGCTCGCCCGCGGCGAGAAGATCGTGAGATCGGTGCCCCGCTCCCGCTGCAGCCTCAGTTGAGCCCCTTCGAGACTCTCGCGGATCTGTTCGTCGCTGATCGCGATCTGGCCGAGTTCGCCGACATGGCGAGGATCTTCGGCGAGCGCTGCCTTTTGGGCCTCGCGATATTCCCCGAGGGCGGCGGGCGTCGTGGTGTAGTGGCCATGACAATCGATGATCACGCCCCGGAAACTACTCGGACGACCGATTGTTGACAATCGGGGTCCCTCGAGTTCATTCTCTCCACCATGATGCAGCCATGACGAGATCGATCAAGACCCAGGTGGCCATCATCGGGGGCGGGCCGGCCGGTCTGATGCTGGCCCAGCGACTGCAACTCGCCGGTCACGATGCCATCGTCATCGAGCGCCAGACCCGGGCCCACGTCTTGTCCAGGATCCGGGCCGGTGTTCTCGAGCAGGGAACGGTCGACATGCTCACCGATGCCGGCCTCGCCACCCGGATGACCGACGAGGGTTTCGTCCACGGCGGAACTGGCTTGTCGTTCTTGGGTCGGAAGTTGCGAATCGATCTCGCCGCGCTCTCCGGCAAGCCGGTCACGATCTACGGCCAGACCGAAGTGACCAAAGATCTGTACGACGCCCTCGACACTGCGGGCGTGCGGATCGTCCACGAGGTCGAAGACGTGGTGTTGCACGATGTCACGTCCGATCGTCCCTTCGTCACCTACACCGCAGGGGGCGGGCAGTATCACCTCGACTGCGAGTACATCGCCGGCTGCGACGGCTACCACGGCGTCAGTCGACCATCGATCCCCGCCTCGGTTCGGCGGGAGTTCGAGCGCGTCTACCCGTTCGGCTGGCTCGGCATCCTGTCCGAAACTCCTCCCGTCGACCACGAGCTGATCTACGCCCATTCCGAGCGGGGTTTTGCGCTCTGTTCGATGCGCCACGCCCAACTCAGCCGGTACTACGTGCAGTGCCCGCTCACCGATCACGTCGACGACTGGTCCGACGACCGGTTCTGGGACGAACTGGCGGCCCGACTTCCCGACGACGCGAAATCACGGCTCGTCACCGGCCCCTCGATCGAGAAGTCGATCGCCCCCCTTCGGAGTTTCGTGGCCGAGCCGATGTCGTATGGCCGTCTCTTTCTCGCCGGAGACGCGGCCCACATCGTTCCCCCGACGGGGGCCAAGGGCCTCAACCTCGCCATGTCCGACGTGTACTACTTGTCGAACGCCTTCGACGATGCGCTGTCGGGTCGAGCGACAACCGGGCTCGAGTCCTATTCCACGACGGCGCTGCGGCGGGTGTGGAAGTCGGTGCGGTTCTCGTGGTGGCTCACCAACCTCATGCATCGCTTTCCCGACGACGGCGATTTCGGCCGCAGGGTCCAAGAAGCCGAACTCGACTATCTCGCC
The DNA here is from genome assembly GCA_037969565.1 of Acidimicrobiales bacterium. Classification (GTDB taxonomy): domain Bacteria; phylum Actinomycetota; class Acidimicrobiia; order Acidimicrobiales; family SZUA-35; genus SZUA-35. The sequence continues at coordinate 3,537 of JBBKXQ010000134.1, read as the reverse complement.
AACTCCCAGGCGGCGCAGACTTCGTTCGCCGAGAATTATGTCGGCCTGCCCTTCTGAGTGAATGCCGCGCCAGCAACGCCGCGCCACCCACTCAGAACAAGCGGTCGGAATGTCACAGGGAAGTCCTAACGTCGATCGTGTGACGCGTGATCCGAGCCAGGTGCCTTGCACATTCGTGAACGATTCGTCCCAACTGCCCGTCATCCAACGAGCCTTCGATCGAGCCGAGCGAATCGCCATCGACACCGAAGTGCCCATCGGCGGACCACAAGCCGGCGAAATGCGGGTCATGTCCATCGCCGTCCGTTCGGTCGACGGATCGGAGCAGGCGTTCGTTCTCGACGCACGGGATGTCGACGCAACACGTCTCGCCCCGCTGCTCACTGACATCACAGCCGACGCGTGGAACGCAAGCTTCGACGCACGGGTGGTCGATGCCGCGGTTTGGAAATCGGTCGACACCACCACCGGCCTCACCTGGTGGGATGCCCAGCTCGCCGATGCCTTGATCCATCAGGGCCGCAGCGGGTTCACCTGGTTTCACGGCCTCGCCTGGGCCACCGAGCATTATCTCGATTTCCGGGCCGAGGGCAAGGGAACGGTGCAACTCTCCTACACCGCCTTCGACGATCTCAGCCCCCAACAGATCTCCTACGCCGCCGCCGACGCCGTCGAAACGCTTTGGGTCAGCGACGCAATTCGCAGCCAACTGGAAGCGGCAGGCCTGGAACAGATTGCGGCCATCGAGATGGGTGCTCGTCCGTTCCTCGATCAGATGGAGCGCACCGGCTTGCCCTTCGATTGGTCTGATTGGCAGGCCGAACTCCAACGAATCGAAAAGCAGAACCGAGATGTGGTCGGCAATCTGGCCGGCCTCACCGGTGGCGGCCAGGGCACCCTGTTCGACGACATCGTCGAACCCACGTGGAATCCGGCTTCAGACCGTCAGGTGCGTGAAGCCCTCAATCGATGGTCCGAAGCAGAGGTGTTCGCATGGACCAAACTTCGCCACGGGACGGCCCGGTTGCTCGACGACCTCGATTCGGTCACCGCAACCGTGCTTCGCGAAATCGGTGGCGACCTCGCCCAGGCCCTTCTGGATTTCCGGAGTTACACGAAGATCCTCAGCACCTACGGAGATTCGATCCTCGATCACATGCACGACGACGGCCGGTTGCGACCTCAGTATCTGCAGGTGGTCGGCACCAACACCGGCCGCCTCGCCAGTCGGAATCCCAACGCTCAGAACTTCACCCCGCGAATGAAGCCGTATTTTCGCCCCGCCCAGACCGATCGGGTTTTCGTCCACGCCGACCTCAGCCAGGCCGAGTTGCGGTTCCTCGCCCAAGTCGCCGACGACACGCCCCTGCGTGAGGCTTTCGCCCGCGGCGACGACGTCCACGTGAGCACCGCGGCGAGCATGTTCGGCTTCGAACCGGCAGATCTCGAGGCGCAAGACCCCGACCGATTCAAACACTTGCGTCAGATCGCCAAGGCCCTCAACTTCGGCATCGCCTACGGATCCGGAGCCTCGGCGCTCGCACGGTCCCTCAGCGCCGAAGGCACACCAACCACCGTCGAGGAGGCCGGAAACCTCCTCAACCAATATCGCCGCACCTACCCCGGCACGGCCGCCTGGGCCGAAGAACGCATCGCCGAGATTCAGGTCATCCGAGGGCAGACGTCCGAGATCGACTGGCCCGTCACCCTGCGTTTGGCTCGTGGTTTTGCCGACATGGCCTCGATCCGTCGAAGTTTCCGCAGGACCCAGAACCGATGGCCATCGGCCACCGAAATTGCGGCCGTGCATCCGGATCAACTCCAATCGAACGCAAGCAACCTCGTCGCCGACATCGAATGGCTGATGCGGTACTCCGCACCGGTCGCTCTGCTCCACAGCGGCGAGCCATTCACCTTCGCCAGCCGAACCGTGTCCGGACGGCGCCAGCAGTTCAATCTCCACCTCGACCGACTGTTCCTGGGCGTGACGATCGACGCGGTCCGCGATCAGTCACCCGAATTCGTCGACATCCGTCGGAAGTTCGAAGGTGATCACTCACTCGTGTTGAGCACCAACAACTCATCGCTTTCAGATGCTGAGATCGAGCGCCAATTCGAGGATCGCGCCTTGCGTCGAAAGTACGTCGAGGCCATCGAGGTCGGGCTTGGCCCAGAGATCAGCCAACGGTGTCTGCAGCGATCGGCCAGGGAACGGGTGTCGGCAATGGTGAATGCGTGGCGAAATGCTCCGATTCAGGGCGGAGTCGCCGACATCATGCTGGCGGCATACGCCGACCTCCACCATCGACTCCGTCACTATTCCGGGGCGATGCCGGTGCAGACGGTGCATGACTCGGTCGTGGTCGAATGCAACCGCTCGGATGCCCCACGAATCGTCGCCGAGGTGAGGGAAGCTCTCGAGTTCGCATCGTTGCGCTTCTGCCCCGACGTGGCCCCGAGGGCCGACGTCGACATCCGAACATCGCTATCAGACGGCGACACCCTGGCCGCCGCCGACCTCTGAGCCCTCCGTTGGCGATCACCCCAACGACCCCGTCACCCGACGGTGGTTCTCTGCTTGGACCGGTCGGGGCGGTGTGGCTCCGGCCAATCGTGGAGTCGGTCGGGTGTGGCGGAGGCCCAGTGGTGGTTGTCGGGTCTTCGGATCCGAAGGATTCGGTCGGGCAAGAGTTCGATCGACCATTTGCCTTCGTGAACGGCGTGATGATGCCGGTTGCACAACGGCACCAGATTGTTCAGGTCGGTCAACCCGCCGGTTTCACCTGGGTGGGGGTCCCATTCTTTGATGTGGTGGGCTTGGCACCAACTGACCGGCCGATCACACCCCTCCCATCCACACGATGAGTAGATGGCTTTGAGGGCCGCCCATTGGCCGTCGGTCGCGGTGCGGGCGCTTCGCCCGACATCGATCGGGACACCCCGCTTGTCGATCACGACTTTTCTGATCACGGCGTCGCAGCAGAAACGGTCGATGGTTTCTGGCGGGAGCTCAGCCCCATCAACGGTTTGGCGAACCGAACGCTCATGCGGGCCGTGTAACGCCGTTTCGGCGTCGACCACCAACGTGACATGGGCTCGGCCTTGACGGCCGTTGCCGTGGGACACCAACTCCAGGAGCCCTTCGAGGGCCAAAGTGGAGTTCTTCTTCGCCGGGGTGCCGTCGTCGCTTGCTTTGTTGGCCAGGGCGGACACTTCACGCTCGATAGCGCCAGTGAGCACGGCGTAGCGCTCGGGGTCGAGGGTGGCGTGGATTTGGCCCATGCCGTCTTTGTCGGTCCAGTATTTGAGTTCGGATCTGGCCCGTTGTTGCAGAGCCCGGCTCAGGCCGTGGTCGTCACGGATCCGGTCGACCTCGCGGCGGAGGTGCCGGTTGAACGTATCGACCGGCATCCGGGCTGCGGCGTCCACCAAGAGGTCTTGCATGCCGCTCAGTGCTTCGCGGGTGGGTTCGTCAAGGGAGCTGGCGGTGCGAGCGATGGCATCGAGATGCTCCCCGCCAATCAGGCCGTCAGCCAA
>JBBKXQ010000133.1:0-4140 GCA_037969565.1 Acidimicrobiales bacterium | reverse complement strand
ATCTCGGTGTCGAGTTCGGCCGCCCAGTGTTGGATGACCTGGCTGTCGGCGAGCGTCGAGCCGTCGGGGTCGATCGTGCGCTGGTTCGCACGCTCGCACATCATCTCGAAGGCCCGACCAGCGATGCCGAGCCAGCGCATGCAATGGTGGATGCGACCCGGGCCGAGTCGGTCCTGGGCGATCACGAAACCGCCACCCTCTAATCCGAGCAGGTTCGCTTTCGGCACACGGCAAGACCGGTAGGCAACCTCGCCGTGGCTGGCATGGCCCGACCCGGCGTGGCCCATGACGCTCACGTTGCGGACGAGTTCGAACCCGGGCGTGTCGGTCGGGACGATGATCATGCTGGCGCGCTGGTGTGGTGACGCATCGGGATCGGTCACGGCCATGACGATCGCGAAGGCGGCGCCGTCGGCCGACGACGTGAACCACTTCTGACCGTTGATCACGTAGTCGTCTCCATCGCTCACAGCGGTGGTCTCGAGCAGCAGTGGGTTCGATCCTGCGGTCTCGGGTTCGGTCATCGAAAAGCAGCTGCGTATGGACCCGTCGACGAGCGGAAGGAGCCACCGGTCCTGCTGCTCCGGCGTGCCGTACTTGTGCAGAATCTCGACGTTGCCCGCGTCTGGCGCCTGGGTGCCGAACACAGTCATGCCGAGCGGGCTGCGGCCAACCGCTTCGGCGAAGAGGCCGTGATCGACCATCGACAAGCCGAGGCCCCCGAACTCGACCGGATGGTTCGGCGCCCACAACCCCATCTGCTTCACCTTGCCTTGTGCCTCGGCGACCGCGAGTTCGAGCTGGTGAGCGTCGCCGTGCAACATCTCACCCTCGAGGGGGATGACCTCTCGATCCATGAACTCGCTGATCATCGCGAGCCGAACGGTCATCTCCTCCGAGACCTCGAAATCCACGACCTGCCTCCTTGCTGCGCCGGTGTCGCCGCGTCTCGAATCATTGCCTCGACGATTCAGTAACGGTCAGGGTCCAAAGACCTTCTGTACTTCGACACCCTTCGACCCGAGACGGCTCAGCTGATCCGGATCGTCAACTCGGCTGCGGAGCGGCTGAGCAAGAGAACGAGGCGACTCTCCGGACTATGCGCGCTGGTCTACCGTCCTACGTTCTTGCTCAGCCCATCCTTGACTGTGTGCTTCAAGAATGAAGGAGCGTTGGTCTTGCGACAAATGGCATTTGTGCCCCGGGCCCGTTCGCTCGTGGCGGTGTTCCTGACGGTTGTCGTTTTCGCCGGAGCGGCAGGGCCGGCCCTCGCCCAAACGCAATCCGAGCCCGCTCCGGCCGAAGAGAACTTCATGCTCCCCGACGGTTACTCCGGGCCTCGGCCCCTCGGCTTCTGGGGGCCGAGCGGCGAGCGTCTGGGCCGAGTCACATTCGAAGGTGAGTGCCGAATGGTTCTCTGGCCCGGGCCAGGAGAATTCCTCGACCTGGGACACGCATGCGGCGAGGGCACCATCGGACTCGATGGCGTGATGTATACGACAGACAGTGAGACGGTCTACGCAACGGCACCTGACGGACGTCGACTCTGGCAACAACAACGGCGCGGCATCAGCGGCTCCTTTTCAGAATCGTCGGTTCTCCTCGGGGCGACGGAAACTTGTGGATCGCTAGCTACGAAGAGAGCTCGGGATACGAGTTGACCGTTCTCTATCCGGCTGATGGGCGTGTCCTGGCGACCACTCGTTCGGCACGGATCGATCCGCAACGTCCGTTTGCGGTGCAACGAGTGTCATTCGGTCCGACCCCAGATGGTGTCGCCAGTCTGGGCCCGTTCGTCTCTTTTCATCGACGAGTCGGTGCTGATATCGAAACGACGTGGCCCGACTCGCTGCCTCCCACTTCGAATGCGTCGCCGTGGATCGGTGATGTGAACGGGGCCGGCACCGTGTTCGGGGTTCTCAAGGGAGGCTTGTTCTATTCGGACTGCGGGGAATCGCTGGTGATCGTCGATCCCGACGATTTGTCGTTCGTGCACGTCACGTTGGATTTCGAAGTTCTTGGCTCGTTGTGCCTCTTCATGCGCCCTGCGCCGACCCCCGATGGTGGAGTGGTGGTTGCGGCCTCGGCCAGTGACGAGAGTGGTGCCAGGATCGTGAGCTACGGATCCGATGGCGGCATCAGATGGGCCAAATCCGTCGCCTACGAGAGCGTGAAAGCCATCGCTGTCGACGATGGGGGCCAGACGGTCGTCGTCGGCTACAAGGAGCCGGCGGAAGCCACGGTTCAGGTGTTTTCGACCAGCGGTGAGCTTCTCGGCACGCAGGAGACATCGATGGGGGACAATTTCGTCTATCCCGCGTATGGAAATGGCTACGTCGACCTCGTCTCGGGGCGGATTTTCGGGTTCTACACGGCGGGCCCCGCCAGCGGCATCATGGAGCTCGCCACGCCCGTCCCTTTGGGCGACTCTTACGCTGCGGTCGTCCGTCGGCAGGTTGCTCGCTGGCAGGACAATCCTGAGCCGATCGAACCGCCGTCGGAACCCAGCTCCGGTCCGCCGACTGGCCCGGCTACCGATCAGGTGTTGCGGCTGTATCGGGCCGTGTTCGGGCGTGCCCTGACCCGGCAGGGTTCGCCTACTGGACGGGGCTGTACGGAACGGGAACGCCCCTCGCCGCGATCGCTGCGGCCATGGCTGGGTCGGACGAGTTCAAGAATCGTTTCGGGTCGGAGCCGACCGATACCGATCTCATCACTGGGCTGTATGTGAACGTGCTCGACCGGCCCGGCGAACAAGCGGGAATCGACTATTGGCTGACGCGCCGCAGCGCAGGCATGCCGACCCGAGACCTCTTGATCGCGTTCGCCGACTCTCCGGAAAACATCGATCGCACCGGCACGGTTCAGCCGCTCGATTCTCAGCAGTCGAAGGTTCTGCGGTTGTACAAGGCCGCTTTCGGACGATCGCCGGACAACACAGGGTTCGCCTACTGGACAGACACGTACCGCAAGGGTGCCACGCTCGGATCGATCGCCGGCCAGTTCGCGACCTCAGCGGAATGGGTGCAGCGCTACGGCGAAAGCCCGACAGACGAACAACTCGTTGATGCGCTTTACCAGCAGGTTCTGGGCCGGCCAGGAGACGACGCTGGTCGTGGGTTCTGGCTCGCTTCTCTCGCCGACGGTCTCTCCCGCACCAGGCTTCTCGAAGCGTTCTCCGAATCGCCCGAAAACATCACCAATACCGGAACGATTCCCTGAAACGCTGGGCGTTCATTCAACGGCCGTGCCCCTCTCCGTAGTTCGTCGGCTCGGAATCGGAATCGGAATCGGGAGCGACCTTTGAACGAAGCCGGGGCCCGATCATGGTTGCTCAACCAGTGTGCCCTTCGAGCTCAGCGATCTTGCCGAAAACAGAGATCACGTCTCGCTGGGTGAGCGTGGGGTCGAGTTCGTAATACACAGCGAGAACGTTCTGAGCAATCCGTCCGTGCTCAGCCCAGTCGCCGAACTCGCCGAGAGCTATGTCAGCAATTGCATCATCGGCTGACATCCCGGCTGCATGCCGAGCACGAGCCTGCTCGTCGACGAACACCAGATAGTCGCGCACCTGCTGGACTCCGGACTTGTCGGTCACAGGACCATGCCCTGGCACGATGGTCTCGGCGTCGAGCTCCATCATCAAGTCGCAAGCTGCCACCCAGTTCGACAATGGGCCAGCCCAGATGATGGGCGTTCCGCCGATGAAAAGGATGTCGCCGGTGAAGATGGTTTTTGCGCTCGGCACGTAGGCGATCGTGTCTCCTGCCGTGTGAGCGGGACCAACCTTGATGATTTCGACTGAAGTCCCCCCAACATCCAAGGTGAGCTTGTCCTCGAATGTCCGAGTCGGATACGTGGGTTCGAAATCGGTCCAGTCGAATGGTTCGAAGATCTCCCGAGCGAAGGATCCGACCGGCCCTGGCATGGCCCGTAACGCCTCGAGTCGTTCCGGGCCGGCTGTGAGCATCTCCTCGGCCGCAGCGCTGGAAGCAAGGATCTCAGCATCTTTGAGCAATTGGTTGCCGAACCAGTGATCTCCGTTCGAGTGTGTGTTCAGTAGTGTTGAAATGGGACGCTTGGCTGTGACGCTCTTCATCCCGTCGAGCATGTTGCGTGTCAACGGCACATCGAAGAGGG